>DATFOC010000013.1:0-4032 GCA_035265935.1 Gaiellaceae bacterium
TGCGTCGAGGTCGGTGGGCAGGACACGAGGACGACGCGGCCGAGCGACCTGGCCGGGACAGTCGCGAGCGTCTTCCAGGACCCGGAGGACCAGGTCGTGATGACCGGCGTCGAGTACGAGCTCCAGTTCGGTCTCGAGAACCTCGGCGTGCCGCCTCTGGAGATCGAGGCTCGCGTCCTCGAGGCGCTCCAATCCTTGGGCGCCGGTCACCTCATAGGCCGGAAGACCCACGAGCTTTCCGCCGGCGAACTCCAGCGAGTCTGTGTCGCATCGGCGCTCGCCCTCCGTCCGCAGTTGCTCCTGCTCGACGAGCCGACGTCGCAGCTCGATCCCGAGGCGGCGGAGGCGCTGCTCGACCTCGCCACCACACTCGGGTGCGCGGTCGTGGTCTCCGAGCAGCGGCCGGCTCTGCCTCTGGAGCGCTGCGATCGCGTCGTCTTCATGGAGGGCGGGAGGATCGCGATCGACGCGCCACAGGCCGAGGCCTTGCCCTGGTTGGCGCGTGAGCACCCCGCGTTTGTCGTGCACGAGCCCGGCATTGCGGACGGCGCTGGTGACGGTGACGTTGTCTGCGAGCTCCGTGTCGCCGCCCATGCGTACGGCGACCGGCTTGTCCGGGTGCCGGATCTCGAGCTCGGCCGCGGCGAGATCGTGGCGTTGCGTGGCCCGAACGGCTCCGGGAAGACGACGCTCGCCAAGCTCGCAGCGGGTCTGCTCGAGCCGTCGGAAGGGGAGATCTTCCGCCGCGGGCGGGCCGCGTATCTGAGCCAGGATCCCGGCCGCTACGTCGTCGCGGAGCGTGTGGACGAGGAGGTCGCTCTTGGTGTCGGCGGTGACCTCGGGCGCGCGCGTGCTGCTCTCGCGCTCGTCGGGCTCGGCGGCTTCGACGCCCGGCATCCGCGTGACCTGTCCAGCGGCGAGCGGGAACGGCTCGGGCTCGCGGCGGTGCTCGTGACCGAGCCCGAACTGCTCGTCCTCGACGAGCCGACCCGCGGCATGGATCCCGAGCGTAAGCTCGAGCTGGCGGCGCTGCTCCGTTCGGAGGCCGAGGAGCGCGCGACGCTCGTCGTCACCCACGACCTCGTCTTCGCGGCGGAGGTCGCCGACAGGGTCGTCACGACAGTGCCGGAGCGGGCGCCCGTCCATGCCTAGGGTCGTGCTCCTGGGCGTTGCCGCCCTGGCTTTCGCAGCCGGCGCCTGGGCCGCACTCTCGCCTCAGGACGCGGGTCTGGCGCTCCTGCTCGTGGCGGCGGCCCTCGTCCTCTTCGGATTCGTCTGGCTGGAGTCAGGCACCGGCTCCGCGAAGGAGATCGCTCTAGTGGCGGTTCTCGGCGGTGCCGGCGCCGCGGGACGCGTGCTCTTCGTCGCCGTGCCGGGCGTGCAGCCGCTGACCGTCGTCGCTGTCGCCTCCGGTGCGGCCCTGGGCGCTCGAGTCGGGTTCGCGGTCGGCGCCGTCGGCGCCCTTGTCTCGAACTTCTATCTCGGGCAGGGCGTGTGGACGCCGTGGCAGATGCTCGCGTGGGGAGGGTGCGGGGTCGTCGGCGCGCTCGCCTCACATCTGATCCGGAACCGCTGGGCGTTCGCCGCCCTCTGCTTCGGGCTCGGGTTTGCGTTCAGCGCCGCGATGGACCTCTGGTACTGGTACAGCTTCTGGCCCCACACCTGGGAGGCGCTGACGCTCGTCTACGCGAGGGGCGTCTGGTTCAGCGCCTTCCACGCGATCGGCAACGTCATCTTCGCGGTCGTCATCGGGCCAGAGCTGCGCCGCCTGCTGGAGCGGTACGGCCGCCGGCTGCGAGTGGAGGTCGTATGGGCCTGAAGCTCGCCGCGATCGCGTCGTCGGCGTTCGCGCTCGCCGCAGTGACGCCCGCCGACTACGTCGCGTCCCGCCAGCAGGCCGACGGTGGGTTCGCCGAGCCGGGCGCTCGCTCCGACTCTGCCCTGACGGCCTGGTCCGTACTCGGCCTGAAGGCGGCGGGACAGGCACCCGACGGAACGGTCGTGTTCCTCCGTGACGCGCCGGTCGCGGACACCACCGATCTCGCTCTTCGGGTCATGGCGCTCCGTGCGGTGGGTGAGAGCCCGGAGCCCTTCCTGACCCGGCTTCGTCGACAGCGGCGGAGCGACGGCCGGATCGGCTCGCTCGTCAACTCGACGATCTGGGGCGTGCTCGCCCTCCCACGAGGAGAGAAGCGGGCCGTCCGCTACCTGCTCGGACGCCAGCGGCGATCGGGCGGCTGGTCGTGGGCGCCGAACGGCTCGCCGGACTCCAACGACACGGCCGCGGCCATCCAGGCGCTTCGCTGGAGCGGCGTCCGGGGCCGTCCGATCCAGCGCGGGCTCTCGTTCATCCGCAACCACACCGCGGCTAACGGCGGCGTCCGGCTCGTCGCCGGTCGGGAGCCGGACGCCCAGTCGACGGCGTGGACAGTCCAGGCCTACCTCGCCGGCGGCGTCAAGCCTCCCGCCGCCGCGCTCCGGTTCCTCGCATCGCTCCGGCGGCCGGACGGCAGCTACCGCTACAGCAGGCGCTACGCAGTTACGCCCGCGATCGTGACCGCGCAGGTGCTTCCGGCGCTCAGCCGGAAGGCGTTTCCACTGCGCTGACCCAGTCCGGCTCCGGCCGCCACAGGCGTCCCTCGGCGACGAGATCGTCCATGAGCGTCTTGCGATAGAGCCAGCTCCAGCTGAACCACCGGTAGGCCTGGCGCTCCGGCGCCACGACCGCCGCGCGGACCGCCGCGACAGTCAGGTCCTCGAGCCCGCCGCTCGCTGAGGGCTCCGGGTACACCTGATCCCAGCGGGCGAGCTCCGTCGTGTGCGGGTGCGGGCCTTCGGCTGTCGCCGAGACCGCAAGGGATCGGCTGACGACGACGCCGCACCGCTCGAGCGGGCTCGTGACGTCCTTTAGCGCCTTCGATGAGAGCCCGAGCTCCTCGTGCAGATCCTCGACTTCGGACGGGCCGGCGGCCTCGAGGTGATCGAGCAGCTGCGCCCAGTCGTCGGACGCCGAGTGCATGCGCGCGAGCTCGTCACGGAGGATCGGGTCGAGCAGTGCGGCGACCTGCTCGGTGAAGAGCATGTGCTTCCCGCGATGGATCTTCAGGGCGTACGCGCCTTCGCGGTCCGCGAGCTCCCCGAACCACGGCCACTTCGTTTCCGGCCACTGCCCGAAGCCCCGGCTCGCAGGCATGTACGGATCTTCGTGACAGGCCTCGTAGAGGCTCGGCAGCGCGGACTGCTCGGTGCGGGTCATCAGGCCGCGCTCGTGGAGGAATTCCTCCGCCTCCTCCAGCGTCTCGAGCGCGCGATCGGGCGTCAGCCGCAGTTGGTAGGCACGCCGCTCGAGCAGTTCTGCGAGCGAGGGCATCAGTCCGCGTCGACGTCGCGGAGGAACGCCTTCGGCGCGACGGATTGGCCGTCCCGGCCGACGTAGCCCTCCTTCGCGCCGACGACGAGCATCACGAGCTCGTCCGGCCCGGGATTCGTGACTCGGCGGGCCGTCGTCGACTCCACGTGCAGCATGCCGCCCGGCCCGAGCTCGATCCGGTCGTCGGGCAGGTCGAAGATCGCGCGGCCCTCGTGGACGAAGTAGAGCTCGTCCTGCTCTTCGTGGTAGTGCGGCCGCCCCGTGGCGCCCGGCTGGAGCACGAGCACGTTCGCGCCGAATGCGGTGATCCCGAGCTCTCGACGGACCTTGCGGAAGGTCTCGTTGCCGAGCTCGTCGATCGAGGACGTCGCCCAGCCCATGCGCTTGACGCTACCAGCGCTGTCCGCGCATCCACGGGAGATGCACGAGACCAAGTCCGGCTGACGCCTAGCTAGCATCGACCGGCAATGGCCGTCGCATCGCCAGGCACCTATCTCGCGGACCTGAACGCCGCCCAGCGTGAGGCGGTCCTGCACACGGAGGGCCCGCTGCTCGTCATCGCGGGCGCGGGCTCGGGGAAGACCCGCGTCCTCACCTATAGGGTCGCCCACCTGATCTCCGCGGTCGGCGTCCAGCCGAACGAGATCCTCGCGATCACGTTC
>DATFOC010000014.1:0-44257 GCA_035265935.1 Gaiellaceae bacterium
AGAGGATCGACCCATAGGTCGTCGTCAGCCCGGCAGTGTCGAAGAGATCTTTGACCGCGAGGGAGATGCCGTCCGTCGGAACGGGCTCCGGCCGGGCGAGCCAGATCCCCTCCTGTGCGTCATTCGGCTCGCCATCGGCACCCATCGGCGCGATTCTCCCGGCTAGCTTTGCGCCGGGCTCGTGGGTCCCCCACCCGGGTGGGGGCCTGCCTAGCTCAGGCGACGGCCAGATACACGAAGGCGATTGCCCAGGTGCCCGCGAAGAGCAGGACGCAGAGGCCGAAGAGGGCCCAGCCCAGAGACGTGTTCTTCGCCGCCAGCGCGTCGTGCTGCTCGTCGGCCTCGACCGGCTCGACGGGCTGCGGCACCGGTTCGGCGGGCGGCGGCTGCTCGACCGGCTCGGTGAGGTCGGTCACAGCATCACCATCGGGTCGATCGCCATTGCCACGAACAACAGGGCCAGATATGCCAGTGAGTAGTGAAAGAGCCGCCCGGCCTGTGCCGGAGCCGTGACGCGACGGAGTCGTAGGGCAAGCCGGATGAACTGAGCGCCGAGCACCACGGCGGCGACCAGGTACAGCCAGCCGAAGGTCCCGGTCAGCACCGGCACAAGCGTCAGCCCGACGAGCAGCACCGTGTAGAGCAGCACCTGCCGCGCGGTCTCGCTGTCGCCGCGAACGACCGGCAGCATCGGGACTTTCGCCGCCGCATAGTCGCGCTTGATCAGCAGCGCGAGCGCCCAGAAGTGCGGCGGCGTCCAGAAGAACACGATCAGGAACAGGAAGAGCGCCGGCAGCGCCAGGTCCCCCGTCGCCGCCGCGTAGCCGACCAGCGGTGGCACCGCTCCGGCAGCGCCGCCGATGACGATGTTCTGCGGCGTCGAGCGCTTCAGCCACCGCGTGTAGACCAGGACGTAGAAGAGATTCCCGACCAGGGCGAGGGACGCGGTCAGCACGTTCACCGCCGACGCCAGCAAGACGAACGAGAGCGCCGAGAGCGCCAGCCCGAACTCGAGCGCGAGCTCAGGGCTCACGCGTCCCTCTGCGACCGGACGCGAGCTCGTCCGCTTCATCGAACGGTCGATGTCCCGGTCGAGCACATGGTTCAGCGCGCTCGCGCCGCCGCATGCCAGCGCCAGGCCCACCAGCATCGCGACGAAGAGAGCCGGATCCGGCAGCCGCTGGGCGCCGACGAACATCCCAGCGGCACCGGTCAGGAGCAGTAACGACATGATCCGCGGCTTCGTGAGCGCAACGTAGTCGCGCCACGCGACCGGAGCGGGGCGCGCGCCGCGATAGAGCTGGGCGGTCGTCACAGCCGTCGCCGCGGCAGCCAGGGCAGCAAGCGCGACGTGCAGGACCGGCGACCACCAGCTCGCGACGGCTGCGAGGAACAGGACGAGCGCCCCGCTCGCCAGACCGAAAACCCTTCGGTGCGCGAACCACGCTCCGAGCACCATTGCGATTAGCAGCGGCAACCCCACCAGCACGAGCGCCCGGTGCGTGATCCCGAGCTCGCCGCTCGCGACGACCGCCGCGACCGCCGCGGTCGCACCGAGCCCGCACAGCCGAAGCCAAGGCCCTGCCCTCAACGCCGCTCTCCGATTCGCCGGCGCAGGTCGCGAAGCGGCCTCGCGCTCGTCACGTACGGAACCTTGTCGAAGTTGTGTGGCGGCGGCGGCGAGGTCGTATACCACTCGAGCGTGTCCGCCAGCCACGGATCGTTCGGCGCGCGCGGCTCCCGTCCTTTGCGCGACCAGAACACGTTGACGATGAAGATCAGGATGCCTACGCCCATGATGTACGAGCCCGCCGTCGAGATCAGGTTGTACTCCGCCAGGAGATCGGTGTCCTGGTAGTTGTAGATGCGCCTCGGCATCCCGAGCATCCCCATCATGTGCTGCGGGAAAAACGTCAGGTTGAAGCCTATGAACACGAGCCAGAAGTGCCACTTGCCGAGCTTCTCGTTCAGCATTCGGCCGAACATCTTGGGCCACCAGTAGTAGAGCGCCGCGAACACGCCGAACATCGACCCGCCGAAGAGCACGTAGTGAAGGTGGGCGACGACGAAGTACGAGTCGTGCACCTGCCAGTCGAACGGGAACACGGCGACGTAAATCCCGGACAGGCCCCCGATGGTGAAGACGGCGACGAAGCCGAGCGCCCACAGCATCGCCGTGTCGAAGATCAGGTTCCCGCGCCAGGTGGTCGCGATCCAGTTGAAGATCTTGACTCCGGTCGGGACGGCGATCGTGAGCGACGCGATCATGAACCAGACCTGGAGCCCAATCGGCAGCCCGACCGTGAACATGTGGTGGCCCCACACGAGCAGCGAGTAGAAGCCGATCGCCACCGTCGAGAACGCGATCGCCTTGTAGCCGAAGATCGGCTTGCGCGCGAACACGGGGATGACCTCGGAGACGATCCCCATCGCCGGCAGGATCATGATGTAGACCTCGGGGTGGCCGAAGAACCAAAACACGTGCTGGTACAGGACGGCGTCGCCGCCTTCGGCAGGGAGGAAGAAGTGCGTCAGTCCGGCGCGGTCGAGCAGCAACATCGTGAGGCCCGCCGCGAGCGCCGGCAGCGCCACGATCAGCAGCGCGGCGTAGATCTCCATCGCCCAGACGAAGAGCGGCAGACGCATCCAGGTCATCCCCGCCGTCCGCATGTTGTGAATCGTCGCGACGAGGTTGACCGCGCCGGCCAGTGACGAGAGCGTGAGGATGTGCAGGCCGACGATCCAGAGGTCCTGCCCGTTGCCGGCGACCTCCGCAGAGAACGGCGGGTAGCCCGTCCAACCCGAGCGCGCAGCACCCTCTGCGGCGAAGAAACTTCCGAGCAGCACGATCCCACCGAAGAGGAACAGCCAGTAGGAGAGCGCGTTCAGCCGCGGGAACGCCATATCCGCGGCGCCGATCATCAGCGGGACAATGTAGTTCGCGAAGCCGGCGAAGATGGGGACGACGACCAGGAAGATCATCGTCGTGCCGTGCATCGTGAAGAGCTGGTTGTACTCGTCGCGAACGACGAAATCCATGTCGGGCGTCGCGAGCTGCGTCCGGATCAGCAGCGCCATCACGCCGCCGGCGAGGAAGAACACGAGGCTCGTCGCGATGTAGAGGATCCCGATTCGCTTGTGGTCGACGGTGGCGACCCAGCTCGCGAACCGGCCGTAGGTCCACGGGACCGGGTAGGTCGGTGTCTCGGCGCGGGTGGCCACTAGCGCTCTTCCTCCTCGCCGAACCGCTCAGTCAGGTAGTCGGTGAGGGCCTCCATGTGGAAGTCCTCCCACTCCTCGCCGATCGGCGGCATCCGGCCGCGGCCGTTACGGACGACCTGGGCGACCGCCTCCGCGTCAGCAGTGTTCGCGCTTGTGAACTCCGGGCCGATCAGCCCTTGGCCTTCCGGGCCGTGGCATTTGGCGCATGCGCCGACGAAGGTCTGCTCGCCGAGGTCGGAGCTACCGGCTTGCTGGGCCTGCGCCTGCTCCTCGAGCCAAGAATCGAACTCGTCGGCAGGCTTGACCTCGATCTCGGCCAGCATCTCGGCGTGCTGGATGCCGCAGAACTCGGCGCACTGGCCTTCGTAGAGCCCGGCTTCGTCCGCCTGGAACCCCGTCTCCGTCGTCCTGCCGGGAATCGCGTCGAACTTTCCCCCGATCCCGGGCACCCAGTAGCTGTGGTTGACGTCGTTCTCGGGCGCCGTGATCTCGAGGAGGACGAGCCGGTCCTGGGGCGCAACGAGCCGGTCGATCGCGATCACGCCGTTCGGATAGCGGTACTGCCAGTAGAACTGCCGGCCCTCGACGCGGATCCGCAGATCGCCGGCCTGCGCCTCGTCCTCGAGCGTGATCCCCGGGAGCTTGTAGAAGGTGAAGGCGACCACGAAGAGGAGGATCACGACCGGGACGAGCGTCCAGGCGATCTCCAGCCTCGTCGAGCCGTGGATCTGGGGTCCTTCGACCGTGCGGGCGCGGCCCCGGCTCCGGTAGCGGATGACGAAGATCGTCAGCGGGACGGCGACGGCCAGCAGCACGACGGCGGCCCAGAAGGAGACGAACCAGTAGAGGTCCTCGATCCGCTCGGCGTTCGGCGACTCCGCCTCGACGGGGGTCAGGCCGGTAGCGGCGAACAGGACTGCAGCGACCACGGGCTGCGCCATTCTATGGGCGTGTCCGAAAACGAATCCACATCGAGCGGCATGTCGCAAGCGCCGTCACGCGTCCAGCTGCCGGACGACGTCCCGGAGGACTTCGAGGTCTTCATCAACGGCCTCCGTCAGGAGCCCGGGCAGGACTACCGGGTGCAGGGCCGGACGCTCGTCTTCACCCGCTCGCTCGCGCAGGAGGGGAAGCTCGGCGCACTTCGGTGGACGAGCATGTTCCTCGGCGTCGCCGGCACCTACCGCAAGCACGACACCGTCGACGTGGTCTACGAGCGGGACGGCCGGCGCGTGGTGGCCACGGGGCTCGAGCCCGAAGCCGGCTAGTAACAGACTGTTACTAGCGCCGCGAGGCCGCTTGTCGCGCCGAGCCCGAGCCTTGTAACAGACTGTTACTTGAGGAGAGCGCCAGAACCTCGTTCGCGCCACTGACGGTCAGCCCGGGCTGCGGGCCGCCCGCGAGCGCGTACGCGCGGCCCCGCCACCCGACGAGGCCGAGGCCGTGGCGCGACGTCCGCATGCCGGGCAGCTGCGTCCAGCGCCGCGTGCTGGGCGAGTAGGCGTACACGGTTCGGATCGTTCCTCTCCGCTCCTCGCCTCCGGCCGAGAGCAGCCGTCCGCCGACGGCCGTGGCAGCCGTGCCGCCGCGCTTTCCCGGCACGCGCGGAATCGCCTGCCACCGTCCGCTCCGCGGGTCGAATGCCTCGACGATGTCCTGGTTCGTATCGAGCCCGCCGGTCCTCCCGGCGACGACATACACGCGGCCGCCCAGCGCCGCTGCACCGAGGTGCTCGCGAGGCCTCGGTCCACGGATCGTCGTCCAGCGTGCGGTCTCGAAGTCGAAGGCGAAGGCGTCGCGGGCGAGCCGTCCCGGCGCCTCGACGCCGCCGACGACGTAGAGCTTCCCGCCGACGATGGCAGCACCGCCCGCGGCGCGCGGAGCGGGCATCGACGGGAGCGGCGTCCAGTGTCCGTGATGGAAGGCGAACGCGGTGTTGCGCGCTACGGATCCCGGCCCGTACCCACCGACCACGTACAGGCGGCCGGCGACTCCCGCCGCCATCGCGTGATCCACGGTGACCGGAAGATCCGGCAGCCGCCTCCAACGGTTCCGGGCGGGGGAGTAGGCGTCGGCGCGCCCGGTATTCGCACCGGTGCGCGGCAAGCCGCCGACGACGGCGATCTCCTTCCCGAGCGGCGCGGCCGCGACCTCGGTGCGAGGGACCGGAACAGGACGTGCGGGCCGCCAAGCCGGCTGTGCTCCAGACGCCACACCCCCCGCGACCACGACGGCAGCGACGGCGGCGATCTGCACCGACTTCACGGCCCGCACTGTAGTTGGAGCCGCACCTCCAACTCCGACCGAGCCGGGTCGTCCGGGCCGCGGGCGCCGCGCCGCACCTGGCGTCCCGGACCCGGACGACCTATCCCGGTCGATGTGTGGATGCCGCCGGCACGGCCACCTTGCGGCCTTGTGACAACTTTGTGTGCGTCGCGATCGTGCTACTGGCCGAGCGCGACTAGCGCCCGAGGCGGAACGGCGGGTACTCGTCTCGCATCAGCGCCGCGTAGGCAACCACGCGCGCAACCCATCTGTCCATCCCGACGACGAGCTCGTAGAGACTGCGCGGGTAGCGGCCCTTCACGAGCAGGACGACGCCCGCGAAGAAGACGAGCACGCCGATGAGCCCGGGCCCGTGCCACTGCTCGTACCACCAGCCCGGCCCGACGAAGAACGAAACCACGATGTAGTGCGGGATCGCGAGCAGCCACCACTTCACGAGCACGAGCCCGCGCGAGAGCCGCTCCGGGTAGGGCACGTGCAGCCTGGCCGGGTACTCGACGTCGGCGAGCGTGAACGGCGGATAGCGGTCCGTTCCGAGACCGCCGTAGCCGTACCAGGCGACGCGCCAGGTCCAGCGCATCACGCCGAGGTTGAAGCCGAAAAGGCTGCGCGGGTAGCGCTCCGTGAACAGAATCGCGAAGAACGCGATCACCGTGACGACGAAGAACGCCGCCCAGAGGAATGCGAGCACGATGAGGTGCGGGATCAGCAGGAGCCACTTGACGAGCCAGAGCCAGCGGCTGAGACCGGCCTCGAGGTCTCCCTCGACCTGGACGGGGTAGTCGCTGGCCGGAATCGGCGCCACGGGCACGACGGCGACGGGAGCGGGCGTCCCGCGCACGGCGAGTGCGATCAACGCGGCGGCGGCGGCGCCGAAGAGGAGGCCGAGCCCAAGGAGGATGAGGATCGCCCAAAGGATCAGGTCGCTCTTCGCTCCGACGCTGACCTGGGCGACGATCCCGCTCGACGCGTCGGCGTTCATCACAACCGCCATCCAGCGGCCTTCGTCGACGTCCCACTCGACGCCGTCGACGCTCCTGGCCGCCCAGAACGGCTGTGACTCCGGCGGAGCGGGCCTTCGGTCGCCGGGCTCGTGTCGGTACTCGGCCTCGAAGGGATCGACCTCGACGTCGACCACGATGTCGTGCTCGACGCCCTCGAGGTACCGCTCGACGTCGGCGGCCGGGCCGATGCCGAAGAAGGGCCGCTTACCCGGCTCGGCGCTCTCGCCCTGGAGGCGAATGGTGGCGAGCCGGCCCTGGTCGAACAGCCAGTCCGGCCCCTCGGTTCCGAGGTCGAGGTCGTCGGAGCGGAGGGCGTATCCCTCCGTCAGGAAGGTTTCGTGTCGGGTCGTGTAGTAGCCGTCGTCGTCGCGCTGCGTCGTGTGTGCCCAGACGAGCACGCCCCCGCCCGCGAGCAGGGCCAGCGAAAGAAGGGCCACGACGCAGCCGATGACGAGGAGTGCGATCCGGCCCGCGCTCACGCCTCGAAGCTACTCCGGTTCGGAAACTCCGTCGACGAGTCCGCCCGCTACCGCGCGGCCTCGACCCCGTCGAGTAGCGACCAGTTCCCGATGAGGGCCCTCTCCGACGCGTCGACGATGCGCTCGGCGTCCTCGGGGCGCGCGTGGCGCTCGAGGAGGCCGCGCGACTTGGCAGCGTGGTCGTGATCGCGCTCGGCGTGGAGCGTGAAGTAGGAGGTCGCCGGGCTCTTCGGCTCGAAGCCGTAGTGCTCGACCAACCCATCCAGCTTCGTCCGCGAGACGTCCGGCTGGCCGGCCTCGACCGCGTAAAGGATCCCCAACGCTTCGAGTGGGTCAGCGGCCGAGGTCCACGCAGTGACGCACTTCGTCGTGCCCTCCAGGCGGGCGGGCCCGGGCTGCGCGTCGACCGCCGCAGCGAAGTCGTTCCAGAGGTCGACGTGCGCCCGCTCTTCGCCGGCGTGCTCCGAGCCGGCGAGCGGAGTTGCTGCCTCGGCGGCATCGGCGAGAGCAATCACGGCGTGGCGGTACTCGCCCGCGTACACGGTCAGCTCGTCGCGAGAGAGCTCGCCGCACTCCCAGCGTCGGTAGAAGAGATGCTCGAGGACGTTCCATCGCCGCCGGGCGGCATCGAGGCGTTCGATCAGCTGCATGACGATCCTTCCGTCGGGGGCTGCTCCGATGCTAACGGGCCGACGCTTGCCAGAACCTGGAAGACTCTTTGCAGCCTGCCCAGCGACGTCCGAAATCGCGAGTTTTTCGCGCTCGGAGTACCAGCTGAACCGCATCTGGGCGGAACGCGCGCGCGGGCGCGTTCAGCTCGGGGAGCTGCCGGACGGCAAGCACACCGGCGCCGGCTGCTCGGGAGCTCGTGAGCGCCACGGTGGCTTCGTCTGTCCAGCGGAGGAGCGCCTCGGCGTAGAGGATTCCCCAGCGCCGGGTGATGGCCGCGGTCGATCCTCGTCAGGCCGTACTGGATGTTCCGCAGCCGCAGGTAGAGCGGCTGGCGGCCGGGGCGCGTGGTGGCTTCCCACCAGCCGCCGAACAGGCCGACGTCTCTTGCACGGAGATTGGCTCGAACCTCACGTCACGCCTTTTGCCGCCCGCGAGCTCGAACGTGAACTCCGGCGCGATCCCGAGACCGCGCAGCACCTCGGCGCAGACCACGAAGTTGGGAATCCGGTCGAGGACGGTCCAGTCGTTGTCCGCGTGTGATCAGCGGGCGGACGCGCTCCTCCACCTGCTCGGCGGGGACGCCGCCGATTGCCGTAACCCGCGCGCCGATGAGCGCTTGGTCTTCTGCCTGGGCGACGAAGAGGCCCTCCGGGAACAGGTACAGCCGGAGCGGATAGGCGGTCAGGCGCTGGCCCGGGATCGGGCTGAGCGGGTGGATCCCGCTGTGGCCGTCCCGCTCGCCGAGCTTCGCGAGCAGCCGCATCACGCCCACGATCTGCTGGTCGCGGGTCAGGGTGGGCGCCCGGCTCGCCAGGTCGTCGGCGGCACGGCGGAAATCGTCGCGTGAGACGGCGTGGTACGGGTTCGGGTGGCGCTGCTCGAGCTCGTCGACCAGGTTCAGGATCTCCGAAGACGCGTCCGCCGACGCACCCGAAGCGCACGGGCGACCGCGCTGGAAAGTCAGGCGCTCACTCCCAGGTCCCAATCGGCCCGGCTTCGAGGTAGAGGCGAAGGCCGTACGGAACGCTCTCGGCATCCTCGGGATGGCGCTCGCGGGGAGTGGCCGCCGAGACGTACCGGTGCCAGGCGAGCGCCCGGCCGAGCGTGCCCGTCCGATACGCGAGGTCCGCGGCCGAGGCCGGCGCGCCGAACGGCTCGACGTAGGCGTCCCGAAGCCGAAGCAGCTCGGCGGAGCCGGGGTCGATCCCGTGCCGCCAGGCGAGCGCTCGGAGGGTGACGGTCAGCGTGTGGAACGGGTGCGAGATGCAGCTGTCGCCCCAGTCGAGGATTCGCACCTGTCCGTCCTGAACGAAGACCTGTCCGTCGTGGAGGTCGTCGTGCTGGATCGTCGCGGCGATTCCGAACGCCTCCAGCTCCTCGACGAGCGCGCGAAGCTCTGGCAGCCGCAGGCGCAGCTCGTCGCGCTGGTCGCGGCGCAGCTCCTCGGACTCGCCGACCATCAAAGCGTGGTCGTCCTCGAGCAGCCCTTCAACCGCGTCGGGGATTCCGGCGGGGCGCATGTCGGGCACGCCGAGCGTCAGCAGCTCGTCCGCCCTCGGAGTTACCGCGATCTGCAGCTCGGCGTACCGCGGGAGGATCCCCTCCCACAGAGAGAGGTCCGGGGGCTCGAGCTCGCGAAGCCGGTTGCCGCCGTCGCGCATCAGCATCCACGCCCTGTCGTCGTCGATCTCCACGAGCTCCGTCACCCGGTCGGGACAGGTCCCCGCGAGAATCTCCGTCAGTCGCGGCTCGAAGCCGTGCACCTCCGGCGTCGTCGCCTTGAACCAGAGCGGACTCTCCGCGGTCGATACCCGGAGCACCGTCGACCAGGGATAGACGTGCGGCTGCTCGATCGAGCCCGTGACATCGACACGCTCTCGAATCCACTCTTCGGCCTCGGCGCGCCAAGACGGGTCGAGCCAGCGCATCGGTAGAGGATTCTGCCGATGCGAATCCTGACGTCACGGACGAGAGCGCTGATCGGCTTCGCCGCCCTCGGGGTGTGGTGGGGCGCGTTCGGGGCTGCGCTGCCTGCGATACAGGGGAATGCGGATGCCGGCGACGCCGAGCTCGGCCTCGGCTTGCTGCTCCTCGGCCTCGGCGCGCTAGTCTCGATGAGGGCGACCGGCGTGCTCAGGGATCGAGCCGGCCCGGCGCTCACGCCCGTCGCAATCGGCCTGTTCGGCCTGACGGGACTGCTCCCGGCTCTCGCTGACTCTCCCACCGAGCTCTACCTGTATCTCCTGGTCGTCGGGGCCACGTCGGGCTCGATGGACGTTGCGATCAACGCCGACGCCGTCCACGAGGAGGTCGCGTCGGCCCGTCCTTTGCTCAACCTGGCGCATGCCAGCTTCTCTGCGTCAGTCTTCTTCGCGAGCCTGCTGACCGGTCTGCTTCGCTCAGTCGGTGCGGAGCCGTTTGCGGTCTTCGCGCTCGTGTCGGCTCTCGTCGTCACCGCCGCTGTGGCGACGAGGCCCGGCGCCGTTCGTCCGTGGACAACGGCGGCGGAGGGCGAGGCGCCCAGGCTCATACAAGGCGTGCCGGGTTGGCTGCTCGGACTCGGCTTGCTCGGCGCGATGGCCTTCTGGATCGAGAGCGCCTGGCAGAACTGGGGCGCCGTACACCTGGAGCGCTCGTTCGATGCCGGTGCGGGGACGAGCGCGCTGGCGCCGGCGCTGTTCGCGGGGGCGATGGCGGTCGGGCGGCTGACGGTTCACCGACTCGCGCCGCCGGGAAGCGAACGGACGGTGCTCGTGGCCGCCGCGGCCTTGACAGCGTCCGGATCGGCGCTCGCCGCGTACGCCGGGTCAGAACTCGTTGCCCTGGTCGGCATCCTCGTGGCCGGGGCGGGGTGCGCAGTCTGCGCACCGACGATCATCAGCATCGGCGGACGGGCCGCGAAGCCGAGGGAGCGGGCCACCCTCGTCGGGTCGCTCACCACCCTGATGTATCTCGGTTTCGTGGTCGGGCCAGCGGCGGTGGGAGGCCTCGCGGAGCTCACCACCCTGCGAGCGTCGCTGGGCTCGGTGGCTGCGCTTGCACTCCTCCTGATGCTGTTGTTCACCATGGTCCGGTTTCCCTCTCCCACGCGGGGGTAGACACGAGCCATGGCCGGCAAGCGCGCCCTCGTCGTCACCACGGTCCCTGGGGACGAGTCGAGCCTGCGCGAGGCGCTTCCGGACGCCGACGAGATCCGCGTCGTGGCACCCGCGGCCGACGTGTCGTTCCTCCAGTGGCTGACGAACGACGAGGACGACGCTCGACGCCGGGCCGACGAAGCGGCGCAGCGCGTTGCCTCCGCCGCCGGCGGCGACACGAAGGTCGAGATCGACCGCACGAGTGAGAGCACCGACGCGGCGCAGGCGATTCGCGACGCGCTGCGCGACTTCCAGGCCGACGAGATCGTGGTCGTGACGCGTGCGGGCGACGATTCGACTTGGCTCGAGGACGAGACCGTTCGGGCGGCGCTCGACGCACACGAGATCCCGGTTCGCCATCGGGAGCTCAGCCCGACCGGATAGGTTTTCCTCGTGCGGAAAGCGGTGCTTCTGCTGGTCCTCGGCGCGGGGCTTCTGCTCGCAGCCGGCTGTGGCGGCGACGACGACGACGGCGACGTAGCAGGCGGGACCACCACCACGGCCGAGGCTTCGTGCGACAAGGAGTCGCTCGAGCTCGTCAACGCCGGCCAGCTGACGATCGGGACCGACAACCCGGCATTCCCGCCGTGGTTCGAGGGGACGAAGGAGTTCGACCCCTGGGATCCCACGACGACGCCCACGAAGAATGGCTACGAGCAGGAGACGGCGTACGCGATCGCCGAGCAGCTGGGGTTCACCGACGACGAGGTCAAGTGGACAGTCATCCCGTTCAACCAGTCCTTCCGTCCCGGGCCGAAGTCGTTCGACTTCGACATCAACCAGATCTCGTACAAGCCCCAGCGGGCCGAGGCCGTCGACTTCAGCGACTCGTACTACGACGTGGAGCAGGCGATCGTCACCGTCGAGGGGAGCAAGATCGACGCCGCCGCCTCGATCGCCGACCTCGAGGACGCAAAGCTGGGCGCGCAGATTGGCACGACGAGCCTCGAGGCGATCAACGACACGATCCAGCCCAGCAGCGAGCCGTCCGTCTACGACACGAACAACGACGCGATCTCAGGGTTGAAGGCGAAGCAGGTCGACGGGATCGTCGTGGACTTCCCGACCGCGCTCTTCATGGCAGCGGTCCAGCTCGACAACGGAAAGGTCGTCGGCCGCCTCCCAGCCGCCGAGGGCGGTGAGTACTTCGGCGTCGTGCTCGAGAAGGACAGCTCTCTGACGGAGTGCGTGAACGAGGCGATCCAGGCGATCAAGGACGACGGCACGCTCGACGAGCTCGAGCAGAAGTGGCTCACCGGCAGCGCGCCGGTCCTCGAGTAGGAGCTCGGTTCGGGATGAGGGCTGAGTCGCCAGGCCGCGCTGGGCGGCGCCAGGCGTCGTCCTCAGCCGCGTCCATATCTGTGGATATGAACGCGGCCTGCGTCCGGGCCTGGCATCCACCCATCGCACCCTGACGACGAGCCTCACCCCGAACCGACCTCCCGCCACCGGGTCACGCGGCTCGCGCATCCTGGGCGGCGGCGGGGCGGGCCGCAGCACGCTGATCGCGGTCGTCAGCACGATTGCGTTCTTCGGGCTGATCGTCCTGCTCGTCACGAGCGCCCCCGGCTGGCCGGCGGTTCGCGAGCAGTTCTTCGACTGGGACATCTTCAAGGAGTCGCTGCGCGAGATCGCGCCGAAGCTCCTCGTGAACATCAAGATCTTCCTGATCGCCGAGGCCTTCATCCTCATCATCGGCCTCACGATCGCGATCCTGCGAAGCCTCCCGGGGCCGGTGTTCTTCCCCGTGCGGCTCCTGATGATCGTCTACACGGACTTCTTCCGCGGCGTCCCGACCATCCTCGTCATCTACCTCTTCGGGTTCGGCGTCCCCGCGCTCGCGATCTCCGGCGTGCCGCGCTCGGAGTTCGTCTGGGGGATCGTTGCGCTCACACTCGTTTACTCGGCGTACGTGTCCGAGGTGTACCGGGCCGGAATCGAGTCGGTGCATCCGAGCCAGGAGGCGGCGGCGCGCTCATTGGGCCTCTCGAAGACGAAGGCGATGCGGTTCGTCGTCCTGCCTCAGGCGGTGCGTCGCGTCGTGCCACCGCTCCTGAACGACTTCATCGGGCTCCAGAAGGACACGGCGCTCGTCGCGTTGATCGGTCCAGTCGAGGCGTTTCGCCAATCCCAGATCGAGGTGGCCGCGAACTTCGACTACACGCCGTACTTCGCGACCGCGCTGCTTTTTGTCGCCCTGACGATCCCGATGGCGCGCTTCACCGACTGGCTCGTCGCCCGGGAGCAGAGGCGCCGCAGATGAGCGCCGTCGAGCTCCACGGAGTGCGCAAGTCGTTCGGCGAGGAGGAGGTCCTGCACGGGATCGACCTCGGCGTCGAGGAGCACCAGGTCGTCTGCCTGATCGGCGCCTCGGGCTCGGGCAAGTCGACGCTCCTCCGCTGCGTCAACCTCCTGGAGCCAATCGACGAGGGCCGGATCGTCGTAGGCGGCGAGGAGGTGACGGCGCCCGGGGTTGACGCCGACCGGGTGCGCCGCGGGATCGGAATCGTCTTCCAGGCGTACAACCTCTTCCCGCACATGACAGTGCTTCGGAACGTGACGCTGGCGCCGCGCGAGGTGCTCGGGAAGTCGAAGGCGGAGGCCGAGGCTGACGCGCTCGAGCTGCTGGTCCGGTTCGGCCTGGTCGAACGGGCCGGCGACTATCCGGACCGGCTCTCGGGCGGCCAGCAGCAGCGGGTCGCGATCGTCCGGGCTCTGGCGATGCGGCCTCAGCTGATGCTGCTGGACGAGGTCACGAGCGCGCTCGACCCCGAGCTCGTCGGCGAGGTGCTGAACGTGATCCGCGAGCTTGCGGCCGGAGGGATGACCATGCTGATCGCCACGCACGAGATGGGCTTCGCCCGCGAGATCGCGAACCTCGTGTGTTTCCTCGACGGCGGCGTGATCCTCGAGCAGGGCCCGCCGGAGCAGATCTTCTCCGCGCCACGGGAGCCGCGCACGCGGCAGTTCCTCCAGCGAATCGTCCAGGCGGGACGCCTCTAGGCCCGCGGCGACTACCGTGGTGGCGTGAAAGACCTGTTTACGAGGATTGCTGCTCGACGCAGGCTCGTGATCGCGCTCCAGGTCGCGTTCGTCACCGCGCTGCTCAGCTTTCTCGCCTGGGCCGTCCGGGACACGTGGAGCGACGCGCTTCCGCGACTTCGCGATGCCGACCCCGTCGACCTGACGATTGCGTGCGTGATCCTCGCCGCGTACTACCTGATGTTCGTTCTGGGCTGGCAGTGGATCCTCCGGGCGCTCGGAATCCACACGTCGTACGGCGTGGCGCTGCAGTCGGAGATGGCGTCGATGCTCGCGAAGTACATCCCCGGCGCGATCTGGACGCCGGCTGCGAGGGTCCTCTGGCTTCGGAAGGCGGGCGGCATCGACAAGACGTCGGTGGTCGTCGCCTCGATCCTGCTCGAAGCCGGCCTCTCGGCGGTGGCGGGCGTGCTCGTGCTCGTCTGCGCGCTTCCGTTCGTCTCCGGCTGGGACGCGCCCATCTGGCCGGTCGTCCTGTTCGGGATCGGAGTCGCGGGGCTCTTGCACCCGCGCGTTTTTCGGGCCGTCGCCTCGGTGGTGTTCCGGCCGTTCGGCGCCGGCCCGCCTCCGACCCTCCCCTGGCGGACGATGCTCGGGCTCCTGGTCTTCTACTCGGCGAGCTGGGTCGTCGGAGGAGTCGCGGTGCTCTTCCTGATCCGGGCAGTCGGAGGAGACGCCGGCCTGGAGGCGGCGCCGTACCTCGGCGGGACCGCCGCCGTCGGTGCGATCGTCGCGGTCCTCTCGGTGCTGGCGCCTTCAGGGCTCGGCGTGCGGGAAGCCTCCATGTACGGCCTGATGCTCGCGGTCGCCTCGGCCCCGGTCGCGCTCGGCGCGACGGTGCTCAACCGGCTCGCGATCACCCTGGTCGAGGCCGTGTTGCTCGCGGTCGGCTACGTGGTGTGGAGAAGCACCCGGGACACGGAAACGCCCGGCGGTCAGCTCGCGCGGAGCAGCTCCTCCTCGACCTGACGGTACGCCTGCGACTCCGGCGGTAGCTTGCCCAGCGCCTCGTGGAGCAAGCTGGCGGCCTCGTCGTCGTGACCCTGTCGGCGGTGGACGAGGCCGAGGTTCGCGATGACACGCGCCTCGTACTCCTCGTCGCCGAGGTCGCGCAGGACGTCCCGCGCTTCCTCGAGGTGTTGAACCGCTGCGTCCTCGGACCCTCCGTGGGCGAGCGCGAGCCCAAGGTTGTTGAGCGTCATCGCCTCGGCGTGCGGATCTCCCAGGTCTCGGACGATCGCGAGCGCGGCGAGGTGCTGCTCGGCCGCTTGCTCCGGCTCACCGTCGCGTCGGAGCTGCGCCCCGAGCGCGTTGAGCTGGTGGGCGCGTTGGCCGGGGTCGATCGAGTGGAGCCGCAGGAGCCGGAAGCGGTACATCGCCTTAAACGCGCGAGTTGCGAAGTCCTCCGTTCGAGTGGGAGCGGCGGCGGCGGTCGTCTTTGCCCGGGCTCGGAACTCCCGCGCGTGCTCTCGCACGTGGATCTTCCGCGCGTGATCTCGCACATGGATCTTGGGCGCTCGCGGCCGGGGGGCTCGTTCACGCGCGACATGCAACGCGGAGGTGGTCCTCCCCGCGGCCGTGCGCACAGCGTCACGGAGCGCGGGCCGGCGAAGCTGCCGGAATCCGATTACGGCCAGGCTCGCCACGAGCATGAGCGCAGACGCCGCGAAGACGACGACCACCAGGCCGAGCGCGGCCAGGAGCCCGCCAAGGAGCAGCCACATCCCGGCCAGCGCGAGCAGGCGCAGCCTAGAGCGTTTCCGATCTTCCGTCACCGCAGAGCTCGCCTGGGCATGCGATCCTCCTCCGGAACTGCTGCCTTTCGCCGCGCGTGCGGAACTTCCTCTGCTTCCCTCGGACGACGAAGGCGGCGAGAGCCTAAGGGCTGGCTCACGCAATCTCCTCTTTCTCCGCTACCGTGTGACGCAGGGACGGCATCCGGCCGAGCCCGTGAGGTGAGCTTCTCGTTTCTTCTTCGGCGGTTTCGAGGCAGGCGAATCTCGAACCGAACTGAAGGAGAACCACATGTCAAAGGAGTCATTCTCGGACCTCGGCGTGCCCGAACCGACGGTCGCCGCCCTTGTGCAGCGATCGATCCACACGCCGTTCTCGATCCAGTCGCTCGTCATCCCGGACGCTTTGGCCGGAGCCGATGTCCTGGCCAAGTCGCCGACGGGGTCGGGCAAGACGCTCGCGTTCGCGCTGCCGATCGTTCAGCGCCTCGACGCCGGGGACGACCGTCCCTCGGCTCTCGTCCTCGTCCCGACTCGGGAGCTCGCCACGCAGGTCGCAGAGGAGTTCGAGGCCGTCGGGAGAGCGGCAGGCCTACGGGTCGCAGCCGTGTACGGCGGGACGTCAGTGTCCGCGCAGGGAAAGGCCGCGAAGAGCGCACACATCCTCGTCGCAACGCCAGGCCGGCTCCAGGACCTCGCGACCCGCCGCCTCGTGAAGCTCGACGGCATCCGCATCCTCGTCCTCGACGAAGCCGATCGGATGCTCGACATGGGCTTCCAGCCCCAGGTCGACGCGATCGTCCGCAGACTTCCTCGCACGCGCCAGACGATGTTCTTCTCGGCCACGCTCGACGGCCAGGTCGCCGAGCTGGCGCGCGCGTACACGCACAACCCGAGCCGCTTCGATGTGGAGCTCCCGAGCCAGATCGAGCGCGGCGAGACGGAGCACCGCTTCGTCGGCGTCACCGCCGAGAACAAGGTCGAGACGCTCGTTGAGATCCTTGGACACGACGACGGGCTGACGCTCATCTTCGTCCGCACCAAGCGGGGCGCCGACAGGCTCGTGCAGCGACTTCGCCGCCACGAGGTCAAGGCGGTCGCCATGCACGGAGATATGAACCAGGGTGCGCGCGAACGGGCTCTCGCCCAGTTCGAAGCCGGCAAGATCTCGACACTCGTTGCGACCGATGTGGCAGCCCGCGGCCTTGACCTCGACGACATCACGCACGTGATCAACTTCGACCCGCCCGCAGACAGCACCGGCTACACGCATCGGGTCGGAAGGACAGCCCGCGCGGGTCGAGACGGAACGGGCATCACGCTCGTCCTGCCGGAGCAGCAGTCGGAGGTCAGCCACGTAGCCCGGAGGCTCGGCGAGCAGGACCAGTTCGAGCAGCAGGGCATGCGCGTCGCGCCGAAGCGCCTCGTCTACTCGGGTCGCGGTCGCCGCTCCAAGTGGGGCCCGTCGCGGCCGCGCCGGAAGATCTAGCCCTCCCTAGGCCGACAGAATGACCGCGACGGCCGCGTACTGGCACGCGGCCGCGGCGATCACGAGCGCGTGAAAGACCTCGTGGTAGCCGAAGACGGTCGGCACCGGATCGGGCCGCCCCCGGGCATAGACGATTGCACCACCGGTGTAGAGGAGGCCTCCGACCGCGAGTAGGAGGACGCCGGCGGGACCCGCGTGCTCCCAGAGCTGCGGGAGGGCGATGATCCCGAACCAGCCAAGTGCGATCGCGATTGCAGCCGCCAGCCATTTCGGCGCGTCGACCCACGCGAGCTTGATGAGAATCGCCGCGAGTGCGCCGCCCCAGACGATGGCGAGAACAGTCCAGCGCCAGGCGCCCGAGAGTACGAGGAGACCGAACGGCGTGTATGTCCCTGCGATCAGTAGGTAGATGGCGGCGTGGTCGAGACGGCGCATCCACCGCCTCGGCCCCGGACGCCAGGTGATCCGGTGATAGAGCGCGCTGACGCCAAACATCGTGGCCAAAGCCGCCGCGAAGACCGAGGCCGAGACCTGTTCGCTCGCTCCTGACGCCGCGACCACCAGCGCGCCGCCGAAGACGAGGGAGACGAAGAACGCGTACTGGTGGAGGACGCCGCGGAGCCGCGGCCGCATTGCATCCATCTCGCCGAGCATAGATCGTGGTGAGGGAAGAATCGACCGTCCGATTCGTCTTGCCGTCGACTGCGACCGAGAACATCGTCTCGATCAGCCGCTCGAACTTGAAGGCCGCCCGGACTTCGCAGACGAAGTGCGCCTTCTTGTCGCCGCGTTCGCGGGCACCTATCGCGTGATGCCCCCGGCAAGAATCGAACTTGCGCACGCGGTTTAGGAAACCGCTGCTCAACTGCGCTGCTGCAGTTTTCGGCTTGGTTGAAGCCGTTTCTGCGCAATTCTCATCCGCTTGTCACTTGACTTTGCCGTCTCACTAGGTTAGACCTGAATCTCCTCTCAGGTTTCTCTCCAAGGAGGCACGAATGAAGCGCAGGTGGGCTTGGCTGACCGCGGGATTCGCTGTCGTCGTCCTGGCCGGGGTCGGAGCTGCTGCTGTCGAGCAGAGCCAGGCGCGGGCCGAGAACCACACGGTCCGGGTCGGGATCGTCTATTCGAGAACCGGTTTGCTCTCGGCGTATGGCGCGCAGTACATCCAGGGGCTCCGGCTCGGTCTGAGCTACCTCACGAAGGGCACGAACCGGGTCAACGGCCACAAGATCGAGATCACTGCCGTCGACGACGGGACCGATCCGGCCAAGGCCGTCTCGGCCGTCCGGGATTTGATCGGCCGGGGCTACAAAATCATCGGCGGGAGCACATCGTCCGGCGTCGCGCTTCAGGTCGCGCCGCTTGCGGAGCAGAATCGCGTCCTCTTCATCTCGGGGCCGGCGGCAAGTGACGCCGTGACGGGCAACAACCGCTACACCTTCCGCTCGGGCCGCCAGAGCATCCAGGACGTCCTCGCGGTCAGGGAGATCCTCGGCACCTCCAGGGGGCGCAGGATCACCGTGCTCGCCCAGGACTCCGCCTTCGGCAACGGCAACGTCGCCGCCGTGCGTACCTATCTCGGCGGGCGCGGTCACACCGTCAGCTCGATCCTCGTGCCGCTCTCGGCGCAGGACTTCACGCCGTACGCCCAGCGGGCCAGGCAGGCGAATCCGGACCTACTCTTCATCGCGTGGGCCGGCACGACGGGCCCGGCGCTGTGGCGGGCGCTCGACCAGCAGGGCGCGGACAAGGCCAAGATCGCCACGGGTCTCGCAGAGCGCAACACGTGGGGCGCGTATCCGGCCGGAATCCAGTTCCTCTCGCACTACGTCGACACGGCGCCCAAAACGAAGATCAACACCTGGCTCCGCGCGACGATGAGAAAGCGGAACCAGACCCCGGACATCTTCACGCCGGACGGATTCGTCGCCGCGCAGATGATCGTCCGCGCCGTGGCACGGGGCGGAGGGAGCGACGTCAACCGGATGATCTCCGCTCTCGAGGGCTGGAGGTTCATAGGCCCGAAAGGCCAGCAGCAGATCCGGAAGGCCGACCACGCCATGCTCCAGCCGATGTTCCACGTCCGGCTGCGGACTGTGCGTGGAAAGCGGCAGGCGGTCCCGGTCACAACGTTCCCGATGGGGCGAGTCACGCCACCGGTCACGCCCTTCAAGAACTAGGACTCCCATGGGCGAGGCTCCGCCAATCCTCGCCACTCGCAACCTGGGGCTCGACATCGGCGGCGCAACCATCGTCGCCGATGTCGACCTCGAGGTCCGCGAAGGCGAGTTCCTCGGGATCATCGGGCCGAACGGTGCGGGGAAGACATCCCTCTTCAACCTCCTGTCCGGCCTCCTTCAGCCGACCGCTGGAACGATCGAGCTCGAGGGGAACGAGATCACGAAACGGCCGCCGTTTCGCCGGACGCAGGCCGGTCTCGGAAGGACCTTCCAGATCTCGAGCATATTTCCGCTTCTCCCAGTGCTGGAGAACGCGCGCCTGGCCGCCGAAGCCGCACGAGGTGGAACGCTCCGCATCTGGCGCCGCGCGGCGTGGGTGCGGGATGCACTGGAGCGAGCCCGCTGGGCACTTGCCCGGGTCGGCTTGGAGCAGCGCCGCGACGCGCTGGCGGGGTCGCTCTCTCACGGCGACAAGCGCAAGCTCGAGCTGGCGATGCTGCTCGCCGGCGACCCGAGGGTGATCCTCCTCGACGAGCCGATGGCCGGCGTCAGCCTCGAGGACATCCCCGGCCTCGTCGCGCTGATCCAGTCCGTCCAGCAGGAGGAGGGCAAGACCGTTCTCATGGTCGAGCACCACATCGAGGTCGTGACCGGCGTTGCGGAGCGAATCGCCGTCATGCACCACGGCCGGATGCTCGCCGTCGACACGCCCGAGAACGTGATGGCGAACGAGACCGTCCAGACCGCCTACGTCGGGGACACGCTTTGAGTGCGTCTGAGAAGACCCTTCTCCGCGTCGAGGATCTCGATGTTTTCCTCGGCGGCTCCCATGTCCTCCAGGGCATGTCGTTCGACGTCCCCGAAGGGAGCGTCACGGCCCTCCTGGGGCGGAACGGGGTCGGAAAGACGACGACGATCCGCGCGATCATGGGGCTGTCGGCGCGCCGCGGGCGGGTCGTCTTCGCCGAGAGCGACATCGCGCGGGAGCGAACCGACCGCATCGTTCGTCGCGGCGTCGGCTACGTGCCCGAAGACCGCGAGGTCTTTGGGAGCCTCACCGTGGACGAGAACTTCCGGTTGGCCGAGCGAAACGGCTCGGCGCGATACGACCTGGTCTACAGCCTCTTTCCCGAGCTGCGCGAGCGTGGAGGTCAGCGGGCCGGGACGCTCTCGGGTGGCCAGCAGCAGATGCTGGCAATTGGACGCGCGCTCCTGAACGAGAACCGGCTGCTCCTGATCGACGAGCCGACGAAGGGTCTTGCTCCGCTGCTCGTCACCGAGGTGGCAAAGGCGCTGGAGAAGGCGGCTGAGATCACGACCGTCCTCTTCGTCGAGCAGAACCTCGGTGTCGTCCGTCGGCTCGCCGACCAGGTCGTCGTGCTCGACCAGGGTCGGGTCGTGCACGCCGGCTCCGCAAAGGCCTTCCTCGACGACCCGGAAGCCGTGCGGCGGTACCTGGGCGTCTCCAAGGCGGAGGCCGCATGAGCACCTGGGTTCTCCTGACCATCACGGGCCTCGGTCTCGGCGCCATGTACTTCCTCATCGCGTCGGGCCTGTCGCTGATCTACGGGTTAATGGGCGTCCTCAACTTCGCGCACGGCGCATTCCTCACGGTTGGCGCCTACGCCAGCTGGTGGGCCCAAGGGAAGCTCGACGGGATCGGATCAATTCCGCTGCGCTTCCTCCTCGCCGCGCTCGTCGGTCTTGCTGTGGGCGCACTGATTGCTGTGCTCACCGAGCTCGTGCTGATCCGGCCGCTCTACCAGCGCCACATCGAGCAGGTGCTCGTGACGGTCGGCTTGGGCTTAGCCCTGACCGCGCTCGTTGCCGGGATCTGGACGCAGACGCAGCAGGTCTACCTGACTCCGACGTGGCTGACGGAGACCACGAGCGTCTTCGGCGCTCAGATCCCGAACGACCGGTTCGTCGAAATCGGCGCGGCGGTCGCTGTGCTTCTCGGCCTGCTCGCCTTCTTCCGCTACACGAGGTACGGGCTGATCGTCCGCGCCGGGGTGGAGAACCGCGCGATGGTCATGGCCCTCGGCATCGACGTTCGCAAGGCATTCACCCTCGTCTTTGCGATGGGTGGTGTCGCCGCGGCGCTGGCCGGGATCCTCTCCGGTGTCTACTTCGGCGGGATCGACCCAGCGCGGGGCACGCACCTCCTGATCTATGCGTTCATCGTCGTCGTCATCGGCGGGCTCGGCTCGATCCTGGGCTCCGCGGCGGCCGCCGTGATCGTGGGCCTGATGCAGCAGTACGCGAACTATTACGCGTCGTCGGGGATCGGCGACATCGCCGTGATCCTGCTGCTCGCCGTCGTGCTGCTCGTGCGACCGGGCGGCCTCTCCGGACGGGAAGTGGCGCATTGAGAGCCTGGTCTGGGCGCATCCTGTCGGTTGCGGTTCCGCTCGCCGTGTTTGGCTTCCTCGCGCTCGTGCCGACCTTCTCGGTCGACATCCCCAGGCTCTTCGACGGCCCGCTCGACACGCCGGGGACGCTGCAGATCCTTGCGCTCTGCCTGCTCTTCGGGGGCGTGGCCATGAGCTACGACCTCCTCTTCGGCTACACGGGGCTTCTCTCGTTCGGCCATGCCCTGTACTTCGCGATCGGCGTCTATTTGACGGCAATCGGGCTCACGAAGTGGGAGTGGTCGCTCCCGAAGACGCTGCTCGTGGTGGCGGCGGTCGGACTCGTCGCGCCGCTCGTCCTCGGCGCGGTCAGCCTCAGGGTCGGCGGGATCGCCTTTGCGATGGTCACGCTCGCCTTCGCGCAGGCCGGCACGGTGCTCGTCGCGAAGAACCCCGACGGACTGACGGGCGCCGAGGAGGGCGTCTTCCTTAACGTCGACCCGCTTCCGGAGTTTTTCATCGGCGTCTTCAACATGAAGAACCTCTACTGGCTCACGCTCGGCTACGCGATCGTGGTCTTCGTCGTCGTCCGGTGGGCGGTCGCGTCGTCGCCCGGACGCGTGTGGCAGGCCGTCCGGGAGAACGAGCTTCGCGTGGAGGTGCTCGGCCTCCGTCCGTTCTCCCACAAGCTGATGGCGTTCGTGCTCGCCTCGTTCCTGGCCACGGCGGGGGGCGTCGTCTACGCGATCCTGATCGGAGGTGCCACTCCGGAGGTGGCTTCCGCAAACTTCACCCTCTCGCTGCTGATCATGGTCGTCCTCGGTGGAGCGGGGATGCGCTGGGGCGCGCTGCTCGGCGGCATCCTCTACACGTATCTCGATCAGCGACTACCGGCGCTTGCGAGCTCGGAGCAGGTGCAGGATCTACCGAGGGTTTTCCGCACGCCGCTCTCCGAACCGCTCTTCGTCCTCGGTGTGCTTTTCATCCTGCTTGTCTTCTTCCTGCCAGGTGGGATCGCGGGCATCGGCCGGCGTGGGCGACGGCGTGGGCTGCGCGCTCTCGAGGAGGCCGTCAAGCCCGGTGGCGCTCGGGGCGGCGTGGTGGACGAGGCGGAGGCGGGCGCGTGAGCACGTCGCTCCTCCGGGCGAGGACCGGCGACGTCGAGCTCGCGTACGAGGTTCTCGGTGACGGTCCCCCGCTGCTGTTGGTGCAGGGCCTCGGTTACGGGCGCAGAGGATGGGGGCCTGCGCTCGAGCTGCTCGGCGAGGACTTCTTCGTCGTGGCGTACGACAACCGCGGATTCGGTGAAAGCGACGTCCCGCCGGGGCCGTACACGGCACGGCAGCTCGCTGGGGACGCGGTCGCGATCCTCGACGCCGTTGGCGTCGAGCGGACACACGTGGTCGGCGCCAGCCTAGGCGGGATGATCGCGCAGGAGGTTGCGCTTGACTGGCCCGACCGCGTCGACCGCCTGGTGCTCGCGTGCACGACGCCGGGAGGCCCACGCTCGCACCCGATGCCGCAGCAGACTGTCGCGCTGATGCTCGAAGCGCCGGCGCTGCCCCCTGACGTCGCGATGCGCCGGTTCGTCGAGAACGCGCTCGGAAGCACGGCTCCGCAGGGCCTCGCCGACGAGATCGTCGCCTACCGCACGGCGAACCCGCCGGATCCCGCGGGATGGCAGGCGCAGGCTGCGGCAGGAGCAGGGCACGACGCGATCGACCGGCTAGGAAGCCTTGCGGCTCCGACGCTCGTCCTGTATGGGGAGGAGGACACGGTCGTCGACGCGCGGAACGCGGAGCTACTCGCAGAGCGAATCCCCGAGGCGCATGTGGAGCGCTTCGAGAACGGCGGCCACCTGTTTTTCTGGGAGCAGCCCGCGCGGTTCGCCAATCTCGTGCGGGAGTTCCTGCGATGACCCAGGGCGCACACACCCTCGGCCGCTGGATCCGCGATCGCGCCCGCGCCACGCCGGACCGGATCGCGATCGTCCACGACGGTTCCACAATGAGCTATGGACAGCTCGACGAGCGGTCGGAGGGTCTCGCGGCCGGCCTGCTGGGTTCCGGCCTGGATCGTGGCGATCTCGTGGCGACGCTGACCGCCAACAGCGCGGAGCACGTCGTTGTCTTCTTCGCCTGCGCGAAGGCGGGCCTCGGCCTGGCCCCGTTCAACTGGCGACTGGCACCGCCCGAGCTCGGGTCCCAGCTGGACGACGCACGGCCTGCCCTGTTCCTCGTTGAGCCCGAGCATGATCGGCTTGCGGACGATGCGCTGGGCGCCGCAGCCGTGGAGCCTCGGCAAATCGCGCTCGGCGGCGGCGACCAGCGCGCGCTGGAGGTTTCCTCGGGCGATGCGAGGCGCGCGACCGTTGAAGACGACGATCCGCTGCTCGTCGTCTACACGTCGGGGACGACCGGCCAGCCGAAGGGCGCGGTGCTGACCCACGCGAACTGCTTCTGGACGAACCTCGGCTTCGACCTCGCAAGCGGTGTAGCGCGGGACGACGTCGTACTCCAGGTTCTCCCGCAGTTCCACTGCGGCGGCTGGAACGTGCAGTCGCTGATCGCCTGGTGGAAGGGCGCGACAGTTGTCCTCGAACGGAGCTTCGACGCTGCGCGGTGCCTCGAGCTGATCGGGCGCAAGGGGATCACGGCCATGATGGGCGTTCCTGCGAACTACCTCTTCATGGCGCAGGAGCCCGGCTTCGCGCGGGCGGATCTCTCGACGCTTCGCACCGCGGTCGTGGGCGGGGCCGCGATGCCGGCCGGGCTCGCCGACGAGTGGCGCGAGCGCGGGGTCGACATGATTCAGGGCTACGGACTCACAGAGGCCGCGCCCAACGTCCTCGTCTCCGGCAAGCCGTACCCGTATGTCGAGGTTGCCCTGCGCGACCCGGAAACAGGCCGGCTCCTGGACGGCGCCGCGAGCGGCGAGCTCGTGGTCCGTGGCCCGAACGTCTTCGCCGGCTATCTGCGACGTCCGGAGGAGACGGCCGCCACGTTCATGGACGGCTGGCTCCTCACCGGCGACTACGCGGAGCGGGACGTCGAGGGCACCTACCGGATCCAGGCTCGTGTCAAGGACATGTACGTCTCGGGCGGCGAGAACGTCTACCCCGCCGAGGTCGAGAGCGTCCTGCAACAGCACGACGGCGTCGCGGATGCGGCCGTCGTCGGCGTCCCGGACGACCGGTGGGGCGAGGCGGGAGTCGCGTTCGTGGTGCTCGAGTCCGGAGCGGGCGTGAGCCAGGTGGCGCTCACGAAATGGTGCCGCGAGCGTTTGGCGCACTACAAGGTTCCTCGGGAAGTCCGCTTCGTGGACGTTCTTCCACGGTCGGCGATGAACAAGGTGCTGAAGGACGAGCTCGCGGCATCGCTCGAGCAGGAGGCCGTGGCGTGACCGACGTCCTCGTCGGCACCGACGGCCGCCCGCTCGCCGCGCGTGGGCAGCGAACCCGTGCCCGCCTGCTCGAGGCCGCCGAGAAGGTCTTCTCCGAGCTGGGCTACAACGACGCCTCGATCGTGAAGATCACCGAGGCGGCGGGGGTCGGCCAGGGGACCTTCTACCTCTACTTCCCGGGCAAAGCCGAGATCTTCGACTGCCTCGTCCGTGACCTGAACCGCCGCGTCCGCCGCACGATGAGCGAGGCGGCCGAGAAGGGTGAGACCCGGATCCAGGCGGAGCTCAACGGCTTTCACGCCTTCTTCCGCTTTACCGCGGAGCACCCGGCGCTCTACCGCATCATCCGGCAGGCGGAGTTCGCCTCGCCCGAGACGCTCCAGTTTCACTACGACCGACTCGTCGAGAGCTACGTCGCCGCTCTGGAGCAGGCGATGGACGTCGGCGAGATCGCCCGGCGAGATCCCGAAGTGCTCGCGTGGGCCCTCATGGGGATCGGCGAGCTGATCGGTATGCGGTACATCCTGTGGGCCGGCCGGGACGACGTCTCCCAGCACGTGCTCGCGGAGATCGAGCGGATCATCCGCTGCGTCCTCGAGCCGAGGGAGGAGTAGTGACTCGGGTCGGGGTCGCCACCACCGCGACCTACCTCCCGGAGCGCTGGATGCCGGCGGCCGAGGTAGCGGCCGCGAGCGGAATCCCGGAGCAGGTGGTCGTCGACCGCTTCGGGCTACGGGGCAAGCACATCGCGGCGCCCGACCAGCACGTGACGGATCTCGCGGTCGCGGCGGCCGAGCAGGCGTTTGCCGAGTCCGATCTCTCGCCGGCCGAGATCGACGTCGTCGTCTACTTCGGCTCTCTCTGGAAGGAGTGGCCGGTCTGGCAGGCGGCTCCGTGGATCGCGCACCGCCTCGGCTGTAAGAAGGCGTGGGCGCTCGAGCTCGACTACGTCTCGTGCGGCGCTCCGGTCGCTCTCCGCGTCTGCCGCGATCTGCTCGTCGGCGAGCGCGAGACACGTTCAGTGCTCGCCGTCGCCGCCTGTCGCGAGTCGTACCTCTTGGACTACGGGAACGAGCGCGCCCGCTTCATGTTCAACTTCGGCGACGGCGCCGTCGCCGCGGTCCTCGCCAAGGACGATGCGCCGGCGAACGAGCTCCTCGGCTCGGCGGCGATCACCGATGGATCGCTCTCGCTCCACGTGAAGGTCCCCCAGGGTGGCAGCGTCGACCCGTCCGTCAACGGCGCCCGCTTCCTCGACGTCGATGGCCTAGAGGAGATGAAGGGCCGGCTGGACCAGATCAGCCTCCAGAACTTCGTGCGCGTGGCGGAGGATGCGTTGCGCCGGTCCGGCGCCGAGCTCTCGGAGGTCGGCTACCTGTGCGGCATCCACATGAAGCGGTCGATGCACGAGGGTCTCGTCGAGGCACTCGGACTCCCTCTCGACCGGGCTGCGTACCTGGACGACACCGGCCATGTGAGCGGCGCCGACCCTCTGATGGCGCTGGACCGCGCTTCCCGTTCGGGTGAGCTTCGGGACGGGGAGCTCGTCCTCCTGCTCGCGGCAGGGACGGGCTACACGTGGGCCGCCAGTGTCGTGCGGTGGGGTACGGCGTGATCGAGGCGGGCATGGAGCTGGCGCCGAGCCCGTGGCTCACCGTCGACCAAGAACGGATCGACGCCTTCGCCGCCACGACGGAGGATCGGCAGTCGATTCACATCGACCCGGAGCTCGCCGCGACCGGTCCGTTCGGGACGACGGTCGCGCATGGATTCCTCACGCTTTCGCTTCTCGTCCACTTCTGGAACCAGGTCGCGCCGGCCCACGACGGCGTGTCCGTGAACTACGGCCTCAACCGCGTCCGCTTCCCGTCGCCGGTGCCGGCCGGCAGCCGGATCCGGGCTCGCTTCAACGTCGACGCGGTCGACGCGGTCGAGGGGGGCCGCCAGGCGACGGTCACCTCGACCGTCGAGCGCGACAACGCCGAAAAGCCCGTCTGCGTCGCGGAGCTCTTGCTGCGCTTCCTCGATCCTCCCCGAAAGGAGACCTACCTGTGACACGCCTACTCGTCACCCTGCTCGTAGCGGTCGCGGCACTCGCGGCAGCAGGCGCGAGCGCGGCCGCCGTCGGCACGTCGTTCCCGGCTGGCTTCGAGACGCCGACGGACGCATCCCTAGGACTCCCCGTGATCGGTTTCGGCGCGGCCGGACACGTCGTGCGGGCGCCCGTGATCCTGCTCCACGGCAACAACGACACGCCGTACGCGACGGCATGCAATCCCTACGGCGACATCCACGATCTTGCGGCCTATCTCGAGACCCAGGGCTACCGCCCGAGCGAGCTCTGGGGTCTCGGCTACCAGGGCGACCAGTGCGACCTGATCGCCTCGCCGGCGAATCGGTCTGGGCCCGCGCACTCGACGGTCGCGAACGTTCCCGACCTCCGCAACTTCGTGCGGGCCGTCCAGGACTACACCGGTTCGAACCGCGTCGACATCGTCGGGCACAGCCTCGGCGGAACGCTCGCCCGGGAGTGGATGCGGCAGGACCACGCATACAGCCGCGTGCGCCATCTGGTCACCGTCGACAGCCCGAACCACGGGATCATCAGCTGCTCGCCGAGCCCGCTCAACTACTTTCAGCTGCCGGCGCTCGGCGGTTTCACGCCCGATAGCGCGATCTGCACGGAGTACGGGGCGGACGACACGCCGTTCCTGCGGACGCTGAACCGGAGAGAGACTCCTGCGCCGACCCGCTACCTCGCTCTCCGAAACGCAGACACGAGCTTTGTCTACTTCTCGGCGCAGGACGGGTTCTTCGCGCCGGTTCCCGCCCAGGACAGAACCGGCGCGGCGCACGACTTCTCGGGGAGCGCGGCGCTTCACGGGCGCAGAGTCGTGGACGTGGACTTCGTCGGACAGAGCGCGTACGACCCGATCCTCGGGACGACCCATCTCGGGATCCTCAACTCGCCCGCGGCGTGGGCGGTCATCGCGGACTTCCTGTCAAGCAAGCACCACGAGGACGACGACGACTGAGGAGCGTGCAGCGCTCGTGACGGGCGCGGCCGGAGGGATCGGCCGCGCGGTCGCGGCGCGCCTCGAGGCGGACGGGTGGGCGGTGCACGGCGTCGACGTCGAGGACGCCGACCTCACGACGGTGGAGGGCAACCGCTTCGTGGTGGATGCGGCCCTCGAGCGGTTCGGAAGGCTCGACGCGGTCGTTTCGGTCGCCGGCTTCCAGCACGTCGCACCGATTCGCGACTTCCCGGAGGAACGATGGGACGCCCTCCTCGCTGTGCTGCTGACCAGCCCGTTCCTCCTGGCGAAGTACGCCTGGGACGCGCTGGCCGCGTCGGGCGATGGGCGCTTCCTCGCCGTTGCGTCGGTCCACGGTCTTATCGCGTCGCCGTTTAAGGCGGGATACGTCGCCGCGAAGCACGGTCTCCTCGGGCTTGTGAAGGTACTTGCGCTGGAGGGCGCCGAGCAGGGAATCACGGCGAATGCCATCTGTCCCGCCTTCACGCGGACTCCCCTTGTCGAGGCGCAGATAACGGATCAGGCGAAGGCGCATGGCATTCCGGAGGAGCGCGTCCTCGAGGACGTCATCCTCGCGCCGCATGCCGTCAAGCGGCTGATCGAGCCGAAGGAGGTCGCGGCCGTCGCCGCCTTCCTCCTCGGCCCCGACGGCGGGGCTTTCACCGGCGCCCCGGTGACGATGGATCTCGGCTGGACCGCGCGCTAGCGCCGGCGATGCAGGAACATCTCGCCGACCGGCTGGGGTGCTCAGCTCGTAGTACAGGCTCCGGCCGTTGCGAGACCAGACCGGCGGTGAGTCTTGGCAACAGCCTCAGCACGTAGATCTCGACCGGTTGCGACCCTCCGAGCTGCTCGGGTCGAGCGTGCGCCCAGGCCATGAGGTGCTGGCCAGCGAAGCTGCCGAAGGCGAGCCGCGTGAAGATCGTTAACGGCCGCGTCGGCGGTTGAGGAAACACGAGGGGCGCGGCGATGAGGCGCAAAGCCTTATGGACAGATGCCCCCGGCAAGAATCGAACTTGCGCACGCGGTTTAGGAAACCGCTGCTCTATCCACTGAGCTACGGGGGCGGAGGCTTCGTACAGGCTAGCCGGGACGGGCTCGCCATCCTGGCAGCGCCTGCATCACCGGCGTGACACAGCTCTATGTCGATCCCGGAGATCCCTTTCCGGAGGGCGACCTGCTCCCGACATCTGGGGTGGTCACGGGTGAGACATGCAGGTCTGAGACGATTCGCATTGAGCCGGCACCTAAGAGGGAGGACTAGATGATCGCCTCGGACATCTCGATCGACGCTTTCCGCCAGGCCCATGAGCACGTCAAGGAGCACGCGCATCACACCCCGTTGATGGGCTCGCGGTCGCTCAGCGAGGCGAGTGGATTCAACGCCGTGCTGAAGGCGGAGTCGTTCCAGCGAACCGGGTCCTACAAGATCCGCGGCCCGCTGAACAAGCTTGCGCACATGGACGAAGCGGAGAAGCGGGCCGGGGTCATCTGCTCGTCGGCCGGGAACCACGCCCAGGGCGTCGCGCTTGCCGCCGCGCTTCATCGGGTCCGAGCCGTGGTCGTGATGGCGGAGAACGCGACACCGTCGAAGATCGAAGCGACGCGCGCATATGGCGCCGAGGTCGTGCTTCACGGGTCGATCTGGGACGAGGCGAACGAGAAGGCGCTCGAGCTGGTCGAGGAGCAGGGCCTGACCTATATCCATCCGTTCGACGACCTCGACCTGATCACGGGCCAGGGGACCCTCGGGCTGGAGATCTATGACGACCTTCCGATAGTCGACGCGGTCGTCGTCCCGATCGGCGGCGGCGGATTGATCTCGGGCGTCTCGACGGTGCTCAAATCACTCAATCCGGAGATCGGGATCATCGGGGTCGAGTCGTCGGGAGCACCGGCAATGAAGCGAAGCGTCGAGGCGGGCCAGCGTGTGGAACTGGACCAGGTCGACTGCGTGATCGACGGGCTCACGGTTAAGCGCGTCGGCGAGCGGACCCTCGAGATCGTCCGGCGCAACGTCGACGAGATCGTCACCCTCCCGGACGAGAAGATCTTCGAGGCGCTGCTCTGGACGCTCGCCCGCACGAAGGTGGTCGTCGAGGGAGCCGCTGCCGCACCAGTGGCCGCCGTGCTGAACGGGCTCGTCGAGGCCGACCCGGGCTCCACCGTCGTCTGCGTCCTCAGCGGAGGAAACATCAACCTCGACCAGCTCCGCGGCCTCAGTTGGAACTGAGCACGGTGGTCTGAACGGCCAGGCCGCGCGTATTTGCCGCGTCGCTGCTGGGGGGCGCTTCTTAGGGACCGCTTACCTTCCCGCGGCACACTTTGCGCCATGAAAGTCTTGGTCGTCGACGACGAGCGCGCCGTGCGCGACTCGCTCCGCCGCGCACTCGAGCTCGAGGGCTACGACGTCGAGCTCGCCGTGGACGGCGCCGACGCGCTCCACCGGCTCGAGGCGAACGGCCAGCCCGACGCAGTGATCCTCGACGTCCTGATGCCGGGTGTCGACGGCCTGGAGGTCTGCCGCCGGATTCGCGGAAAGGGAAACGGCGTGCCCGTGCTGATGCTGACCGCCCGCACCGAGGTGGAGAGCCGAGTGGCCGGCCTCGACGCGGGCGCCGACGACTACCTTCCGAAGCCGTTCGCGCTCGAGGAGCTGCTCGCCCGGCTGAGGGCGCTCCTGCGGAGGGTCTCGCCCGGCGCCGAGGAGACCCTGCGCTTCGCCGACCTGGAGCTGAATCCGAACACGCGCGAAGTCAGTCGAGGCGGCGAGACGATCGAGCTCACCCGGACGGAGTTCAACCTGCTCGAGCTCTTCCTCCGGAATCCCCGCCAGGTGCTCACGCGTTCGGTGATCTTCGAGCGTGTCTGGGGCTACGACTTCGGCTTTGCGTCGAACTCGCTCGACGTCTACATCGGCTACCTGCGGCGCAAGACCGAGGCAAACAGCCGGCCGCGGCTGATCCAGACGGTGCGCGGCGTCGGATACGCGCTGCGCGAAGCGTGAGCTTCCGGACTCGCCTCGCGCTGGCCGCAGCGGCGGCCGTCGCCCTGGCGGTCGTCCTCGCCTCAGTCACCGTGTTCGTCGTCGTACGGAGCGAGCTCCGCGCCGAGGTCGACGACGCCCTCCGTAACCGGGCCGAGGAGATCTCCCGCCTGCCGCCCGACATGGTCGGCCGTTCTCTGTTCGGACGGGGACCGGGGCTCGGCGGAGCCGAGGGATACCCGCAGGTCGTCGAGCCGGACGGTTCGACCCACCGCCCACCCGGGAATGACGTGCCGCTCCCAGTGAGTGACCGGGTCCTCGATGTGGCCGGCGGCGAGGGTGGGGCGTTCCTCAGCGACGCCCGGGTGGAGGGAACCCACCTGCGGATGATCACCTTCCAGTACCCGCCGTATGCGATCCAGGTCGCCCGGCCTCTCACGGAGGTGGACAACACCCTCGATCGGCTGCGCACCTATCTGATCCTGATCGCGCTCGCCGGGATCGGACTTGCCGGGGGGCTCGGCCTCGTCGTCTCGCGGGCGGCCCTCGCTCCGGTTCGCCGTTTGACCGAGGCGGCGGAGAACGTCACGCAGACCGGGGATCTGTCCGAGCGCATCGAGGTGGACGGGGAGGACGAGCTGAGTCGTCTCGCGTCGCGCTTCAACACAATGCTTGCCGCGCTGGAGGCCTCGGCACGCGCGCAACGCCAGCTCGTCGCCGACGCTTCGCACGAGCTCCGCACTCCACTGACAAGCCTGCGCACGAACATCGAGGTCCTCGCCGGCAAGCGGCGCCTGCCGGTCGCAGAGCGCGAGCCGCTGATGCGCGACGTCGTTGAGCAGCTCGATGAGATGACGACGCTGATCGCCGAGCTGATGGAGCTCTCGCATGGGGACCGCGAGCCGAACGACGCGAAGGACGTTCGCCTAGACGTGCTCGCGGCGGACGCGGTTGAACGCACGCGGCGCAACCGGCCGGGTGTCGAGTTCAAGACCGATCTGCAGGAATCCGTTGTCCACGGCGTGCCTGAGAACCTCGAGCGCGCGATCGGGAATCTCCTTGACAACGCCGCGAAATGGAGCCCGCCCGGCGGTGAGGTGGAGGTCGTCGTCAGGGAGGGTGAGATCACCGTGCGCGACCGCGGCCCGGGGATCGACGACGCCGACAGACCGTACGTCTTCGACCGGTTCTACCGCTCGACGTCCGCCCGGGGGATGCCCGGCTCCGGCCTCGGGCTTGCGATCGTCCGTCAGGTGGCCGAGGCGCACGGCGGCACCGTGACTGCTGAACGGCCGGAAGGCGGCGGGACGCTCATGCGCTTCCGGCTCAACGGCCGAACGAATTCTTAGGAGAGATTCAGGCCACTCTTAGGGTCGGGTGTTTCGATGGATGCATGACACGCATCCAGAAAATCGCAGTCGGAGGAGCACTCGTGCTCGCCGTCTCCGGTGCCGGCGGCGCCGTCGCGGCGACGAAGCTGCGGACACCGGAGCAGGAGAGCCGCGCGGTGCTCAACGACGTCGCCGGCCAACTCGGGGTCACGCCCGAGCGCCTGTCGAATGCGTTCAAGACCGCCCTGAAAAACCGGATCGACCAGGCGGTCAAGGACGGACATCTGACGCAGGCCGAGGCGACTCGCATGAAGGCCGCGATCGACCGGGAGTCCGTGCCCATGCTCGGGCCCGGCTTCGGCTTCCGCCATGGCGGTCCCCGCCTCCATCGGGAGCATCACGGGCTCGAAGCCGCAGCGAAGTACCTCGGCATGACCGAGGCCGCCCTTCGAACCCAGCTCCAGAGCGGCAAGACCCTGGCGCAAGTCGCCAAGGATCGCAACAAGTCCGTTGACGGACTGGTCACCGCGCTGGTGTCGGAAAAGAAGGCGCGGATCGAGCAGGCGGTCAAGGACGGTCACCTGTCACAGGCTCAGGCGAACGAGCTCGTGGCAGGCATCAAGGAGCACGTAACCGCGATGGTCAACGGGCGGTTCGAGCGGCGCCGCGAGCATCAGTTCGGCCCCCTCGGCCCTCGCGGCCCGCCGGGCTCCGGCTCCTCCTTCTCTTCCTTCTAGCGACGGAACCGTGTGCACCGCCCTGGTGTAGGAGGGGCGGTGCGCCGGTTCGTTGTGCTGGTCGTCCTCGCCGTACACGGCCTGCCGGCGGGAGCCCCCCGCGGCGACCCTCGGCGAGCAGCACGTCCTACTGATACCCCCAACCTGGGGGCCGGACCCCTACGCGCCGGTGTGGATTCGTGCCGAGCTCGACGAGCGGCCGCGTACATGAGGAGCGCTTCGTTCGGCAAGTCCCCGCGCGCGCGGTACCGCGTCCGCTGACCCGCGCGGCCCACTAGGTTGTCGCAGTGCGAATCCACGGCGAGCGGCGCTTCGACGCGCCACCTGGTGCCGTTTACCGGGCGCTGACGGATCCGGACGAGATGGCTGCGGCCTTCTCGGTGATCGAACGTATCGATGCGGACGAAGGCGAGTGGACGGTGATCGCCCGCGCACCGCTTCCCGGCGCCTTTCGACTGCGCTTCTCCGTCAGGCTGGACGAGCTCCGCGAGCCGGAGCACGCCCGCCTCGTCGCCTGGGGCAAGAGCCTCGGCGGCCGCGTCTCCGTCGACAGCTCGTTCGAGCTCGAGCCCGACGGGACCGGGACGACGATGCGCTGGCAGGCGGAGGTGGACGCGGCCGGGATCTTCAGCGGCCTCGGCAGCCAGGCGCTCGGACCGGTGGCGGCGCAGCAGGCCGAGCGGGCGCTCGAACGCCTGGAGAAGGGGATGCGGACTACAGCCCGCTGACGTGCCGGTCGGCGATGCAGGCCTCAGCCCAGCGCTCTGCCGCGACGACCATGCGCACGCTCAGCTCCTGAAGCGCATCGCGGTCCTCGGGCAGCGAGCCCGAGTCGACCTCGATCCGCACCTGGTGGATGGAGGCCTCCGACTTGTCGTCGATCTCGTGCCGCTCCTCCGCGACGATCGAGACCGCACCGACCTGCTCGAGCAGCGTCGAGGCGAGGTCGTCGATCTCGGCGGGCGTTGCCTCCCGCCCGGCGAACATCCCGAAATTGACCCGGACTTCGAGGGCGGGCGGCTCGTGCTCCTGCACGGCGAACGCAAGGGTCGGGTTGGCAGCCATGCCCTTTTCCTACCCGTAGGTGGTAACCGGCTAACGCTCGCGCGGTTCCCAGCGGAACCCGCGAAACGCGACGACTGCGCCGACGACGCCCCAGGCGGCGACCATTGCGACCGCCCCCGGGTGCTCCCAGATCCGATCGTCGAAGACCATCACGTCGCGGACGAGGCGGATGAAGTGGACGAGCGGCAACGCCTCCGCGATCGCGCGGAGGACGGCCGGGAAGGCGTCCGACGAGAAGAACGACCCCGAGATGAAGGCGAGCGGGAGATAGATCGCATTGACGACGGCCGACGAGCCCTCGGCGCTGCGGATCAGAGCGGTCAGCCCGACACCGAGCGCTGCGAAGGAGACGGCGCCGAGGGCGAGGGCAGCGACGAGGGAGACCGCGTTGTCCGGCAGCGCGATGTCGAATGCGAGCCGGCCGAGGGCGACGAGCGAGATCGCCTCGAGGAAGAAGACGAACACGATCGACCCGAGCACTGCCGTGATGTACGCCCACCCCGGCAGCGGGGTCGCGCGGAGCCGCTTGAGCACGCCCGACTCCCGCCGGATCACGAGCAGCAGCGCCAGGCCAGCGAACGCGGTCGCCGCGGCGCCGTAGCCGATCATCCCGGACAGGAGGTAGAGGTAGCCGTCGGCTCCTTCGATCTCCTCGTCGCCATAGGCGGAGCCGAGGATCAGGAAGAAGACGATCGGGAGCAGGAAGGTGAAGAACGCGAGCTCGCGGCTGCGCCAGAACAGCCGCTGCTCGGCGCGGAACTGGTGGAGCAGCAGCCTCATTCCTCCGCCTCCGTGAGCGAGAGGTAGACGTCCTCGAGTGTTGGCCGGTGGACTTCGAGCGCCTCCAGCTCGAGCCCCTCCCGGAGCGCCTCGTCGGTCAGCTCGTGCAGGACGCGCGTCGGCTCCTCCGTCTCGATCACGACCTCGGAGCCGTTCCGCCGGAAGCTGATCCGGCTTGCCGGCGCAGCCGAGGTCAGCTCCGCCGGCGTGCCCGCCGCGACGATCTCGCCTCGCCGCATCACCGCGACCCGGTCCGCGAGCCGCTGCGCTTCCTCGATGTAGTGCGTCGTGAGCAGGATCGTCTTGCCCAGCGAGCGCAGTGACCTGATCGTCTCCCAGGCCGCTCGCCGGGCGCCTGGATCGAACCCCGTCGTCGGCTCGTCGAGGAACAGCAGCTCGGGGTCGCCGACGAGCGCGATCCCGAGGTCGAGTCTCCGCTTCTGCCCGCCCGAGAGGGTGCGCGTCTTCGCATCCCGCTTATGGTCGAGACCGACGAGGGACAGGACTTCCGCCGGCGGGCTCGGTTTCGCGTAGTAGCCGGCGAAGAGCTCGAGGTGCTCCTTGACCGTGAGGTTCGGGAAGAGCTCGCCGGACTGGGGGACGACGCCGATCCGCTCGCGCCAGCTGGGACCCGCCAGGCGGGGATCGAGCCCGAGAACGGTCGCCTCGCCGCCGTCGGGCCGCCGGTACCCCTCGAGGATCTCGACCGTCGTCGTCTTCCCGGCGCCGTTCGGCCCGAGCAGTCCGAAGACCTCGCCGGATCTGATCTCGAAGCTGATCCCTCGCACGGCCTCCACGCCGTCGTAGGACTTCCTCAGCTCGTTGACCTCGATCGCGTGCATCTATCTGGTAGAGATGTTACTATGTATCGGGTAGATATGTCAACTCTTACGCCCACAGCACGCGTAATCCTCGGAATGCTCGCCCTCGGCGCGCGCACCGGGTACGACATCAAGCGCGCGATCGATCTTTCCACGCGGTTCTTCTGGGGCGCCAGCTACGGCCAGATCTACCCGGAGCTCCATCGTCTCGAAGAGCGCGGGCTCGTCCAGGCGACCCCGGACCCGCAGGGAGGCCGACAGCGCACGGCGTACGCGCTCACCTCGGCAGGAGTGTCAGCGCTTCGCGCATGGCTCCGCGACGACGGCTCGCTGCTGTTCGAGATCCGCGACGAGGGAATCCTGAAGCTCTTCTTCGGGGACCTCGTCGAGCGCGAGGACGTGATCGCCAACCTGAGGGCGAAACAGGAATGGTGCGAGCTCTCTGTGGGGATGTTCCGCGACCTCGAGCAGCAGGCCAAGTCAGGGTTCTTCGAGGACGACCAGATGTATCCGTACGTCAGCTTGCTCTACGGAATCGAGCTCCTCGAGTGGATGCGCGGCTGGTGCGAGCGGACGGCGGCGAAGATCGAGGCCGGCGAACTCCCGCCCAGCCCGTCGTAGGCTGGCGGAGGTGTTCGAAGGCTTCAGGCTCACCTTCGTCGACACGGGCGAGGCCACGATCCGCGCCAGGGTCGGCGGCAGCGGTCCGCCGGTTCTGCTCCTGCACGGGCACCCCCAGACGCACGCGATGTGGCATCGCGTCGCTCCCCGCCTTGCCGAGCGGTTCACCGTCGTCGCCGCCGACCTCCGCGGGTACGGGCAGAGCTCCAAGCCGACGACGACGCCCGATCACGAGCCGTACTCGAAGCGGGCGATGGCGCGCGACCAGGTCGCGGTCATGCGCGCCCTCGGCTTCGCCCGGTTCTCGCTCGCGGGTCACGACCGGGGTGGGCGCTGCGCCTACCGTCTCGCGCTGGACCATCCGGAATGCGTCGAGAAGCTGGCGGTCCTGGACATCGTCCCGACGCTGGAGATGTGGCGGCGGGCGGACATGGAGTTCGGCCTCGTGAACTGGCACTGGTACTTCCTTGCGCAGCCGCACCCGTTTCCGGAGGACGTCATCGGCTGCAATCCCGACGCCTACTACTTCCGGAACCGCGACCGTTTCGACCCCGAGGCGCTCGCGGACTACCTCGAAGCCGTTCGCAATCCCGACACGATCCACGCGATGTGCGAGGACTACCGCGCCGGCGCGACGTTCGACCGGGACCTGGATGAGCTGGACTTCGCCAGCCGGCGCAAGATCGCCTGCCCCGTGCTGGCGCTCTGGAGCGGGCAGGATGAGCTCGAGGAGTGGTTCAACGTGCTCGACGTCTGGCTGCGCTGGGCAAACGACGTCCGCGGGAAGCCGATCGAGGCCGGTCACTTCCTCGCCGAGGAGGCTCCCGGCGAAGTCGCCGACGAGCTGCTCGCGTTCTTCAGCGGCTGAGGCGGTAGAGCCGGCCTCCGGCGGTGTCGGCGATCCAGAGCGCGTCGCCGGTGGACGCGAGGCCGTTCACGACGATCGGCGCGGTCGGGCGCAGCGTCTCCACGACGGCAGTGGTCGCCGGGTCGACGCGGAGCAGCTGGTCGAGGAACGGGTTGCCCTGGCGGTCCGCCTCGTCCGTCGGCACGGCGACCCAGATGCTGTGCGCCGCGGCCGCGACGTCGATCGCGCCCGCTCCGATGTCGATCGTCGCCTGGACGGCTCCCGTCGCCGGATCGACGCGAAGCAGGTCGGTTCCGCGGCCCGTGACCCAGAGCGAGCCCTCGGCGTAGGTGATCCGCTCCGGCGCGTCGCCGGGAAGCCGGCCAAGCGCCGTCGAAGTGTTCGTGGCCGAGTCGATCCGCTGGAGCGTCCCGTCGCGGTGGTTGACGATCCAGATCCGGCCCGCGTCCTCTACGAGCGCCGAGGCGCCGTTGCCGGTCGGGATGGCGGCGACGACCCGCCGGCCGGCCGGGTCGTAGCGGAGGAGCGCGCTCGTTTCGTCGTCGGCCGCCCACACGGAGCCGGCGGCCGTCCAGACGTAGGCGAACCCGCCTCCTGTGACCGCTGTGCCCGACCGGCCGGTTCGCGTGTCGATCCGGCTCACGACCGGGCTCCTCTCGGCGCTCCAGACCGCGCCGAGGCCGGCTGCGATCGAGAACGGCGTGCTCGTCAGCCGGAGAATCGCGCGTGTCTCGCCCGAGGCCGGTGAGATCCGGTGCAGCCGAGCCTGTTGGCGGCAGGAGACCCACAGTGCGCCGGTGGCGGGATCCCGGGAGAGGCGTACTGCGGATACGGCGGACCGGTGCCGCCGCAGAGCCGGAACGCCTGCGCGGTCGGGAGCGCGGAGGCCAAGGCGGGTGCCGGTCGGACGCTCACGACGCCGAGACGGCGCCGGCTCGCAAGGAGCTGCCACCGTCCCGAGAACGGGAAGACCGCGCGCAGGCGGTAGCGATTGCGGCCGGCCCGCCGGACCGCAACGGCCTGGGTCGTTACGCCGTTCCGCGCGGTGACCGTGCCCGGCCGCCGCTTCGAGACCAGAGTCCCGGTCCACGCCGTACCGGCCCGGGCAGGCTTGAAGGCGGCGAGGCTCGCAACCCTGATGCGCCTCACGGCGCCACGCCGCTCTTCCGTGACGTAGACCGTGCCGTCCGCGCCCACGGCGACCGAGCTGGGTCGTGTGGAGTCGGCGATCCTCGTCGCGACGCCGGTCGGCGTGATCCGGAGGATCCGGCTCGACCCCCACTCGGTGGAGTAGATGTTCCCGTCGGGCCCGAGCGCGACGTCGTTCGGCTGGTTGATGCCGTCGGCGAGGGTCGTGACGGAGCCGCCGGGGGAGATCCCCTGGATGCGGTCGTTGAACGTGTCGGCGACGTACACCGTCCCGTCGGCCGCGACCGCCAGTCCGTGCGGGCGGTTGAACCGTGCGTACGTCGTGACGGCACCCGTCGCCGCGTCGCGCCGCTTCACGCCTCCGAGCAACTCCGAGACCCACAGATTTCCCCCGGAGTCGTATGCGAGCGCCGTCGGCTGTTGGAACTCCGCGACGGTGGTGATCGTCCCGAACGGATCGATGTGGCGGACCCACCGCTCGCCGTGGACGATCCCGAAGCCGCCGCGCGGATCGACGGCGATCTCGACCGGGAAGCCGATGGCCGCCCGGACGGCAGGACCGCCGTCACCAGTGTGCCCCGGCCGGCCGTTGCCGGCGAGGAGAGTCAGCCGGTCGCCGACCAAGCGGAAGACGCGGTCCGAGAAGTCCGAGACCAGCAGCGACCCGCTCGGCTCGACGACGACGTCCATCGGATTCGTCAGCCGCAGCGGGGCCTGCCGGACGAGCACGGTGCCGAACCGCTGCCGGGCGGCCCAGAGCGCCCAGCGCCCAGCCTGTCGGAAGACCGCGCGCAGCTGGTAGCGGCCCGGGCGGAGCCGACGAACCGTCACCGTCTGAGATCTGCGCCCAAGGCGCGCGGTCACGACCGGGCGCCGGGAGGCGGAGACGACGCCGATCCAGCGGGCGCCGGTCTCGACCGGACGATTCGACACCAGCCGCGGCTTGGCGGCGGGCGCGCCCGCGACCGCTCCGGACAGCACGGCCGCGCAGGCACAGCTCAGCACGGCCGTGCTCGTCAGGAGTCTCATATCGGTTCCTACACCGACGGAGCCAGGAAGGTTCCTGCGACACTCAGTGCGTGGCCGAGTTCCGCTACGTGGTCGCCGACGTCTTCACGGACAAGCCTCTCGAAGGCAACCAGGTCGCCGTCTTCACCGACGCTCGCGAGATCCCGGAAGAGCTCCTCCAGCCGCTGGCCCGGGAGATGAACTACTCGGAGACGGTGTTCGTGCTGCCCAAGGAAGGCGACGGGCACGCGCGGATCAGGATCTTCACCCCGACGATCGAGATCCCGTTCGCAGGGCATCCGACGCTCGGAACGGCGTTCGTGCTCGCCGCTCCGCTCCAGCTGGACGAGATCCGCCTGGAGACGGGCGCCGGGCTCGTGCCGGTCAGGCTCGAGCGGGACGGCTCACGCATTGCGTTCGGACGGATGGAGCAGCCGATCCCGACCTTCGAGCCGTACGCCGACGAGGCCGCGCTCCTCGAGGGTGTCGGCGTCGAGCGATCCGAGCTTCCCGTCGAGGTCTACGACAACGGCCTACGGCACGCCTACGTCGCGCTCTCTTCAGAGGAGGCGGTCGCGGCCCTGCGACCGAACTTCAGTGCTCTTGCCGATCTGCCGGCCGTCCTCGGAATCAACTGCTTCGCCGGCTCCGGCTCGCATTGGAAGACTCGGATGTTCGCGCCCGGCAACGGCGTTCCGGAGGACCCCGCGACCGGTTCCGCGGCGGGCCCGCTCGCCTTTCACCTCGCGCGGCACGGGCGCATCGAGTTCGGCGACGAGATCGAGATCGCGCAGGGAGCGGAGATCGGGCGTCCGTCCACGCTCTTCGCGCGGGTGGCCGGCTCGGCCGCACAGGTCGAGAGTGTCGAGGTCGGAGGCTCCGCGGTGACCGTCGCCCGCGGCGCGTTCCGGCTACCGGCCTAGCCCGATCGTCCGGATCTCCCAGGGACGTAGCTTCATCGCCACCCTGCCGAGCTCCGCTGTCACCGGCTCCGGATGCTCGCATGCCACGCGGGTCTCCAGTCAGTCGAGCAGGCCGTCCACGAGCCGAACGAGCTTCAGCCGAAACCGCTGGAAGGGGAGATACCACTCCCGGTCCCAGTGGGTGTGGGGAACCAGATGAACCGGCGCGGCTATTTGACCGAGCCGGCGAGCAATCCCTGGACGAAGTACCGCTGCAGCGCAAAGAAGACGATCAGCGGGACGATCATCAGGAGGAACGCGCCGGCGCTGAGCAGGTGCCACTCCCCGCCGTAGGTCGACTGCATCTGGTTGATGCGGACCGTCATCGGGAGCAGTTCGCCGTTCTGGATGAAGATGAACGCCATCAGGAGGTCGTTCCAGACCCAGAGGAACTGGAAGATCCCGAACGCCGCGAGTGCCGGCACCGAGAGCGGGATGACGACCTTGAGGAAGATCCGTAGGTTCGAGGCTCCGTCGACCCTGGCCGCCTCGATCAGGTCGCGTGGCAGGGTGATGAAGAAGTTCCGCAGCAGGAAGATCCCGAGCGGGAGGCCGAACGCCGTGTGGGCGAGCCAGATCCCACCGAAGCCGTTTGCGATCCCCAGCTCCCGGAAGAGGGTCAGCAGCGGCACGAGCGCCATCTGCACCGGAACGATCATCAGCGCGACGACGACCAGGAAGATCGTGTCGCGGAACGGGAAGGAGATCCACGAAAAGCCGTAGGCGGCGAGGGCCGCGACCGTCAACGGCAGGAGCGTCGCCGGGATCGTGATGATCAGGCTGTTCACGAAGGCCGTGTCCATGTTGGCCCGGTTCAGGACGTCGGTGTAGTTCTCGAGCGTGAATTCGGGGTGGGTGAGGGAGCTCCACCAGCTCGAGGACTGGATCTCCCCGCGGGGGCGGAACGATGTCACGGCGAGGCCGACGGTCGGAACAAGCCAGATGATCGCGATCACGACCAGCCCGAGGTGGACCGGCGTCCGGCTGATGAACCCGAGGATCCGCTCGCTCGGCGTCGCCCGCGGGCGTGCGACCGTAATGTCGGCGGCTGCCACCTAGCCGGTCACCCGCTCGCTGCGGAACCGCCGGATGTTGAACACCATGATCGGGATGATCAGGAGCAGCATCACGACGGCGATCGCGGCCGAGTAGCCGCCCTCGCCGTTGCCGAACTCGTCGACCATGGTGACCGCGATGACCTCGCTGGCCGCGCCGGGCCCACCTCCGGTCATGACGTAGATCAGGTCGAACACCTTGATGACGTTCACGAGGAGCCATACGGTCACCACCGCGATGGGCAGTGAGAGGAGCGGCAGCTGGATGCGCCGGAAGATGTCCCACTCATTGGCGCCGTCGGTCCGCGCAGCCTCGATCACCTCCTCGGAGATGCCCTTCAGCGCCGCCGACAGCACCACCATCGCGAAGCCGGTCGACGCCCAGACGTACGCGAAGATGAGCGCGTAGTTGACAGTGTCCGCCCGGCCGTACCAGGCGATCGGGTCGGCGCCGAAGGTCGTGATGAAGGCGTTCAACGAGCCGAGGCTCGGATCAGGCTCGTAGACGAACTTCCAGATGATCGCCACCGCGGTGGCCGCGATCGCCATCGGCACGAAGACGATGGCCTTCATGAGCGACTCGTAACGCACCCGAGCAGCCAGCACCGCGATTAAGAGCCCCAGTAGGAGGGAGAGCGAGGTGTAGAGGATCATCCACTTGACGTTGTTGGCGAGGGCGCCGCTCGGCGGGAACTCCTCGAGGTTCAAGAAGCTCTTGTCCTTCGTGAACAACCGCGTGTAGTTGTCGAAGCCGATCCATCGGGTGACTTCGAGTCGAGAGTTGAGGTTGGCGAAGCTGTAGATGCTCGTCCTGACCATCGGGTAGACGATCAGGACGCCCAGCAGCAGGACCGCCGGGCTGATGAAGAGAAACGCCTGGATGCCCTGGCGCTTGAAGACCGAAGACAGCCGCCGTCCCCGGGGTCTTCCGACTGGTCCGGGGACGGCGGTGCTGCTCATGCGTTAGCCGCTACCTGGCGGCGAAGGCGTTCTCGGCCTCCGCCTGGTAGTCGTCCAGGAGCGAGTCCATGTTTCCTGGGTTCTTGATGATCTGCTGGAGGAGCGTTCCGAAGTCCTGACCGAGCGTTCCTGGCAGCAGGTCGGAGCCATCGAAGAGGAACGACTCCGCGTTCTTGAGCTGATCGGCCTCCTTGGCCACGAGGTCGTTCGGGTAGGCGTCATCCGAGACTCCCTCGTTCGGTGAGGCGATCGCGCCTGTCGAGACCCAGATCCTGCCCGCCTCGGGCGTGGAGAGGTACTCGATCAGTTTCTTGTTGTCCTCGTTGTTCACGAACGCGGAGGCAACGTCGCCGCCGCCGACCAGCGGGTTGCCGTTCGCCTCGTCGATCGTCGGCCACGGGAAGAAGTCGATGTCCTCCCCCGGCTTCAGATCGGGGTTCACGTCGCCGAGCGCGATACCGCCGACGAAGCCGCCCTCCATGTACATCTCTGCGACCGGGTTCTTGCTGAACACGCGGCCGATGCCGTCGACGAACGAAATGCCGAGGGCCGTGTCGATGCCGCCGGCGACGTACTTGTCGTTGATGATCTTGACCATCTCCGTCAGCGCGTCCTTGACCGTCTGGTCGTTGAACGGGAGGTCACCGTTGAAGAGCTTCGTGTAGTTGTCGGAGCCGGCCTGGCGGGCGTAGATGTTCTCGAACCAATCGGTCAGCGTCCACGAGTTGTCGCGTCCCTGGGCGCCGACCGCCCACGGGGCCTTGTTCCCCGTCAGCTTCTGGTCGTACTGCTGAGTGATGTCGAGCAGCGCGTCCCAGGTAGTCGGGATCTCGAAGCCGTTCTCCTGGAAGGACGACGGCTTGTACCAGATCGTGCTCTTCGAGTTCGCCTTCGCAACGACGCCGTAGACCGTGTCGTCCACAGTCGCCAGGCTTGTCCATGTGTCGCTGTAGTTCTCGTTGATCGCGTCCGGGTCGAGGCCCATGTCCTCGAGCGGAATCAGGGCGTCGTCCCGCGCGAGCTCGGCCACCACGCCGGGCCGCGGGATGACCGCGACGTCCGGGGGATTGCCGGCCGCGAGCCGCGTCCGGATCACCGGGAGGAAGTCACGGGCCGACTCGTACTTGGTCTCGATCCCCGTGTCCTTCGTGAACTGATCGAGGACCTTCTGGAACGCCTCCTGCTCGGATCCGCCCCAGAGAGAGAAGACGGTGATCGATCCGTCTCCTGCCTCGGTTCCGCCTCCGTCGTCGTCCCCTCCGCATGCGCCCAGTGCGAGCGCTATGGCGGCCAGGACGGCGGCAGGAATGAACCACCGTCTCTTCATTCGAGAGCTCCTTTCGTGCCGTTGCTGTCGTCGTAGATGGCCAGTCCGGTGTCCGGATCGAAGAAGTGCAGCGCCCGGGTGTCGACCGCGATCTCTGCATCTTGCCCCTCCTGCACCTGCGAGTCGGCGTCGAAGCGGCCGATGACGACTGCGCGATGCGTGTCGCCGCCCTGGAGGTCCTCGGCGGTGGTGCCTGCGTCCTCGGCCAGCTCTTGCACCTCCTCGGTCATGGCCGGAGGCGCGTCGATGGCGAGGTGCACCATCAGCTCGGAGCCAAGCGCCTCGCGGAGCTCGATGTGGCCGGTGAGGCGGCGGTCGGACGAGTCCTCGTGCGCGATCGACGCGTCCTCCAGGTGCTCGGGACGGATCCCGATCACCAAGGGTTTCCCCTCGAAGCTCTTCAGCGCCGGGCGTGAGGCGAGGTTCTCCTCGTCCAGCTTCAGCCGTGCGTCACCGAGCGCTGCGACGAGCCCGCCGTTCTCGCGCACGAGCTTTCCCTCCACGAGATTCATCGCCGGCGAGCCGATGAAGCCGCCGACGAAGAGGTTGAGCGGA
>DATFOC010000015.1:0-6387 GCA_035265935.1 Gaiellaceae bacterium
GTGGACGACTTCAAGCGGATCAACGACCTCTACGGGCATCCGGTCGGCGACCGTGTGCTCGCGCGCGTCGGCAGCCGCCTCCGCCAGAACGGCGAGGCCTTCCGTCTCGGAGGCGATGAGTTCGCGCTGCTCCTCCCCGGCGTGACCGCCGACGAGGCTCTCTCGACCGCATCGTCCGTCCTTGCCCGCATCGGCTCACTCGAACTGGCCGACGTCGGTTCGGTGACGGCCAGTGCCGGCGTCGCAGGGTTCCCGCACCAGGCCTTCGACCGGGACGAGCTGATCCGCCTCGCGGACAGCGCCCTCTACTGGGCGAAAGAGCATGGGAAGAACCGTGTGCACGTCTATCGGCCCGACGTCGTCGAGCTCGCGGAGCTCCGCAGGCTCGCGCAGGGGCCCGACCGCGCCGCCCGGTTCCGCGCGGCGGCCAGCCTCGCGAAGGCCGTGGACGCACGGGACACGTACACCGGCAGCCACTCGACGCGCGTCGCAGAGCTCAGCGCCTGGATCGCACATCGCCTCGGCCTCGACCGGGAGCACATCGAGCTCACGCGCCTCGCGGGGAGCCTCCACGATCTCGGCAAGCTGGCGATCCCGGAGGAGATCCTGCGGAAGCCCGGCCCGCTGACCGATCCGGAGCGCCTCGTGCTTCAGCGCCACCCGGAGATCGGCCACCGGATGCTCGAGAGCCTCGGCGTCGACCCCGTCGCCGAATGGGTGCTCCACCACCACGAGCGTTGGGACGGCACGGGCTATCCCGAGCGGCTCCGCGGCGATGAGATCCCGCTCGGCGCCCGCATCATCTTCGTCGCGGACGCCTACGACGCGATGACCTCGGATCGCGCCTACCGCGGCCGGCTGACGCCACGCGAGGCGATCGAGGAGCTGGAGCGCTGCTCTGGCACACAGTTCGACCCCGAGATCGTGGCCGCCTTCGCCCGGGAGCTGGTCGACCGGACACCGGCACTCGCAGCAGCCGCGGGCTAGTCGCTAAAGGGGGATGTTGCCGTGCTTGCGGCGCGGGCGCGGCTCGCGCTTTGTCAGCGTGGTCTCCAGCGCGTCGATCAGCACGGGCCGGGTGCGGCGCGGCTCGATCACGTCGTCCACGTAACCCCGCTCGGCGGCTACGAACGGGTTCGCGAACTGGTCCCGGTAGTTCGCGATCAGCTCGCGCCGGCGCTCGTCGGCATCGTCGGATTCCTCGAGCTCCTTGCGGAAGACGATGTTGACGGCGCCCTCCGGGCCCATGACCGCCACCTCGGCGGTCGGCCACGCGAAGTTGAAGTCCGCCCGGATGTGCTTCGAGCTCATCACGTCGTATGCGCCGCCGTAGGCCTTCCGCGTGATCACCGTCAGCTTCGGGACGGTCGCCTCGCAGTACGCGTAGAGCAGCTTCGCACCGTGGCGGATGATCCCTCGCCACTCCTGGTCGGTGCCGGGCAGGAAGCCCGGCACGTCGACGAACGTCACGAGCGGGACGTTGAACGCGTCGCAGGTGCGGACGAAACGCGCCGCCTTCACCGAGGAGTCGATGTCGAGCACGCCGGCGATCGAGTGCGGCTGGTTGCCGACGATCCCCACCGAATGCCCGCCGAGCCGGGCAAACCCGCAGACGATGTTCTCGGCGAACCGCGCATGCACCTCCAGGAACTCGCCGTCGTCGACGACCCGGCGCACGACCTCCTTCATGTCGTACGGCTTCGTGGGCTCGTCCGGGATCAGCGTGTCGAGCTCGGTCTCCTCGCGGTCGGAAGGATCGACCGAGGGAAAGTGCTGCGGCGGGTCGAGGTTGTTCTGGGGGAGGTAGGACAGGAGGTAGCGCGCATCCTCGAGAACGCTTTCCTCGTCCGCCGCGGTGAAATGCGCGACTCCCGACTTCGACGCATGCGTCGCGGCGCCGCCCAGCTCCTCGAAGGTCACTTCCTCCCCGGTCACCGTCTTCACGACGTCGGGGCCCGTGATGAACATGTAGGAGCTGTCCTCGACCATCAGGACGAAGTCGGTCATGGCCGGCGAGTACACGGCGCCTCCGGCAGTCGGGCCCATCACGAGCGAGATCTGCGGGATCACTCCTGATGCCTGGACGTTGCGCCAGAAGATCTCCGCATAGCCCGCCAGGGAGACGACCCCCTCCTGGATCCTGGCGCCGCCCGAGTCGTTGATCCCGATCACCGGGCAGCCGAGCTTCAGCGCCAGGTCCATGACCTTGCAGATCTTCTCGGCGAATGACTCGGAGAGGCTGCCGCCGAAGATCGTGAAGTCCTGAGAGAAGACGAAGACCTTGCGGCCGAAGATCGTCCCGTACCCGGTGACCACGGCGTCGCCGTACGGCCGGCGCTCCATCATCCCGAAGTGGGGATTCCGGTGGCGCACGAACCGGTCGAGCTCCACGAACGAGCCGGGGTCGAGCAGCTTTTCGAGCCGCTCGTGCGCGAGCAGCTTCCCCTGGCTTCGGTGCTTCTCGATCGCCCGCTCCGAGCCCTGGTGCGCGGCCTCCTCGCGCAGGCGGTTCAGCTCATCGAGCTTGCCCTGCGTCGAGTCGGTGCGATCGTCCGTCGCCGCCACGAGGGTGAGCCTAACTAGAGTCGCTCCAATGCTCGACCGCTCGACGATCTGGCCCTACGAGGACGGCGAGCCCGGCGAGTACTACTACCAGCGATATGCGCACCCGGCCGGAGTCGAGGCTGAGCGCAAGCTCGGCGAGCTCGAGGGCGGCCGCGCGCTCCTGTTTCCGTCCGGATCGGGGGCCGCGACCGCGCTTCTGCTGGCCCTACTCGAGTCTGGCAGGACGGTCGCCCTGGCGCAGGACGCCTACTACGGGACGCCTGTCCTCATGCGGATGCTGGAGGGCTGGGGCCTGCGGTTGGTCGAGTTCGACCAGACCGGCGCACCGCCCGAGAACGCCGACCTCGTGTGGGTCGAATCGCCGTCCAATCCGCTTCTCACGCTCCCGGACCTCGAAGCGGCCGTCGCACACCCGAGTCCCACCGTCGTCGACGCCACCGCCTCGACTCCGGTCTACTTGCGGCCGCTCGAGCGGGGGGCGGACTTCGTGCTGCACAGCGCCACGAAGTTTCTCGGGGGGCACCACGACGTTCTCCTCGGCGCCGTCGTGTGCCGGTCCGACGAGCACTACGAGCGGCTCAAGACGCTCCGCGGACGGCTCGGTATCGTCGCTGCGCCGGATCCTGCGGCGCTCCTCTCACGCAGCCTCGAGACGCTCGGCGTGCGCATGGAGCGGCACACCGCGAACGCGACGGAAATCGCGCGGCGGCTTGAAGCCCATTCCAAGGTCGAGCGGGTCCGGTATCCAGGGTTCGGCGGGCTGATGTCCTTCGACGTCGCCGGCGGCGCCGAGGAGGCGCAGCGCGTGGAGACTTCGGTGCGTGTGATCAAGAACGCGACGAGCCTGGGCGGCACGCGCTCCGTGCTCGAGACCCGCGCGCGGTGGGAAGGCGACCGGGTCCCCGAGAATCTCGTCCGCCTGAGCGTCGGGCTGGAGCCGGTGGAGGAGATCTGGGCCGATCTCGAGCAAGCCCTCTCCTAAAGCCGGAGGTCGGACTCGAACCGACGGCCCCCTCATTACAAGTGAGGTGCTCTACCAGCTGAGCTACTCCGGCGTTCCCACATGGTAGGTGAGTCCGGTGTTGTCCAATCTGGACACGGCCCAGCCGATGCATCGAGCAGGATGGTTGTGTGGAGCATCCGACGAGCAAAGGGGACCGAACAACCCTTGCGGTGATGATCGCGCTACGGCAGGAGGGGTATGCGATCTCAATTCCGTTTGGAGAGAACACCCGTTACGACCTTCTCATCGATGACGGAAACACGATCGGCCGAGTGCAGTGCAAAACGGGTCGGCTGAGAGCCGGCGCAGTTCTCTTCAATGTCTGTAGCTGCTACGGGCACCACAGCAATCCCGCTCAGGTTCGGCGTGACTACCACGGGGAAGTGGACTATTTCGCGGTCTTCTGTAAGGAGACCGACGGGGTCTATCTGGTACCGATCCACCAGATCTCGACCCGGGTTCTCGCAACGCTCCGAGTCGCACCTCCGCGCAACAATCAGATGAAGCACGTCCGATGGGCGGCCGATTTTCAGATCGGATACCTGGCGATAGGAAGGGCGCCCGGCCGGCAGCGGGATCGAGCCGGCCGGGCGCCTGGGCGTGCCGGCTAGCTCGCCGGCGGGATGAGCACGCCGTCGATGACGTGGATCGTGCCGTTCGAGGCGCCGATGTCCGCCTTCGTGACGCGGGTGGTGCGGTTCAGGTAGACGCGATTGCCCTTCACGCCGATCTTGACGTACTCGCCGTTCAGGGTCTTGACGCGGCGGAGCTTGACCACCTGCGCCGCCTTCACGTTCCCCTTCACGACGTGGTACAGCAGCACTGAGCGGAGCTGGGCCTTGTTCCGCTGCAGCTTGCGAAGCGTCGCCTTCGGCACCTTCGCGAACGCCTTGTCGGTCGGCGCGAACACGGTCAGCTTGCCGGGCGCGGAGAGCGCACCGGCCAGGCCTGCCTGCTTCGCGAGGGCGATCAGGGTCTTGAACTGGCCCGCGCCGGCCGCGGTCTGGACGATGTTCTTGTCCGGTGTGGTCTGTTCGGCCGTGGCACCGGCGCCGCCGACGACGGCGACAGATGCGAGGACTGCAGCGCCGAGCGCCGCGATCGAATAGCTACGACGATTCCTTTTCATGCTCTAACTCCTTCTCCACGAGGTTGATGACGTCTTAGGCGGCGGCCGTTCTGGTGTCGCGCCGCTCGCGGGATGCGAGCGCCGGAAGCCTGGTGGCCTGGTAGACGGCCGAGAGGCCGACGAGCCCGTAGATGATCCGGCTGACAGCGTTCGTCTCACCGAACTCGAGGCCGACGATCTCGGCGACCAGATCGAACTCCGCGATCGCTACGAGACCCCAGTTGAGCCCCCCGACAATGAGGAGGAGCCCGGTGGTGAAATCGAGTGCCTTCATGCTTTGCTCCTTTCCGTGTCCAATTACTGTCCAGGGAATGTATAGAGTTGTTCCACCTCTGTCAAGTCTCTGTACAATTTCCGTACAATGCGTGCGATGACAGGCGACGGTTATCTCCGGATCGGTGAATTGAGCAGGCGCACGGGCGTAGCGCCCGAGCTGCTGCGAGCGTGGGAGCGCCGCTACGGGCTCCTTCGCCCCGCGCGGTCCGAGGGCGGTTTTCGCCTCTACTCGGAGGCCGACGAGCAACGGGTCGAGCGCATGCGCCTGCACCTCCGCGAGGGCCTGGCGGCGGCTGAGGCTGCCCGACGCGCCGTCGAAGGCGTCGCCGACATGACTGCGGCCGCGGCGCAGAACGGCCGGTCGGAGCTCGACGCGGGCGCGGCCCAGCTACGGATTGCACTGGACGGCTTCGACGAGGCCGCAGCCCAGGCGGCGCTCGACGCCCTGTTCGGCTCGTTCACGGTCGAGACGGTCGTCGGCGCCGTGATCCTTCCCTACCTCGGCGACCTCGGCGAGCGCTGGTCGACGGGCGACGCGACAGTCGCTCAGGAGCACTTTGCCAGCAACCTGATCCGCGGACGGTTGCTCGGAATCGGTCGCGGCTGGGACTCGGGCGAGGGACCGCGTGCGGTCCTCGCCTGCGCTCCGGGCGAGCAGCACGACCTCGGGCTGATCGCGTTCGGCCTCACCCTGAACCGCCGCGGCTGGCGCATCACGTACCTCGGCCCGGACACGCCGGTCGACAGTCTCGTGGACGCCGCCGCCCGACTCGAGCCGGATCTCGTCGTCGTCACCGCTACGACCAAGCGGCGGCTAACACCCCTCGTCGATGCCCTCACCGCTCTCAGCCGCCAGACGCGCGTTGCCGTTGCCGGCTCCGGGGCGACGGCCGGCGTGGACGGCCTTCAGACGCTCAGCGAAGACCCCGTCACGGCCGCGCTGAGCATCTGACCGCTACTGCATGACCTGGCGCGACTCCTGGTGCTGGAGGATCTTGCGCTTGACGCGCTGAAGCGCGTTGTCGATCGTCTTCGTGTCGACCTCGAGCCGCTCGGCCATCTCCTCGTAGGACGAGCCCTCGAGGTAGAGGCGCAGGGCGTCCGACTCGAGCTGCGAGAGCCCGGTGCCGAGGCAGAACACGAGGCTTTGGAGCTCCTCGGTCGAGATGACCATGATCGACGGCTCGTCCACGCCCGGCCCGGGAAGCGCGTCGCCCAAGGTGCAGTCGCCTTCGGACTCCTGCCCGGCCGGCGTCTGTGAGAACGATACGTACGTGTTGAGCGGCGAGTGCTTGAAGCGCGTCGCCGTCTTGATCGCCGTGATGATCTGACGCGTGATGCAGAGCTCGGCGAAGCTGCGGAAGGACGTCTCCTTGTCGGAGCGGAAGTCCCGAACCGCCTTGTAGAGCCCGAT
>DATFOC010000016.1:0-2887 GCA_035265935.1 Gaiellaceae bacterium
TCGGTCTCGCGGACGAACTTGATCAGGTCTCCGCCGGCGCCGCAGCCGAAGCAGTAGTAGAGCTTGTCGACGGCGTTGACGGAGAAGCTCGGCGTCCGTTCCTCGTGGAACGGACAGCGGCCCGTGTACCGGGAGCCGACCCTGCGGAGCTGCGTCCGCCCGGAGACCACGTCAACCATGTCGGCGGCGGCGATGACGCGCTGCTTCGAGTCCTCGGTGAACCTCGGCACTACAACCGGTCCGCGTAGGCGAGGGCGAAGCGATCGGTCATGCCTGCAACGTAGTCGGCGATCCGCTGGCCGAGGTCGCCCGCGGTCTCAGGCACCTGATCCGGATGGTCGGCGAGATGTGCGAACACACGGCCGACCACGTCGCGGGCGCGTTCGTGCTGTGCCTCCGTGTGCGGACCGAGATAGACGCGGTCGAACATGAACGTCCTGAGCGCGAGCATCGCCGTGCCGATCTCGTCGCTCTGGCGGATGTCGCCTTCCCGCTGGGAGGTCTCGACGAGATCGTGAACGAGTGCGTCGATGCGCCGCGACCCGGTCTCGCCGAGCAACTCGACCTCGGCCCGAGGGAGCTCGTCCGGCGTGAGCACGCCGGCCCGGAGCGCGTCGTCGATGTCGTGGTTGATGTACGCGACCCGGTCGACGATGCGGACGACCTTCCCCTCGAGCGTCTCCGGTTCGGTCGGCCCGGTGTGGTTGAGGATCCCGTCGCGCACCTCCGCGGTCAGGTTCAGACCGTGACCGTCTTTCTCCAGCACGTCAACGATCCGGAGGGAGTGCTCGTTGTGGCGGAACCGGCGCCCGAATCGCTCCTGGAGCTGCCGGTCCAGCGCCTCCTCGCCTGTGTGCCCGAAAGGCGTGTGACCGAGATCGTGGCCGAGCCCGATCGCCTCGACGAGATCTTCGTTCAGGCCGAGCGCGCGGGCGACGCCGCGGGAGATGCCCGTCGTCTCGACCGTGTGCGTAATCCGCGTCCGGAAGTGGTCGCCGCCGGGGTCGATGAAGACCTGCGTCTTGTTCCGGAGTCGGCGGAACGCCTTCGAGTGCACAATTCGGTCCCGGTCACGCTGGAACGGCGTCCGCAGCCGGCACGGTTCGTCCTCGCGCACACGTCCGCGGGTCTCGTAGGAGCGCACTGCCAGCGGTGACAGCCACCGCTCCTCGTGGTCGCGAACCCGCGCCTCGAAGGCGTCGGCAACCCATCCGGCGAGCTCCGTCATGAGGGCAAGGCTAGTAGCTGTCCCGGCGCTCGCGAAGCGGCCGGCGAGACCACCCACCACCCCCCACCCTCCCAGGGGTTTGGCGTGGCATTGTCAACGCTAGACGGCCCGGACGCACGCATCTGCCAGAAATCCGTGCCGACACGGGAACAACTTGCCCACAGCTCAGATGATGATCGGGACGGTGCCGCCGTCCGCGCTCCACGCGGCGCCGGTCACGTACGACGCACGCTCCGAGCAGAGGAAGGCGATCACGCTCGCGATCTCGTCGGGATCCGCGAGCCGGCCGAGCGGTCGACCGGCACCGACGGCGGCGAGTACCTCGTCCCGGGTCTGCCCGCTTCGCTCTGCCTGCTGGTCGGCGAGCCCGCCGGCCCCAAGCCAGGCATCGGTCGCGGTCGGGCCCGGCGCGACGGCGTTGCACCGGATCCCGTCGCCGGCGTACAGGTCTGCTATGAGCCGAGACAGCGAGAGCACGGCTGCCTTCGTGACCGTGTAGTTCGGCATCGACGTCGATGGACGCTTCCCCGCCGTCGACGAGACGTTCACGATCGCGCCGCGCCCGCGCTCGCGCATGTCCGGCAGGGCCGCCTTGATCGTCCGGACGAAGCTCATGACGTTGAGCTGCCACATCTCGTCCCACTGGGAGTCGGAGAGCTCATCGAAAGCCGCCTGGTACGCGATGCCCACGTTGTTGACGAGACAGTCGATCTCTCCGACCGTGGTCCGTACCCTTTCGACGAGCGCCTTGGGCCCTTGGGGGTCGATGAGGTCGCACACAACGCCGAGCTCGGCGCCAGACGCCTCTCTCGCCGAGTCGACGCGTTCGCCGTCGCGGCCCGTCACGACGACACGCGCTTCCTCGGAAGCAAGGACGCGGGCGGCCGCCAGACCGATGCCCCCGGTCGACCCGGTCACGACGCAGACCCGGTCGCGGAGGCCGAGATCCATGGCCGAGTAGCGTACCGCCGTGACCACGATCCTCCTTGCACGCCACGGAGAGAGCGACTGGAACCGCGACCGGCGCTGGCAGGGTCACGCGGATCGACCACTGACCGACCTCGGGTGTGAGCAAGCCCACGCGCTCGCCGATCGCCTCGCGGCCACCGAGTTGGACGCTGTCTACTCGAGCGATCTCGAGCGGGCGCGCGAGACCGCCGCGATCGTCGCGAAGCCCCATCAGCTTCCCGTGAATGAGCTCCCGGACCTGCGCGAGGTCGACGTGGGCTCGTGGTCCGGCCTGACCCGGGCAGAGGCCGAGGAGCGCTTTCCGAATGCCTTTCGTCGCTGGACTGAAGGCGAAGAAGGCTGGAATGACGGCGAGACGTACGAGCAGCTCAGCGAGCGAGTCGTCGGCGCCGTCCTGTCGATCGCGGCGCGACACCCCCGCGACCGCGTCCTGCTCGTTGCGCACGGAGGTTCCATTCGCGCGGTCCATGCAGCGGCACTCGGCGTGGACGTCCACACGTACCGGCGAATCCAGCGCGTCGAGCCCAACGCCACGCTCTCGGCAGTGTGCGTCGAGGACGGTCGCCTGACCGAGCTCTGCCGCGCCGAGGATCTCGACTGGTTCCTGGTCGAAGACCAGCTGCGCAGGCGGTCGGCGGCGGCCAGACCGCCGACTCCGGCCGGCTGACGCGGCTCTCTAGACTGGGCCGC
>DATFOC010000017.1:0-8602 GCA_035265935.1 Gaiellaceae bacterium
CGCGCTGTGAGCATGATGATCGGCACGGCGCTCTGGGCCCGGAGCCGCTTGCAGACCTCGAGCCCGTCGAGCTTGGGCAGCATCAGGTCGAGCACGACGAGGTCGACCGGCTCGGACGAGAACCTCTCGAGCGCCTCCTCACCGTCCTTGGCCGCGAGCACGCGGTATCCGTCGCGCTCGAGCGGGTACGAGAGGAGCTTCTGAACGGAGTCCTCGTCGTCTACGAGGAGAATTGTCGAGGAGTCGGGCACGGGCGCATCGCCGCCGGGGAGCGCGGAGCCGGGGCCCTCCTTACTATAGCCTCGGCATGCCGCCTTTCCGGCCCCCAACCTCGCGGAGGCGGCCGCGGCACGGCTCCCTCGAGCGGCCCGTCAACGCACGTGCCTACCGGGGCACGGCTCTGCTGGTCGCCATCCCGCTGCTGCTCACGGCGTTCACGATCGGCCGCCCTGAGAGCCTGCCCCCGCCGACCTTCCCCGCGGCCTTCGACCAGGTCGGAGCGACACAGTCCGCCCGCGAGCTCGCGACGCAGTTCCCGAACCGGACGCCGGGGTCGCCGACTGCGGAGGATGCGGCGGACTGGGTCGCCGAGCGGCTCGCGTCCTTCGGCTTCCGGGTGCAGCGCGACCGCTTCCAAGGGGATGTGCCGGACCAGGGGCAGGTGGAGCTCGAGAACGTGATCGCGGTCTCGCCGGGGCGGTCGCCCGACGTGCTCGTCGTGATGGCGCACCGCGACAACCGCGGCACCACCGGTCAGGGAGCGAACGACAACGCCTCCGGCACGGGTGTCCTCCTGGAGCTTGCCCGCGGCTACGGTCTGCGCGCGGCGCCTGGGCCTGGACAGGAGCGCGCCCCGGCCGGCCCGGCCCACACGATCGTGCTCGTCTCGTCCGACGGGGGCGCGTACGGCGGCCTGGGAGCCCTGCGCTTCCTCGAGACCTCGCCGTACCGAAGACGGATCTCCGCGGCCGTGAGCCTGGTCGCAATCGGGGGAGACGACAGCGTGCGCATCGAGATCGCGGCCGATCGACCCCGTTCCCCCGACGCAACGCTGGTCGAGACAGCGGCCGCGCGGATCATCCAGCGCACCGGAGGAGAGCCGAGGCGAACGAGCGCGGCGGGCCAACTGATCGACCTGGCGTTCCCGTTCAGTTTTTACGAGCAGGCGCCGCTCATCGGTGCCGCGATCCCGGCCCTCAGCCTGACGACGGCGGGGCCGCGCCCGCCGACACCTGAGACGGACACGATCGACGCCCTGAACGACAGGGGCATCGGCCAGATCGGCCGGGCTGCGGAGGCGCTCCTCGGCTCGCTCGACGAGGGAGTGGCCCTCGCCCGCGACACGTCGACGTACCTCTACCTGGGAGCGCGAACCGTGCAGGGCTGGGCAGTGCAGCTCGTTCTGATCACGGCGCTCCTGCCGTTCCTGCTCGCCGCCGTCGACCTCTTCGCCCGCTGCAGGCGGCGACGGATCCCCCTCGCGCCCGCGCTGCGGAGCTACAGGACGCGGCTCGCCTTCTGGTTGTGGGTCGGCCTGGCGTTCGGCTTCCTCGCGTTGGTCGGCGCCTGGCCCCAAGTGGAGCTTCCGCCGCCGCCAGGCACGAGCCCGGCAGGCGACTGGCCGGCCGTGACGCTGACCATCTTCGCGGTGTTCGTCTTCGCGAGCTGGCTCGTCGGCCGTGAGCGATTGCTGCCGCGGCGACCGGTCTCGCTGGAGGAGGAGCTCGCCGGCCAGACGACCGCGCTGCTCGTCCTCGCCGTGCTGGCCCTGCTGACCCTCGCGACGAACGCGTTCGCGCTGATCTTTCTGCTCCCGTCGCTCCACGCCTGGCTGTGGCTGCCGCAGGTACGCCACGGCGCTCCCTGGGTGCGCGCCGGTGTGCTCGCTTTGGGCTTCCTGGGGCCGGCGATCCTGCTGGGGTCCTTCGCGTGGCGCTTCGAGCTCGGCTTCGACGCTCCCTGGTATGTCCTCGAGCTGGTCGCGATCGGCTACGTGCCGCTGCCGGCGATCGTGATCGCGCTCGGCTGGTTCGCGGCTGCCGGGCAGCTCGCCGCGATCGCCACGGGACGCTACGCGCCCTATCCCGACGCCCGGGAGCGCCCGCCCCGCGGGCCGGTCCGGCAGCTCGTCGGCCGTCTGCTCGGCCTTGCGCTCGGCAGGAAGCCGACCGAGCTCAAGCGAGCCGTAGGTAGCTGACAGCCGCGCCCGCCGGAAGCTCGTCGGTTCCCGGCGGGACGAGAACGAGCGCATCTGCGCCCGCTGCCCGCGCGATCATGTGCGAGTCCTGTCCGGTCACGACGTCGAGCTCGACTGCGGAATCCACGACGGCTGTCTGAGCCCGCATGAGCTCCGTCCGCGCCGGGTTCGGCCGCACGGCGCGTGCGAGCCGCCCGGGGTCGAATCGGGGGAGCGGGCTCATCATGCCCTGCAGCGCGAGCAGCGCCGGCCGCACGAAGATCTCGAAGCCGACGAGACACGAGACCGGGTTTCCGGGGAGACCGAAGACCAGCGTCTGGTCGCGGACGCCGAACCAGAGCGGCTTCCCGGGCTTCACCGCCACGCCCCAGAGCACCTCCTCGACCCCGAGGTCGGCGCCGACCGATCGAACGAGATCGTGTGGGCCGACCGAGACACCGCCCGAGGTGACGAGCACGTCGCCGCGCAAGCCAGTCTCCAGCGCGGCGCGGTGCGCGGCCTCGTCGTCCTCGACCGCTTCGAGGAGCTCGACCTCTGCGCCGGCCGAGCGCAGCTGTGCCGCGAGCAGCGCGGTGTTCGCCTCGTAGATCTGCCCCGGCTCGAGCTCCTCGCCGGGCCGCCGGAGCTCCGTTCCGGTTGCGAGGACGGCCGCCCGCGGGCGCCGAGAGCACGGCACCTCGGGGACACCTGCGGCGGCGAGTGCGCCGATCTGTGCAGGTCCGAGCAGGTCGCCAGCCTCCACGACCACGTCGCCGAGGCGGATGTCGCCGCCTCGCGGCCGGACGTTCGCCCCAGCTGGTACCGCGTTTGTGATCTCGACCTCGTTGCCGGCATCGACAACAGCCTCGAGCTGAATGACCGCATCGGCCCCTTCAGGGACCGCGCCGCCGGTCGCGATCCCCATCGCCTCGCCGGGCTCGAGTGGCCTTCCGGCCGGTTTCCCCGCGGCGATCCGCACGCGGACCGGCAGGCGTCCGGGGGTATTGCTCGACCGGAGAGCAAAGCCGTCCATCGCCGAGCTGTCGAACGGCGGCAAGTCCACGCGAGAGGCGGCCGGCTCGACCAGAACGCGCCCGGCAGCCGAGTCGAGCGCGACCGGCTCGGCCTCCAACGGGCGAACGCGCTCGAGAATCAGGCGCTGCGCCTCCTCCATGGACAAGAGCGCTCCCACCTCACGCATAAGCTACTGCCGTGATCTCGGTCGTCGTCCCCGTCCACGACGAGGATCGAAGCGTCGAGCTGCTCTACGACGAGCTCGCCAGCGCCCTCGACCCCCTCGGCGGGCCGTGGGAAGCCGTCTACGTGGACGACGGCTCCACCGACGGCTCCTTCGCGGCCATGACCCGCCTCCACGACCGCGCGACGAACGTCAGGGTGGTCCGTCTTCGCCGCAACTTCGGCAAGTCCGCCGCACTGGCGGCGGGCTTTCGCCACGCGGAGGGATCCTTCGTGGTGACGATCGATGCCGACCTCCAGGACGACCCGGCGGAGATCCCGCGCCTGCTCGCGAAGCTGGACGAGGGTTTCGACCTGGTCTCCGGCTGGAAGGCGCAGCGACGCGATCCGTGGTCGAGGCGGCTCGTCTCGAGGATCTTCAACTCCGTCGTGGGCCGCGCCTCGGGCCTGAAGCTCCACGACATGAACTGCGGGCTCAAGGCCTACCGGGCGGAAGTCGTCCGCTCGCTGCGGATCTACGGCGAGCTGCACCGCTTCCTGCCGGTCCTCGCGCACGACCGCGGTTTTCGCGTCGCAGAGCTGCCCGTGAATCACCGGCCCAGGGAACACGGGCGATCCCGATATGGCGTCGAGCGCTACATGCGCGGGTTCCTCGATTTCCTGACCGTGTCCTTCATGGGCCGCTACCGACACCGGCCGCTACATCTCTTCGGCGGGCTCGGGCTCGTGTTCGCCTTGATCGGCAGCGCGGTGCTCGTCTACCTGACGATCCTCAAGCTGACCGGAGCGGCGATCGGCCACCGGCCGCTGTTGACGCTCGGCGTGCTCCTCGTCGTCGTGGGCTTCCAGTTCTTCTCGCTCGGCCTCCTCTCCGAGTTGATCACGAGCCACCACGAGGAGCGGACAGGCGCGGCGGACGAGCTGCACGTCGACGAGATCCTCGAGCCCGTGCGACACGAGCCCGTCGCGCGGTAGCACCGCGTGCGTGTCCTCTACTTCGGCACCTACGAGCGCCGTTACCCCCGCAACGCGCAGGTGATCTCGGCGCTGCGCGGCGCCGGTGTCGAGGTCATCGAGCGGCACGAGCCGGTCTGGGAGGGACGGGAGGAGAAGTGGTCGCTCGGTCCCGGCGCCGCCGCGCGGCTTGTGCTCGCGGAGCTGCGGCTGCTGGCGCGCCGCGGGCCGAGAACCGACGCGGTCATCGTTGGCTATCCCGGCCATCTGGATCTGCTCGCGGCGCGGCGCGCGGCGCGCGGCGCTCCCGTCGTGTTCAACCCGCTCGTCTCGCTCAGGGACACGCTGGTCGAGGATCGCGGGAGGTTTCGGCCCGGCTCGCTCGCCGAGCGAGCGCTTCGCACGATCGACCGGCGGGCGCTGCGGAGCGCCGAAATCATCGTCGCGGACACCTCTGCGCACGCCGAGTTCCTCGCGGGACTGGCCGGGCTGCCGCGCGACCGGCTCGAGGTCTGCTTCGTCGGCGCAGAGGAGCGGCTGTTCCAGCCGGACTGGCGGCCCAACGAGCCGTTCACAGCGCTCTTCGTCGGCAAGCTGATCCCGCTGCACGGGCTGGAGACAATCCTCGAGGCGGCGCGACTCGCACCCGAGCTGCGGCTGCGGGTCGTCGGCAGCGGCCAGCTCGACGCGCTGCTCGCCGGCCGCTCGGCGAACGTCGAGTGGGTGCCCTGGGTCGAGTACGAGCGGCTACCAGAGGAGCTGAACCGCGCCTCCTGCGCGCTCGGTATCTTCGGGACCTCGGCAAAGGCGCAGCGCGTGATTCCCAACAAGGCCTTCCAGGCACTCGCATGCGGCACACCGCTCGTCACCGCCGACACGCCGGCCGCCCGCGAGCTGCTGGTGGACGACGAGAACGCACTTCTCGTCCCGCCGGGAAATCCCAAGGCGCTGGCCGCGGCGCTGCATCGGCTCGCGGCCGAGCCGGAGCTCGCCCAGCGGATCGGCACGGCCGGCCACGCCGTCTACCGCGAACGGGCAAGCGAGGACGTCCTCGGTCGTCGCTGGCGCGGAATTCTCGAGCGGGCCGCATGAGCGGCCACGAGTGGGGCAGCGCGCCCGAGTTCGTAGGCCCGAGACACGAGCTGCGCGAGCGCCTGCTCCTCGATCTGTTCGTCTCGGCCTCTCCAGGGCCGGAGGTTCTCGACGCGGGCGCCGGACAGGGGACGATGTCCGCCCGCCTGGAGCGGCTCGGCTATGAAGTCACGGGCACGGATGTCTCCGGCACGGCGGTGGAGGTCCTCCGCGCGCGGCTGTCCGGGTTTGTGGTGGTGGCGAGCGTCACCGACCTGCCGTTCGACGACGAGAGCTTCGACGGAGCCGTGCTGGGCGAGGTCCTCGAGCATGTCGAGGACGATCGCGGCGCACTCGCGGAGCTCGCCCGCGTCCTTCGTCCGGGCGGGGTCCTCGCCGTCTCGGTCCCGGCGAACCCGCGGCTCCACGGGCCGAGCGACGAGTGGGCGGGGCACATCCGCCGGTACACACGTCCCGCTCTCATCGATGCCTGCACGGGTGCGGGGCTCACGGTCGATCAGTGCCTCGGTTGGGGCTTTCCGTTCTCGCGCCTCTACCATCGCCACCTCTATGAGCGGTACCTCGACCGGCACGGGCCCACGCGGCCCGGCGGCCGCCACCGGCACTTCGTCGCCGCTGTCGGAGCGCTCCTCCAGGTCGACAGGCTCTTCGTCGGCGTCGAGCGCGGCGCGCTGGGCTACCTCTTGCTCGCGAATCGTCCGTAGCCCGAAAGCCGTCCTCTGGACGGCGATGGCGGCATACGCCGCCGGCTTCGGTGCGCTCGCAGCGTTCGAGCACCGAGCATTCGAGACCGGCCGGTTCGACCTCGGGAACATGACGCAGGCGGTGTGGTCGACGGTCGAAGGGCGACCGCTCGACGTCACCGAGCTCGGGGGCGACCAGATCTCGCGGCTGGGAGCCCACGTTGACCCTTTCCTCGCCCTCTTCGCTCCCCTCTGGCTCGTCTGGCCGAGCCCGACGATGCTCCTCGTCGTCCAGGCCGCCGCGATTGCGTTCGGGGCGCTGCCGATGTTCTGGCTCGGCCGCAAGCACCTCGGCACGGACTGGGCCGGCGTGCTCTGCGGGGTCGCCTACCTCGTCTACCCCGCCGTGCAGTGGCTCGCACTGGACGAGTTCCACCCGGTCGCGCTGGCCTGCCCTCTCCTCGCGTTCGCCTTCTGGTACCTGGACGAGGATCGCCTGTGGGCATTCGTGCCGTTCGGGGTGCTCGCGGCGCTGACGAAGGAGGAGATCCCACTCGTGGTCGCCGCGCTCGGGGTCTGGTATGCGATCGCCAAAGGAAGACGTCTTGCCGGAACCGTGATCGCCGTCGCCGGCACCGCCACGACCGCGCTCTGGCTCGGGGCGGTCATGCCGCACTTCCGCGAGGGCGCCGAGCCGGCGTTCTACGGGCGGTACGACGCCGTGGGCGGCTCCCCAGCGGGCATCGTCAAGACGACCTTCACCGACCCGCTGGCGATCGCGGGGGCGCTGACGGATCGACGGGATCTGCTCTATCTCGTCGAGCTCGGACTGCCCCTGGCCGCGCTCTTCCTCCTCGCGCCGCTCGTACTGATCGCGGCTGTGCCCGAGCTCCTCGCAAATCTCCTGTCGTCGGTCGGGAACCAGACGTCGGTCCGGTTCCACTACACCGCCCCGATCACGCCGTTCCTCATCGCCGCCGCGATCCTCGGCGCGTCACAATTCGTTCGCCGCCGGGAGGCTGCCGTTGCGATCCTCGCGTTCTCGCTGCTGGCAGGGATCGTGATCGGGCCGCTACGAGCCGGCGAGCTCGTTCCCGAACCCCGCTCGGAGCACGACCGCATCGCCGAGCGCGGCCTCGCCCTGATCCCGCCGGACGCGCCGGTCTCGAGCACGAACGGCCTCGGCGGCCACCTGTCAGAGCGCCGCCGGATCCACAGCTTTCCCACCGTCTCCGACTCCGAGTGGGTCGCGGTCGACCTGAAGCGCGCCTCCTATCTCGACGGGCGCTCGGATCCCTCCGCGACCGCCGTACCCCTCGCGGAGCTGCTTCGCTCCGGCTCCTGGTCCAAGGTCTTCGACGAGGACGGGATCATTGTCCTGAGAAGAACGGCGTAGAGCGCTACGAGCATCAGGTCGCGAACGACGACGAGCCACACGACTCCCTCCAGAGCGAAGACCTCGCGGTAGTCGAAGAACCACAGCCGGCCGGCGAGGAGGGCTGCGCCGAGAAGGACAGTCGCGACCACGCCGGCGACACCGCCGACAAGCGGCACGATCGGGACGAGCCAGACGAGGTACTGCGGAGAGATGAACCGGGCGAAGACGAGGAAGCCGGCCAGGGTCGCCGCGGTCGCCGCGGTCAGCCGCTCCCCGCTCGAGCGGGCTCGAAGGAAGAGCAGCAGCGCCAGGGCCACCGCAGCAACCTGCGCAACCGAGGTCGCAAAGGCGAGCGCGTCAGGCAGCGCGCCGTCCAGGTCACGGGTGAGCGCGGCCGTCGAGCCGCGGACGACCTCGGCGTCGTAGACGCCCAGCCGGTGCGCCGCGACGAGAAAGGCTGCGCCGAGGCTCTCGATCTGCAGGCCACGCCCGGCCTGGGCGCGCACGCTCTCCACGAGGCCGTCCCAGCCGAGCACCACGAAGGGGCCGACCAGTACCAGCGCGATGACCGCGAACGCCGCCAGCGGGCGGGCGAGCGGACGGCCCGTTCGCCAAAGCCAGACCGCGAACAGCGGCACGAGCGCCGCAGCATAGAGCTTGGCGGTGAAGGCGACCCCGAGCAGCGCGAGGGCAACCGAGTCGCGGCGCCAGAGCAGCGCAGCCAGCGAGCCCGCAACGAGGAGAGCCGGGAACGCGTCATAGGTGTTCAGCGACACGGGCCCGATCACGAGCGGGGCGGCGGCGACAGCGAGGACGGCGGCGTAGAGCCGCTGGGTGCTCGCCCCGAGCCGCGCGAGGATCAGGCCGACGACCGCCAACGTCGCCAGCCCGACGACGGCCATGAGCACCTTGAACGCGTGCAGGTACCAGCCGTCCGGCAGGAGAGCGGGCGGAGTGAAGACCAGAAAGCCGCCGGGCGGATACTCGACGAAAAAGTCGCGGTAGGGGACGCGCCCGTCGAGCAGAGACTGGGCGTAGTCGCCGTAGAGGCCGACGTCCCGGAACCGCCGCTCGCGGAAGAGCCCTCCCGGAGGGATGACCGACGCCAGGAGGTACACCGGC
>DATFOC010000018.1:0-8039 GCA_035265935.1 Gaiellaceae bacterium
GGGGTATGTCGAGGATTCCGGCGAGGGCCGCTGGACGATCTTCGAGGCGATCAACGAGGACGTGCCGGTCCCGGTGATCTCGGCCGCCCTCTACGCGCGCTTCGCCTCGCGGCAGGACGAGTCGTTCGCCGCGAAGGTCAACGCCGCGCTCCGCAACCAGTTCGGCGGGCACGCCGTCAAGTCCGAATGACGCAGGCGCTCGAGCAGGAGAACCCGCTCCTCGAGGGACTCCATCTGCGCCGCACGCCCGAGCCGTGCGCGCTCACGATCTTCGGCGCCTCCGGCGACCTGACCCGCCGGAAGCTGCTGCCCGCGCTCTACGCGCTCGCGTTCCGCGGCCTCCTGCCCGAGCGGTTCGCCGTCGTCGGCGTCGCGCGGACGGCCGAGACCGACGACGAGTTCCGCCGCCGGATGCGCGAGGCGGTCGAGGAGTTCGCCCGCGATCCGATCCGCGACGACGTCTGGGAGAGGCTCGCGTCCGGCATGCGCTACGTCTCGGCCGAGCTCAGCGACGCGGCCGGCTTCGACGAGCTGACGCGGGTGCTCGGCGAGCTCGACGACGAGCGCGGCACGGGCGGCAACCGCGTCTACTACCTCGCGATCCCGCCGGTCGCGTTCGAGTCGGTCGTACGCGGGCTCGGCTCGCGCCGGAGCACCGAGGGCTGGACGCGGCTGATCGTCGAGAAGCCGTTCGGCCACGACCTCGGCTCCGCGCGGGAGCTGAACGCGCTGCTCGGCGAGCACTTCACCGAGGACGAGGTCTTCCGGATCGACCACTACCTCGGCAAGGAGACGGTCCAGAACATGCTGGCGCTCCGCTTCTCGAACGGCATCTTCGAGCCGATCTGGAACCGGCAGTTCATCGACCACGTCCAGATCACCGTCGCCGAGTCGATGGGGATCGAGGGCCGCTCGGCGTTCTACGAGCAGGCCGGCGCGATCCGCGACATCTTCCAGAACCACCTGCTCCAGCTCGTCGCGCTGACGGCGATGGAGCCGCCCGTCGACTTCACGGCGGAGTCCGTCCGCAACGAGAAGGTGAAGGTGCTCCGGTCGATCCACACGCCGGGCCCCAAGCACATCGTGCGCGGCCAGTACGGGCGCGGGTTCGTCGAGGGCAAGGAGGTGGTGGGCTACCGCGAGGAGTCTGGCGTCGCACCCGACTCGCTGACCGAGACGTTCGTCGCCGGGAAGCTCTTCGTCGACAACTGGCGGTGGGCCGACACGCCGTTCTACGTGCGCGCGGGGAAGCGGATGGCGCGGCGCGAGACGGCGATCGCGATCCAGTTCAAGCGCGCGCCGCACCCGCCGTTCGAGGAGAGCGCCGCCGAGGGGCTGCGGCCGAACGTGCTGCTCATCCACGTCCAGCCGGACGAGGGGATCTCGCTCGCGATCGGCGCCAAGGTGCCCGGCGCGGGCATGTCGATCCGGACGGTCCACATGGACTTCCTCTACGGCGGCGCCTTCCGCGAGGGGCTGCCGGAGGCGTACGAGCGGCTGATCCTCGACGCGATGCTCGGCGACGCGACGCTCTTCACCCGCTCGGACGAGATCGAGGAGCAGTGGGCGCTGGTGGACGCGATCGTCGCTGCCTGGAGGCGCGACACGCCCGCGTTCCCGAACTACCCCGCCGGAACCTGGGGCCCGCAGGCGGCGCAGGAGCTCGTGGAGTGGCACAGGTAGCCCACGTCGAGGAGTGGCTCGACGACTGCGCCACGATCGCGGAGATCGAGGCCGCCCTCGTCGACCTTCGCTACCGGCATTCCGAGGCGGGCGAGCCTGACCTGCGGACGAGTGTGCTGACGCATCTCGCCTGGGTGCCGCCCGAGTGGCAGGAGGCTGCAGCCGACACGCTGGCCGGGCTCGGGGAGCGCCACCCGTCGCGGACGCTCCTGCTCTTTCCGCAGACCGACGAAGAGGACGCGCTCGCAGCGCACGTGCATCTCGAGTGCTACGAGCTTCCCGGAATCGAGCGGCATCTCTGCAGCGAGGTGGTCGAACTGCGGCTCCGGGGGGCGAGGGCCGATGCACCGGCGAGCATCGCCGCCCCGCTGCTCCTGCCCGACCTGCCGGTCTTCCTCCGCTGGCGCGGCCGGCCCGACTTCGGCTCGCCTGTGTTCGGGCAGTTGGTTGACATGGTCGACCGACTGGTCGTCGACTCGGCTGAATGGCTGGACGTTCCTTCCGCCTACGGCGAGCTCGTGGAGCAGTTCGAGCGGGTGGCGGTCTCGGACATCGCCTGGCGGCGCACGCTCCCCTGGCGCCGCGCGCTGGCCGGCGCCTGGCCCGAGTTTCCCGACCGCCTTACGGGCCCCCCGGCCGAGACCGCGCTCGTCGCTGGCTGGCTCGAGGACCGAGCGGGCCTCCACGTCGAGCTCGAGCGGGCGGACACCCTCCCCGTCGGCGGCGACCGGAAGCCGAGCGACCTGCTCTCCGACGAGCTCGACGCCTTCGTCCGCGACCACGTCTACGAGGGCGCGACCGCCGCGGCCTCGCACTGATCGGTAACTCCCGGGTAGTGCTACCGTCACTAACAAGCAGGGTCATCCTTTTCCGCATCCTCCTTCGCGAGCGACTGCCCAGGCCGGTGCCCTAGAGGACTCCTTGAGGCAGCATGTGGAGCACCGGGAGGTGCCGGATGGAGACCGAGAACCAGCGGGATCGCGATCTTCGCGCTGCTCGCAACCAGGCGCTGTTCCGCGCCGTCAACGAAAAGCTCCGTGAGCTCAACGATGCGTTCTCCGAAGTCAGCGAGACGTATGCGATCGCCTGCGAGTGCGCCGACGTCAGTTGCGTCCAGACCGTCCACGTCCAGATGCAGGAGTACCTCACCGTGCGAGAGAACCCACGGCGGTTCGTCGTGCTTCGCGACCATGTCTTTCCCCATGTCGAGCGTGTCGTCAGCGGCACGGATGGGTACGTGGTCGTGGAGAAGTCCGCTGCTGTTTCCGAGATCACTGAGACCACAGATCCGAACGCCTAATGGGCGGTCCCGACCCGGGCCCCTCCGCGGGGGAGGCGCGCCGAGCGTGGTTGGAGCGGCTTCATCGAGCGACGCAGCGAGCTCGCGACGATCTCGGAGAGCCGTCGGATCCGATCGTCAACGACTTGAGCGCAAACCTGGACCACTTCGCGGGTCTTCTCCAACGAGAGCTCGAGGGGCCTGATCATGCCGACTCGGACGCGTCAGGAATCACCTGAGGAGCAGTTCGTCACCAATGCGGCGCACGAGCTCCAGAGCCCGCTGACGGCGATCGTCAGCGCGGTCGAGGTCCTGCAGGCCGGGGCGAAGGACACTCCCGAACGCGACATCTTTCTCGACCACATCGAGCAGGCGGCCGCGCGACTCGTCCGGCTCACTCGTGCGCTGCTCGTTCTCTCGCGAGTCCAGACCCGCTTGGAGGCACCGAGGACAGAGCTCGTCGAGCTCGAGCCGCTGCTGTCGGATGTCGCAGCCCGCGCGAAAATGCAGGGAGACGTCGATCTCGTCGTCTCCTGTCCGGCCGGCGCTGCGGTGGTCACGAACCGGGAGCTCGTCGAACACGCCGTGTTCAACGTCTTGGCCAATGCGACCAACTACACGACGAACGGTCGGATCGAGCTCTCCGCCCGGCTCGACGGTGGAGTAGCCGAGATCAGCATCTCGGATACCGGGCCGGGCATCCCCGAGGCCGAGCAAGCGCGAGTCTTCGAGCGCTTCTACCGCGGAGAGGGGGCGACCGACCACGGTTCCGGGCTCGGTCTGGCGATCACGCGGGCCGCGATCGAAGCCGCGGGAGGTGTCGTCGAGCTCGAATCGACGGTGGGCACCGGGACAACGATCCGTTTCCGGTTTCCGCAGGGAGCGAGCCTGGTGGCGGAGTGAGCAGGGTCCTGGTCGTCGAGGACGAGCCGGCGGTGCGCGACGCGCTGGACTATTCGCTGCGGGGCGAGGGCTTCGATGTCGACGCTGCGGCCGACGGCGAGGCGGGACTGCGGGCGGCCCAGGCCGGCGACTACGACGTCGTCATCCTCGATCTCATGCTCCCGAAGATGTCCGGCACCGAGGTCTGCCGGCGCCTACGGAGCGAGAGCGCGGTGCCGATCATCATGCTGACCGCGAAGGGGGCGGAGCTCGACCGCGTGCTCGGCCTCGAGATCGGCGCCGACGACTATGTGACGAAGCCGTTCTCGATGGCTGAGCTGATCGGGCGGATCAGGGCGATACTGCGCCGCCGTCAGCTCGACCGGTCCGGCGCGACGAGCATGCTTCGCGTGGGCGACCTCGAGCTGGACCCGATCCGGCACGAGGTGAGGATCGCAGGCGAGCCGAAACGCCTCACCCCGTCGGAGTTCAAGCTGCTGCTCCTGCTCGCCGAGGATCCGGGCCGTGTTTTCAGCAGGCGCGAGATCATGCAGCACCTCTGGGACTCGTCCTACGTCGGCGACCAGCGCGCGTGCGACATCCACATCTCGAACCTCCGGCAGAAGATCGAGGACGATCCGGGCAATCCGGCCCGTGTGGAGACTGTCCGTGGCGTCGGCTACAAGCTGACGGAGGTCGGCAGCCGCGGCCTGTGAGCAAATCCACAGGCATCGGCCGCTGAACGCTCAGGCGGACGTAGCTAGCGTCCGTGTCATGGAGCTGGAGTTTGAAGTGAGGACGGCCGGGGTCGGGAACCACGGGTTCGTCGTCTCGATTTGCGGCGAGGCGGACATGCACAACGCGCCCGAGATGGAGCGAGAGCTTCTGGAGGTGCTGCAGCTCGGCGGCAACTCGGTTGTCGTCGACTTCGCCGAGGTGGGGTTCATCGACTCGACGGTGCTCGGCCTGCTCCTGCGCTATCAGCCTCGCTTTCGGGACCGCGGAGGCGATCTCGTGCTCGTCTCGGACGATCGCCGGATCCTGCGGACGCTCGAGATCACGGGCCTCGACCGCATCTTTCGCATCGAGCAACGACTCGGCGACGCGGTCGCCGGGCTCCACGCCGTAACCGCCGGCTGAAGAAGCGCGCACGCGCGGCCCCCGCGTGAGGGCCGGCGGCCCGTCTCCCTCGCGATGGTCCGGTTATGTCAGCGGAGGCGCGCGCCGGAGATGACGTCGAATCGGAGCCACAGGTGCCGCCGCGGCTCCGCAGCACGGAACTCGACGGGCGCTCAGCGCCTCCGCTGGCCGCCGACGTTAACCCAGTGAGGGTGAGCGTTCGAGGGAGGGTCTGTACGGGTTTACTTGCAGTCCGCTAGCGGCGGACAATGCGAAAGCGCGGGCCGGCGACGCGGAGTCGGACGGGCGACGACCAGGTCATCTCGGGCTTCTTCGGGAGCGACGGGTTGAGCCCGCGGACGCGGTAGTACCAGACGCCGCGCTCGACCGGCAGGACGGTCGCGGTGGCCGGCGTGATGGAAGAGCCGACCGTCTGCCACGGGTTTGCGCTCTTGCTCCACTGGATCTCGTAATCGTGGGCGTTCCATACGGGCTCCCAGGCGATGATCGGCGTGCCGTAGAACGGCTTCCTTGCCCGCGAGGCGGAGAGCAGGCGGCCGTTCGGCGAGAGGCCGGAGATGTACGGCGCCGTGTCGCCGAGCTTCGGGGAGTTGGAGCGCTTGCCGAAGCGGATCGCGCCCGAAGCGCGGCAGGCGTCCTCACCGACCTCGGCCTCGCGGTACTCGAGCTTCTCGGGGGCGTCGCGGCTCGGGGTGGGGGCGACCGGGATCACTTGCCAGTAGTAGCCGCCCCTGGGCCACGCGGTGTCCCAGAGGTCGATCTTCGGAATCGCGGCCTGGTCGGGGCCTCCGATCCCTCCCGCCTCATCGGCGGAGACGAAGGTCTGCCCGTTCGGCGTGAGCACGGGTGCCCCGGAGCCGTACTTCGGCCACTCGTTCGCAGCCGCCGTGAGCTCGTTGAGGGACCCGGGCAGCTTGATCGCGCCGCCGACGCGGGGCGCCCAGGCTGGGCTGCCGACGACGCTGCTCGAGTAGACCCGGTTCACGCAGTCGACGTCGGTAAAGACAGCGACTCGGAAGAGCCCATACGTGAGCCCGTGGCGGGTGTCGCCGTTCCAGATGAACGCGGGCGTGAGTTCGTGCGCGGTCGCGCTCGGAGCACCGGCCGGGCTGACGACCGATCCAGACGCGGTTCCGACACTGGAGAGCATGCCGGGCAGCGCCGGCGGGTTGAAGTTGACGAAAACGTCGCTCCACGGTCCGTAGGACACGGCAGGAAGCCCGTTCGGGATCTCACCGTAGAGCCGCCGGACCGCGCGGACGCGCCAGTCGACGCCGGCCATCCAGGGAAGGGCGCGGTGGAACGTGTAGTGGTCGCGCTGGTCGGCGACGTTCGTCGTCGTGAGGAACGTCGACCGCGCGCCGCGAAGCCAGACCTCGTACATGGTCGCGCCCCCGACGGGCGTCCACCGGATCAGGCCCGGGTGCTGCGGGCTCATCGGCGTCGGCCTCGTCGGCCAGCGCATGTTGAAGCCGTAGGGACGGCTCCAGCGGCCGGAGCGGCCGCGCGAGTCGATTCCCCGGACCCGGGCGTAGAGGGAGTACGGGTTGCCGGTGATCCAGGGAAGCGAGACGGGGACGGCCGTCGCGGGGGTCTTGATTGGCGCTTCCAGGCTCGAGCTCGTCCAGATCACGGCGCCGTCGTCGCCGACCGCGCTCGTCGAGAGCTCGAACTCGTACTTCTTGGAGCCGGCGACGGGCCGCCAGGCGAACGCAGGCGTCCGTGGGAACGTGTGCTTGTAGAGGCTCGGCTTCTCGTCGGCGCGCAGGACGAACCCGCGCAGCTGCTTCGGGGCGGGCAGGAGCCTGCTCTTGGCCGCGTGCGCCGGGCTCGCGAAGGCGAGCAGCGCAAACGAGCAGACGAAGGCAAGGCGAACCGCAGGCATGGCCTAAAGGGTTGTCGGCAGGGCCCGGCGGTCAGGCAGTCCCTCGAACGAGGGACGCCTCGAGCTCCTCGCCGACCGCGAGGACGACGGCGTCTGCTCCCGGCCGGCCGACGAGCTGGATCGACGCGGGAAGGCCGTCCTCTGCGGGCCCGGCCGGGAGTGCCAGCGCAGGCCAGCCGAGAGCATTGAACGGGAACGTGAACTGGATCAGCGCCTCGCGGATCTCGCGCTCGTCGTCCGGAAGAGGCGGGGCGACGAAGGCGAGCGTAGGGGTGAGCAGAAGGTCGAGATCGTCCAGGGCCGCTTCCGCCTCCTCGCGATGGCCGTTGCGCCGGTTGACCGCCTGGGTCGCCTCCGTGTCGGTGACGTCCAGGCATCGCTCGATCTTGGCTCGGACGTTGGGGCCGTAGCTGTCGGCGCTCTCCGCGAAGAGATCACGGTGAACGTCGGCGATCTCGCGCATGAACTCGTTGCCAATCGCCGTCGAGAACGGGAAGTCGACGGCACGGGCATCGAGCAGCGCGGCCGCCTCGCGGATCCGTTCGCCGACGAGCGGAGTGCAGCGGTCGGCCCAGGCGATACCGACCGAGACGCGGCGCGCGGGCTTGCGCAAGAACTCCGGGACGAGCGCCTCGAGCATCGCGCTGCAATCGGCGACCGTCCGGGCCATCGGCCCGGCGTGGTCGAAGGTCGGTGCGAGCGGGAAGCAGCCGTCGAGAGGGACGAGGCCATAGCTCGGCTTGAAGCCGACGATCCCGCAGCAGGCAGCTGGGATGCGAATCGAGCCGCCCGAGTCGGTCCCGAGCGCTGCGTCGGCGAGCCCGGCGGCGAGCGCGGCAGCCGAGCCACCGCTGGAGCCGCCGGCGGTCCGTCCGGGCGCGATCGGGTTCGGGACGGTTCCGAAGTGGGGGTTCTGCGAGGTGACGCCGTAGGCGAACTCGTGCAGGTTCGTCTTCCCGACGTTGACGTAGCCGGCGCGCTCGAGGCGCACGACCGCCTCGGCGCTCCGCTCGGGCACATGGTCGGCGAAGAGGATCGACCCATAGGTCGTCGTCAGCCCGGCAGTGTCGAAGAGATCTTTGACCGCGAGGGAGATGCCGTCCGTCGGAACGGGCTCCGGCCGGGCGAGCCAGATCCCCTCCTGTGCGTCATTCGGCTCGCCATCGGCAC
>DATFOC010000019.1:0-82211 GCA_035265935.1 Gaiellaceae bacterium
TGGAGGTTCCGTCGTTCCTTCGCGAGGACTGGGTTTCGTTTTTCATTGAAGCGGTGACATAGGTGGAGCCCACTCGGGACTGACCTTCGAAGCAGTCCCACACGACCCGGTCCGAAGCCCCGGCCTCCCCGCCGGGGCTTCACCCTTTTCCGGGCAGAATCGGCCCATGGAGACGACGTGGGACGGAGTGCCGGTGGCGCGGGAGAATCCGGTCGCCGTCGCGATCGCCCTCTGGCGCCCTACGCCCCGCGGCCGCGAGTACCTGATCCTGCACCGCCACCACGGCGGCGCTGACTGGGAGGGTGACTGGGCGTGGACGCCGCCGGCCGGAGCGCGTCAGCCGGGCGAGGATCCGCGTGCGGCCGCGCAGCGGGAGCTACGCGAGGAGACCGGGCTCGAGCTCGCGTTCGAGCCGCTCGCGCACGAGACGGACGACGTCGCGCTCTTCGTTGCCGAGGCGGCCGCCGGCGCGCGCGTCGTTCTCGACGCCGAGCACGACCGGTTCGAGTGGATGACGCTCGAAGCCGCGCGTGCGCGGTGTCTCCCGGCGATCGTGGGACGCGGTCTCGAGCTCGCGGACGAGTGGGCGGCGCGCGGCTCCGGCGCTCGTCGTTAGCATCGCCTCCGGTGCAGACGCTCCGGCGCACGCCGCTCTACGACCAGCACGTCGCCGCCGGAGCGCGGATGGTCGCGTTCGCCGGGTGGGACATGCCCGTCCAGTACGCGGGCGTCATCGCCGAGCACCGCGCGGTGCGCACGGATGCGGGCGTCTTCGACGTCTCGCACATGGGCGAGCTCGAGGTCGAGGGTCCGACGGCGCAGGTGTTCCTGCAGCAAGTCCTCTCAAACGACATCACGAAGCTGAAGCCCGGCGATGCGCAGTACACGCTGCTGACGACGGACGACGGTGGGGTCGTCGACGACCTGATCGTCTACCGGCTCGACGAGCACCGGTACCTGCTGATCGTGAACGCCTCGAACCGCGACAGCGACTTCACGTGGTTGAAGGAGTGCGAGATCCGCGGCTCCGACGTCCGCGACGTCTCCGACGAGTATGGGCTCCTCGCGGTGCAGGGCCCGTGCGCGCTCGAGCGGCTCGGCCTCCCGCAGGCGAAGGCGTTCACGTGGTCGATGGGCGAGATCGACGGTGTCGAGGTGATGGTGAACCGCACCGGCTACACGGGCGAGCAGGGGGTAGAGCTGGCGTGCATGGAGGATGAGACGCCCCGCCTGTGGGAGGCCGTCCTCGCGCGCGGCGTCACGCCGTGCGGGCTCGGCGCGCGCGACACGCTGCGACTCGAGGTCTGCTACCCGCTGCACGGCAACGACATCGGGCCGCAGTGGGACGCGATCTCGAGCGGGCTCGGGTGGGTCTGCGCGCTCGCAACCGACTTCACCGGCGCCGAGCGGCTGCGCGAGATCAAGGCCCGCGGGCCGGAGCGTAAGCTCGTCGCCTTCCGGATGAGCGACAAGGCGATCCCCCGCAGTGGAATGGCGATCGAGGGCGGCGGCGAGGTCACGTCGGGGTCGATGTCCCCGATGCTCGGCGTCGGGATCGGGCTCGGCTACGTCTGCGCCGCCGATGCGACTCCGGGGACGGAGCTCGTCGTCGACGTCCGCGGGAACGCGCGGCGCGCCGAGGTCGTCGCGAAGCCGATCTACAAGCGAGAGGAGTGACGCGCGTGGCGGGCGAGTCGTATCCCGAGGATCTGCTCTACCACCCCGAGCACGACTGGGCCCGGATCGACGGCGACGAGGCGGTGCTCGGCATCACCTGGTACGCGGCCGACGCGCTCGGCGAGCTCGTGCACTACGAGCCGCCGGAGGAGGGCTCGACGATCGCAAAGGATCAGAGCTACGGCGAGATCGAGTCGGTGAAGGCCGTCTCTGATCTGATCTCGCCGCTGTCGGGCGACGTGCTCGAGGTCAACGCGCGCGTGGTGGACGCGCCCGAGATCGCGAACGAGGACCCCTACGGCGACGGCTGGCTCGTCCGGATCAGGCTGACGAACCCGGGCGAGCGCGATCAGCTGCTCGACGTCGCCGCCTATCGGAAGGTCCTCGAGGACCTGTGAGCTACACCTCTCTTACGGACGCCGATCGCGAGGCGATGCTCGCGACGATCGGCGTCTCGTCCGTCGACGAGCTCTTCCGCGACATCCCACGGGAGATGCGGTTCGACCGCAGGCTCGACGTGCCGCCCGCGCTGTCGGAGGCGGAGCTGACGCGGCACCTAGAGCAGCTCGCAGCACGCAACGAGCTCGACGAGGTGTCGTTCCTCGGGGCGGGCGTCTACGACCACTACGTGCCGGCGGTCGTCGACGCCGTGCTGCAGCGCGGGGAGCTGCTGACGGCGTACACGCCCTACCAGCCCGAGCTGAGCCAGGGCGTCCTGCAGGCGATCTTCGAGTACCAGACCGCGATCTGCGAGCTGACCGGCATGGACGTCTCGAACGCCTCGGGCTACGACGGCACGACCGTCGCGGCCGATGCCTGCTTCGTCGCGAAGCACGCGACGGAGAGGTCGAAGATCGTCGTCACCGAGGCGACGAACCCGCAGGTCCGCCAGGTCGTCAAGACGTACGCGCCGGGGTTCGGGCTCGAGATCGTCGAGGTTCCTCACGACGGCGGGACGACCGACCCCGACCGGATCCGCGACGCCGCGCACGACGCCGCGGCCGTGATCTTCCAGCAGCCGAACTTCTTCGGCTGCCTCGAGCCCGCGCCGGACCTCGCCGCCGCGGCGAACGAGGCGGAGGCGATGCCGATCGCGCACGTCGACCTGATCAGCCTCGGCGTGCTCGAGGCGCCGGGCAACTACGGCTGCGCGCTGGCGATCGGCGAGGGGCAGTCCGCCGGCAACGCGATGAGCTACGGCGGCCCTCACTACGGGTTCCTCGCCGCACGTCAGGACTACATCCGGCGCCTGCCCGGCCGGATCGTCGGCGAGACGGCGGACGCCGCCGGCGACCGTGGGTACGTGCTGACGCTGCAGACGCGCGAGCAACACATCAGGCGCGAGAAGGCGACCTCGAACATCACCACCAACCAGACCCTCCTCGCGCTCGCCGGCCTGGTGCACCTCAGCCTGCTCGGCCCGCAGGGGCTGCGCGAGACCGGGGAGACCTGCATGGCGCTCGCGCAGTACGCGAAGGAACGGCTCGCGGGGGCGGGCCTGGAGCCGCTGTTCCCGAACCGGTCGACGTTCAAGGAGTTCGCCGTCCGGACCGGACGGCCCGCGACCGAGGCGATTCGCACCGCCCGCGCGCGCGGCGTCCACCCCGGGTATCGCCTCGGGCGGGACTATGCGGGCATGGACGACGCGCTCCTCGTCGCCGTCACCGAGCGGCGCACGGCGGACGAGATCGACCGGCTCGTCGAGGCGCTTTCGGCATGACGAAGCTGATCTACGAGCGCTCGCAGGCCGGGCGTCGCGGCCTCGAGGTTCCGCGGCCGCGCCTGCCCATTCCGGAGGTTCCCGAGGAGCTTGCGCGGAAGGACCCGCCGCGGCTGCCGGAGGTCGCCGAGCCGGAGGTGGTGCGCCACTTCACCGAGCTCTCGACACGGAACTTCGGGATCGACACCGGCTTCTACCCGCTCGGCTCGTGCACGATGAAGTACAACCCGCGCGTCAACGAGCGGCTCGTCGGCCTGCCCGGCTTCCGCGACCTCCATCCGCTCGTCGAGGAGGAGGCGGCGCAGGGCGCGCTCGAGCTCGAGTGGCGCCTGCAGCAGATCCTGCGCGAGATCACGGGCCTCGACGCCGTCAGCCTCCAACCGGCGGCGGGCAGCCAGGGCGAGATCACGGGTCTGATGCTGATGCGCGCCTACTTCGACGACCGAGGCGAGCTCGGGCAGCGCCGCGGCATCGTCGTCCCGGACACGGCCCACGGGACGAATCCCGCGAGCGTGACGATGGGCGGCTTCGAGCTCGTGGGCGTGAAGACGGACGCGCGCGGCAACATCGACGTCGAGGACCTGCGATCCAAGGTCGACGAGACGACGGCCGGGCTGATGCTCACGAACCCGTCCACGCTCGGGCTCTTCGACGAGCACATCGAGGAGATGACGCGGCTCGTCCACGACGCCGGCGGCCTCTGCTACTACGACGGTGCGAACCTGAACGCCGTCTGCGGGATCTCCCGGCCGGGCGACATGGGCTTCGACATCGTCCACATCAACCTGCACAAGACGTTTTCTCAGCCGCACGGCGGCGGGGGGCCGGGAGGCGGTCCGATCGCGGTCCGTGATCGCCTCGAGCCGTTCCTGCCTGTGCCGGCCGTCGTCCGCGACGGAAACCGCTTCCGCCTCGACTACGACCGCCCGAAGTCGATCGGGAAGGTGCGCGCGTTCACAGGGCCCTTCGGAGTGTTCGTCCGCTCGTACGCGTTCATCCTCGCCTGGGGCAAGGAGCTCCGGACGATGTCGGAGGATGCGGTCCTGAATGCGAACTACCTGCTGGCCCGGCTCAAGGATTCGTATGACCTGCCCTTCGATCGGCTCTGCATGCACGAGTTCGTGCTCTCGGCGCGCACGCTCAAGAAGGAGCACGGAATCACGGCGCTTGATGTCGCCAAGCGCCTCATGGACTACGGCTTCCACCCACCGACTATCTACTTCCCGCTGATCGTGTCCGAGGCGCTGATGGTCGAGCCGACCGAGACCGAGACAAAGGAGACGCTCGACGCCTTCGCGGACGCGATGCTCACGATCGCCCGGGAGGCTGCCGAGGAGCCGGAAGAGATCAAAGCCGCGCCGCACGGCCGGCCCGTCGATCGCCTGGACGAGGTCAAGGCCGCGAAGAGGGCGGTCGTCCGCTACCGCTTCGAGGACCACCCGGATCTTTCCGGCGAGCGCACGACCGCCGCCGAGGTCGAAGCACCGAAAGGCGTCTAGGCGCGCCCGCAAGTCTCACGACTTTCAGCGACCGTCTGAAATCAGAGGAGGTCCACGTCGTCGGGCAGCTCGCCTCGGCGCCGCATGAGCAGCCAGACCGTGCCGGCGACGGCGGGGATGAAGATCAGCATCCGGAGATCCGCCCAGGCGGCGGCGAGCCACACGATGGCCAGCGAGATCCATGCGCCGCGGCGGACGAGGGAGTCGTCCCTGACGAGTTGCCACAGAGAAGCCGCTGTTTCGCTCATGCTGCTTCTCCTTTCTTTCGACCCAGCATCGGCTGCGCCACGTGGACGCGCATCCCCCATCCGGTGAAAATGGTCGCGTGAGCGAGCTGCCGAGCCCACAGTCGGAGCTGCTGGAGGCGCTCTATCGCGGTGATTACGACACGGTCGAAGCGACCCTGGCCGAGCGGCCCGACCTCACGATCTTCGAGGCGGCGGCCGTGGGGGACTCCGATCGCGTCCGGGAGCTGCTGTCCCTCCAGCGGGGCTCCGCGGCCGTCTGGTCGCCCGACGGTTTCACGGCGCTCCACCTCGCGGCGTTCTTCGGTCGGGAAACGGTCGCCGCGATGCTGCTCGAGCGCGGCGCGGATGTGAGCGCGGTTGCGAGGAATCCGCTCCGTGTGCAGCCGCTTCACAGCGCGGCGGCCGGCGGGCACACCGCCGCGGCTCGTCTCCTGCTCGAGCACGGCGCCGACCCAAATGCCCGGCAGGAGGGCGGCTTCGTCCCGCTCCACGCAGCGGCGCAGGCCCAAAACGAGGAGCTGTACGAGCTGCTGCTCGCGAGCGGCGCCGATCAGGACGTAGCGACCGACGACGGCCGGACCGCGGCTGACTTCCGCGCCGATTCGTAGCGCGGCGCCAGCTCGCGCAGGATCTCCACCATCGCCGTGATCGCAGGCGGCTGCAGCGCGCCCGGGAGTGAGACCGCGAAGACGTCGCGCTGAGGGCCTGACGGCTTGAGCGGCCGGATCGCGATGTCCTTGCGGGCGTGCGGCACCGACAGGCTGGACACGAGCGTCACGCCGAGTCCGGCGGCTACGAGTCCTTGCGTGATCGGCGCATGGTCGCTGAGGTGGACGATGCGCGGTTCGAAACCGGCGGCAAGACAGGCGCGGTAGGTGATGCCGGACGGGCCGGCCTGCACCGCCTGGATCCAGCCCTCGTTCCGGAGGTCCCTCAGCCGGACGGCGTCCTTCGAGGACTGGGGGTGGTCTTTCGCCAGCGCAACGTACAGCGGGTCGACGAGCAAATGGTCGGCGTGGAGGCCCTCCCAGGCACTTGGGGCCGGCCGGCCGCGCTCGCGGAAGGCGAGAGCGAGATCCACCTCACCCGCGCGCAGTCGCTGGACGCTCATCCGCGTGCCTGCCTCCAGGAAGGAGAGCTCGACACCTGGGCGGCGGCGCCGGAACACTTCGATCGCCTCGAGAGCGAGCGTCGACGCGACCGTCGGAAAGGCGCACATCCGGAGGCGGCCGGCGCTCACGGTTGCGATAGCTTCCAGCTCGGCCTCGGCGGCGGCGAGGTGGCCGGCGATCGCCTCCGCACGGTCGACGGCGACCCGGCCGGCGTCCGTGAGCCGGAGCCCGGCGGGCGTGCGTTCGAGGAGCCGGACCCCGACCTCACGCTCCAGCTTGGCCACCTGGCGCGACACGGCGGGCTGGGTGAGGAAGAGCGCCTGCGCCGCTTTCGAGAACGAGCCGTGGCGGACGACCTCTCGGAGAAGCGCGAGGCGGCGCGGGTCAAGCATTACCGAAGTGTATAGCTTCAGACGAAATCGGCATTGGCGCGCATGGTGGACGATCGCCACAGTGCCTCCGTGTTCAGCTTCAAGCGGTTCTTCGGCGGCGAGGTCGACCGTGTCCTCCGGCCGGTGCTGGCCTCGGTCGGATTCGGCGCGCTCGGCCAGTTCGCCTTCTTCGCGTTCTTCGCGATCTGGGCCCTGACCGAGCGAGCAGCACCGGCGACCCAGATCGGAATCGCGTACACGTGCTCGGGACTAGCCGCCGTGGCGGGTGCCCTCGTCGGCGGCCGTCTCTCCGATCGCATCGGCCGACAGCCGGTGATCGTGGCGGCGTCGATCGTCCAGACCGTGACTCCGGCGATCCTGCTCCTCCCGGATCTTCCGATCCTCGCGGCGTACGCAGTGCTCATCGTCATGGGCTTCATCCAGCCCGTGCGCGGAACGTCGCAGCGCGCGCTTCTCGCCGACCTCGTCGGCGAGGACGATCGCGAGGAGGCATTCGGCGCCTTCCGCGTCGTCCTGAACGCCGGCGCCACGCTCGGGCCGCTGCTCGGCGCAGCCCTCGTCACCTGGCGGTGGGAGCCGCTCTTCGGGGGGATCGTCGGCGCCTACGCGCTTTCCCTCGTCGCCGCGCTTCGGCTTCACGAGAGCGCCCGCCGAGCGGACACCGGCGGCGCGGCGCCGTCGCTGCGCCCCCTCGCCCGCGATGCCGTGCTGCTCACCGTGTTCGTCGCCGCGATCGGTGGCTGGTGCTCCTATGCGGCGTTCGAGCTGCTGCTTCCGATCTCGCTGACGCAGACGCACGGCCTGGCGCCCGCAACGTGGGGGCTCCTCTTCGCGATGAACCCGATCGTGATCGTGCTGCTCCAGATGCGGGTTACCCGCTGGACGACCGGGATCTCGCGTGGAGCCAAGCTCGCAGCGGGCGTGCTGCTCATGGCCTCGCCGTACCTCCTGCTCGAGGCGAGCGCCGTCGTGCCCGTCGTGATCGTCGTCCTCCTCGTCGTCGTCCTCGGCGAGATGCTGTGGGCGCCGGCCTCGGAGGCGCTGATCGCGAACCTGGCGCCGCCGGGCCTCCGCGGCATGTACCTCGGTACGGCGAACGCCGCCAGCTGGCTCGGCCTCTCGCTTGCGCCGGCGATCGGCCTCCAGACGCGAGCCGCCCTCGGCGACGCCGGGATGTGGATCCTGATCGCCTTCGTAGGCGTGACCGGCGCTGCCCTGTACCTCCTCGCCTGGCGGCAGGCAGAATCTCGCCGTGATCGAGCTCCGGTCGGACACTCAGACGAAGCCGAGCCCGGCGATGCGAGAGGCGATGGCGTCGGCCGAGGTCGGCGACGAGCAGAAGCGGGAAGACCCGACCGTCAACCTGCTCGAGCAGCGGGCGGCTGAGCTTCTCGGACAGTCCGAGGCCGTCTACGTCCCGACGGCGACGATGGCGAACGAGATCGCGCTCCGCCTCCATGGCGAGCCGGGCGACGAGCTGCTCGCCGAGGAGAACTCCCACGTCTTGATCGCGGAGCTCGGCGGGCCGGCCGCCTTCGCCGGTCTCCTGACCCGTCCGCTCCACGGGGAGAACGGCCGGATCGGCGCCGAGCAGATCCGCTCGGCTGCGCGCCTCTACGACGACCTCCACGCGCCGAGGACGCGAGTTGTCTCGATCGAGAACACCCATAACAGCTCCGGGGGCCGCGTCTGGCCGCTCGAGGAGCTCGACTCCGTGGTCGACTGCTGCCGCGAGCTCGGCCTCCGCCTCCACCTCGACGGCGCGCGGCTCTTCAATGCAGCGGTCGCGCTCGGCATTCCGGCTTCGCGGATCTCGGAGCGCGCCGACACTGTGACGATCTGCCTGTCGAAGGGCCTCGGCTGCCCGCTCGGCGCGGTCGTTGCCGGCTCCTCCGAGCTGATGCTTCGGGCCCGCCGCTTCAAGCACATGTTCGGCGGTGCGATGCGCCAGGCCGGCATCGTGGCCGCGTCGGGCGTCTACGCGCTCGAGCACAACATCGACCGGCTCGCCGAGGATCACGCGCGGGCACGCCGGCTCGCCGAGGGCCTGGCTGTGGCCGGGCTACCCGTCGACCCCGAAGAAGTGGAGACGAACTTCGTCCAGATCGACCTCGAGCCGCTGGGCCTCTCGCAGCCCGAGGCGCTCGAGCGGGTGCACCAGGCCGGTGTCGGGATCTCGGCGACGATCCTTCCCACCCGCCTCCGCGCGGTCACGCATCTCGACGTCACCGACGAGGACATCGAGCAGGCAATCGAGATCGTCCCCAAGGCTCTGGGGGTTCTTGCCCGCGCCTGAGGGACTTGCGGCCGAGCTCTCGGGGATCATCCGGGAGGCTCAGGCCGACAGCCGGCTGCCCAGTGTCAGTGCGGCCGCCGTGCGCGAGGGAGAGATCGTCTGGAGTGAGGCCGTCGGGCTCGCGGACGTCGAGGGCGGGGAGGAGGCGACGCCGGACCACCAGTACCGGATCGCGTCGATCACGAAGACCGTGACGGCGGTCGGGATCATGCGGCTTCGCGACGAGGAAAGGCTGTCGCTCGAAGACAGCCTCGACCGGCATGTCGAGGGCGCCGAGCACGGGCTGACGATCCGGGGGCTGCTCTCACATCTCTCCGGCCTCCAGCGCGAGGTGCCGGGGAATGTCTGGGAGACGCTGGAGATGCCGACGAGCGAGGAGCTCTTGCCGCGCCTCGCCGAGGCCGAGAAACCGCTCGCGCCCGGCGCGTACTGGCACTACTCGAACCTCGCGTACTCGCTCCTCGGGGAGGTCGTCGCCCGGGTCAGCGGTGAGCCCGCGGAGGAGTACCTCACCCGGAATGTCCTCCGCCCTGTCGGCATGAACCGCACGACTTGGACCGCCGAGGAGCCGGCGGCGGCCGGGTACCTCGTTCACCCGTACACGGACGTCCCTCGTCGCGAGCCGGTGATCGAAGGCCGCGCGGTCGCCCCCGCCGCCGAGCTCTGGAGCACAGCCGAGGACCTCTGCCGCTGGGCGGCGTTCATCGGCGATCCGGACCCCGCCGTCCTCTCCAAGGAGACGGTCGAGGAGATGTCCACGTTCCAGTCGATGGTCGACGTGACGAAGTGGCGGCTCGCCTACGGGCTCGGCTTCGCGCTGTACAGGAGCGGCGACGACGTCTTCGTCGGCCACGACGGTGCCCACGCGGGCTACCTGGCCCACGTCTCGGCGTTCCCGCCGAAGCGCACGGGCGCAGCGGTGCTCACGAACGACGGCGCCGGCGTGACGATCTCGGCGCTCGGAATCGAGTTGTCCCGCGCGGTGGCGGACGCCTTTCGGCCGGTGAAGGCCGAGTGGCGGCCTGGCGGTGCGCCCCCGCCAGAGCTCGAGGGCGTGCTGGGCCAGTGGTTCTCCGAGGGGCACCCGATGGTCTTCTCGTACCGCGGCGGCAACCTCGAGTCAATCTTCCCGGACGCCCGGCTGGATCTCGGCCGCTCGGTGTACGAGCAGGAGGGGGAGGATCTCTACCGGGTCACGCGGGGCTACGAGCGCGGCGAGCTCCTCCGGATCACCAGGGACAAGGACGGTGTCCCCGTCAAGCTCTACTTCGCGACTTATCCGGTCACGCGCGAGCCCTCGACCCTCGGCGGTTAGGAGGGCTTGGCCCTCCTAACGGTCCCCGGCGAAGAAGAACGCGACCGCGACGGCGACGTAGCCGGAGATCAGCACGACTCCGCGGGCACGGCTCGACTGTCCCTGGACGAGGAGACCGAACGTCAGCACGACGCCGAACGAGAGCGCCGCGATCTCGATCGGCCGGAAGGACAGCGCGAGGGGATCGATCAGCAGGGCGAGCAGCGTGACCGCCGGGATCAGGAACACCGCCACCTGCGCGCTCGACGCGAGCGCGATCTCGGCGGCGAGCTTGATCTGGCCGCGGGCGGCGACGACCACGGCGCCGCCGTGCTCGGCCGCGTTGCCGACGATCGCGACGATGACAGCCGCGACGAAGAACTCCGTGAGTCCGACCTTGTCCGCGAAGGTCTCGATCGAGCCGACGACGATCTCGGCGATCAGCGCGGTCACCACGGTCGCGATGCCGAGCACGATCAGCGCCGTCCGGAAGGTCCAGCCCGCCATGTCGGCCGCCTCGTCGGAGATGTGCATGAGCCGGTGCCGCCGCAGCGAGATCCAGGTCGCGCCCACGTAGACGATCAGCAGCGCGATCGAAATCGGGATCGAGACGTAGACGAGCGAGTCGCGCTCCGGATCGCCTTCCCAGCCGGGAACCGATGGGATCAGCAGGAGGACCACGGCGAGCGTCACCAGGCCTATGGAAAGCATGCTCGACTCCCGGTCGAGCGCGCCGCGGCCGCCAAAGAGCAGCGAGAACCCCAGGACGAGCAGGAGGTTGCCGACCACGCTTCCCGTCAGCGAGCCGCGCACGACCTCTGTCAGCCCTTCGTGCACAGCGAGCAGCGCGATGATCAGCTCCGGCGCATTGCCGAACGTCGCATTGAGGAAGCCGCCGATCCCCGGCCCGGTGTGGTGCGCGGCGTGTTCGGTCGCCTCGCCGATCAGCCACGCGAGCGGCACGAGCGCCGCGGAGGCGAGGATGAACTCGGCAGTGTGGCCGATGTCGGTCGCGTAGTGGAGGACGATCGTGACCGGGGCAAGGGCAAGCGAGCCCCACAAGATCCTCCCGGCCACCGGGCTAGCCTACCCGCGGTGTTGAGGGCGGTTCTCTTCGATTGGGGCGGGACGCTCATGCAGGAGGAGTGGAGCGACGGGATCGCCCTCGAGGGTCACACGGCCGGCCTTGGAGCGCTCGCGCGGGATGGCCTTCCGACGGCGGAGGCCTTCACCCGCTACCTCGCGGACAACGAGGCGGAGCTGTTCCCGGCTGGTGAGGAGGAGATCGACATCGCCGACGTGATGCGCCGGGCCTTCGCCGCTCAGGGCGCGGACCTGCAGGACGATGAGCTGTGGCTCTTCATCCGCGCGGCGCACGGCGTCTGGGCCTCGCATTACTCCCTCGCGGCCTCGTCCCATGCGCTCCTCGAGGCTCTTCGAGCACGGGGACTTCGGCTCGCGCTGGTCTCCAATACCGCGAGCCCGGAGTGGCTGCTGCGGCCCGTCCTCGAGCGCCAGGGGCTGGTCGAGCGCGTCGACGCCGTCGTGCTCTCGTCGGAGGTCGGCAAACGCAAGCCGCACCCGGCGATCTTCGAGCGAGCGCTCGACGAGGCCGGGGCAGCGCCGGACGAGGCGGTCTTCGTCGGCGACCGGCTGGACACCGACGTTCTCGGCGCCTCCCGTGCCGGGATGAAGACCGTCCAGGCGCTCTGGTTCCGCGCGGATGACGTGCCGGTCGAGGTTGAGCCCGACTTCCAGGCGTTCACCCAGATGGACGTCCTGAACGTCGTGGATCGCCTGCTCGCCTAGCGCGAGCGAGTGTGTCTGTCAAGTCTTGCGCGGCCCGGGACTCGTCACACAAAATCCAGCTATGGCCTCACAGCCGACGACCCGTCCGCGGAGCCTCCCGCTCCGGCCGCAGGACGAGGTCGAGTGCCGCCGGTGCGGGGTCCACTGCGACAAGGTCGTCTACCCGGCAGCCTGTCTCGCTCGGGCGTGCCCCTTCCTCTACGCCTTCGAGGAAGTGGGGCGCACCTACGTCGGATGCATGCAGCGGATCTTTTCCGTCGAGATCGACCTCCAGCTCTTGGAGGAAGCCGAAGCCCGAGCCCCGGGCTTCGGTGCTGTTCGGGCCAGTCGGAAGCCGCTCCCGATGTGCCGGGCCGACGTGGAGAGCACGTATGCAGGCCGGGGCGACGAGCTCGGGTGCGTCAACCCCGAGTTCCACGAGTTGCCCGTCGGCGAGCCGAGCTTCCGCGTCTTCGCGCAGGTCCGGCCGAGCGCCTAGGCCCTCGCAACCGGACCCCGAACAGCTCGAGCAAATCGTCGACCTGATCCGTGACGTGCTCGGCACGGAAATCCTCGGCGCGTACCTCTACGGCTCAGCACTCACGGGCGAGCTGCGGCCGAGGAGCGACCTCGACGTCCTCGTCCTCACCCGGCGTGCGGCGACAATCGAGAAGAAGCGGCGGCTCGCTGAGGGCCTGCTGGCAGTCTCGGGCCAGGGCCCGAGGCCCGTGGAAGTGACGGTCGTGGCCGAGCCCGACGTCAAACCTTGGCGGTACCCGCCGCCGTTTGACCTCCAGTTCGGCGAGTGGCACCGCGCAGCGCTCGAGCGCGGCGAGGTCGAGCCGTTGGCGGCGACCACGAATCCCGACGTCGCGCTCCTGCTCACGATGGTGCTCCAGGCGAGCCGGCCGTTGCTTGGGCCTCCGGCGCCCGAGCTCGTCGATCCCGTGCCGCCCGAGGATCTCACCCGCGCCATGCTGCACGGCGCCGACGAGGTGATGCCCGGGCTCGCCGACGACACGCGCAACTCGGTGCTCACACTCGCGCGGATCTGGCTCACGGTCGAGACCGGCGAGATCGGCACGAAGGACCGCGCTGCGGACTGGGCGCTCGAGCGCCTCCCCGAGGAGCACCGCGAGGTGCTCGCGCGGGCCCGCGCGATCTATCTCGGTGAGGAGGACGAGCGTTGGGACGACCTCAGGTTGCGCGTCCGGCCTTACGGCGACCACGTCGCGGGCGAGATCCGGCGGCGTGCAGCTCCCGCAGCTTCCTGATCTCGTGCTCATCGGCGCCTTTCCCCTGCTGACCCTCGGTCTCCACGATCGCCGGCAGGTCCTGCAGCCGCCGGTCTCCGAGAAACGTCGCGAGACCGTCGCCGATGACGCCCTCTCTGAGGTTCGCGTGACGGTCGCGGTTCGAGCCGAGCGGCGTGACCGAGTCGTTGACGTGGAGTGCCCGAAGCCGATCGAGTCCGATCAGCCTGTCGAACTCATCGAGGAGCGCATCGAGCACGGCCGCGTCGGTCACGTCGACGCCGGACGCCCACAGGTGGCAGGAATCGAGGCAGACGCCTAGGCGGGGGTGCCCATGCAGCCGGTCGATCAGCTGCGCGATCTCCTCGATCGACCGGCCCATCGTTCCGCCGGTCCCGGCAGAGTTCTCGATCAGGAGCCACGTCGTGTCCGAGCATCGCTCCAGGACCTGCTCGATCGCCGGCGCCGCCCGATCCAGGCCGGCCTCGAATCCGGAGCCGAGATGCGATCCGACGTGGAAGACGACGCCGTCAGCGCCGATCGCGCAAGCCGCGTCCACCGTCGAACGGAGGGTCGAGACCGACTTGCCGTAGATCTCCTCGTCGGGGCTCGCGAAGTTGCAGAGGTAGATCGCATGGACGATCCACGCCTCCATCCTGGCCGCCCGAGCGCGCTTCTCGAAGGACCCGAGGACCTCCGGGTCGTGGTTCGGGAAGCGCCACGCGCGCGGGCTCTGCACGAAGAGTTGGAGCGCGTCGGCGCCGATTGCCTCCGCGCGCTCCGGCGCGGCCTTCACGCTGCCGCCGACATGGCCGCCGAAGAGCACGCGCCTACGATAGTGACGTGAACCCGCCCGTCCGAGTGCGCATGGCTCCGAGCCCGACAGGGTTGCTCCACATCGGAAGCGTCCGCACCTTTCTCTTCAACTGGCTGTTCGCGCGGCCGAAGGGCGGCGAAGTGCTCCTGCGGATCGAGAACACGGACACGAGCCGCGAGGTGGAGGAGGCGACCGAGCAGATCCAGCGCTCGCTCGAGTGGCTCGGGATCGACTGGGACGGTCCGGTCCGCTTCCAGCTCGACCGGATGGAGGACGCTCAGCGGCTTGCCCGGCAGCTCGTCGACGAGGGGAAGGCCTACGAGGACGAGGGCGCGATCCGCTTCCGGATGCCCGACGAGGGCGTGACCGCCTGGGACGACGTCGTCCGCGGCAGGGTTGAGGTGCCGAACGAGAGCATTGAGGATCTCGTGATCCTGCGGGGCGACGGCCGGCCGACCTACAACTTCGCCAACCCGATCGACGACATGCTCGACGCGATCACGCACGTGATCCGCGGCCAGGATCACATCTCGAACACGCCCAAGCAGCTTTTGATCCTGCGGGCGCTCGGCGCGGAGCCGCCGGTCTACGCCCATGTCCCGGACGTGCTTGGCGACGACGGCAAGAAGCTCTCGAAGCGGCACGGCGCGCAGTCCGTGGACGACTTCCGCCGCCAGGGCTACATCCCCGAGGCGCTCGTCAATTTTCTTGCCCGGCTCGGGTGGGCCTACGACGACCAGAAGGAGGTGTTCACGCGCGAGGAGCTGCTCAGGCTTTTCGACCTGGAGACGGTGACACCAAGCCCGGCCGTCTTCGACTTCCAGAAGCTCTCGTGGCTGAACGGCGTCCACCTCCGCGAGCTCTCGCCGAAGGAATACGCCGATCGCGTGGTCGAGTACATCCGCGACGCGGGCCTCGACTGGGACGAGGAGCTCGTGCGCCGCGCGGCGCCGCTCGTCCAGGAAAAGATCGAGAAGCTCGACCAGTTCCCCGGCTATACGCGGTTCTTCTTCGAGGAGGTCAGCCCCGCGGTTCCGCTCGACGGCGCCGGCCCGGTGCTCGAGCAGGCGGAGCAGATCCTTGCCGATGTCGAGCCGTTCGAGGCCGAGCCGATCGAGCGGGAGCTCCGGTCACTGGCCGAGCGCCTGGAGCTGAAGCCGCGCGAGGCGTTTCAGCCGATCCGGATCGCCGTCACCGGGTCGAAGGTCTCACCCGGGCTCTTCGAGAGCCTGGAGCTGCTCGGCCGCGATGAGACGCTCACACGTCTCGCGACTGTCCGCGGCGCAGCGGCCTAGGCGGGGCGAGGGGGTCCAGCGCACGCTGGAAGTCCAACCAGGAGCGCCGCCTGAAGCTGGCGGTCGGGCGGGGGAGCTCATGCCACAGCCGCTCCCGCGCGAGCAACGGGTCTGAGCGGGCTTGATTTCCCACTTCAAAAGGATAACGACCGAATGGGGCCAGGAGATACGCCGAGGCCGTCGATACACTCGAGCCCGATGGGAGGGGAACCGGCGACGGTGCTGGTCGTCGACGACGATCCCTCGCTCAGGCTCCTCTGCCGGGTGAATCTGGAGCTCGAGGGATACAAGGTCGTCGAAGCGGAGAGCGTGCAGAGTGCACGCGCCGCGCTCGACGCGGAGAGCATCGACGCGATCCTTCTCGACGTGCACCTCGGAAACGACGACGGCCTCGTGCTCCTGCCGGCGATCGGCCAAGACGGGCCTGCGGTCGCCCTGCTGACGGGCAGTCCGGGCGTCCACCTGCCCGAGGGCGCGACTGTGATCGGCAAGCCGTTCTCGATCGACGAGCTCAGCGACACCGTCCGCGAACTGGTCGGTCGCGAGCGCTCCTCGCTCGGGTAGATTCCCCTTCCGATATGAGCGTCACCGCTGTCAGGACGCCTGCCGAGTTCGAGGCGGAGCTCCAGAAGTACCTGTTCGAGCGCGCCGAGGAAGGGCGCGCCGTTCGTGTGGGCGAGAAGGAAGTCTCTGAGCGCGCAGAGATCGTGGCTCGCTACCGGGAGCTGTTCACGCGCGAGCAGATGGACGCGCTGCACGAGGCGGAGTCCGGCGCCGCACCGGAGGAGCGCGAGCGCCTCTACAGGCTGCGCAAGACCTGCGAGTCGGGCCTCGTCGAGGTCGAGCTGAGCGCGCGCGAGGACGAACTGGAGAACGCAATCCTCGCCGCCCGGGTTGAGTACCGCGGCCAGGAGCTCCCGCTTCGGTCCGCCCAGGCGCAGCTCGCGGTCCTCCACGCCTTCGAGGAGCGGGAGGAGCTAGGCGAGCTCCACGGCGACGCCTCCGCGGGATTCAACGATCAGCGGATGGAGATGCTGCAGGCACGCGAGGAGCTCGACGCGGAGCTCTCCGGCGAGAAGGACGCCGTGGCGCGGAACGAGGAGGAGAAGGGCATCTCGCTTCGCGAGCTCTCGCAAGTGTTGACAGACGCGAGCCGCGCAGCGGACGAGCTCTACGGCCGGCTAACGGGAAAGTGGTTCGACAAGCTCCTCGGCGACGGCCGGCCCGAGGTTCCGTCCTCCTACCACGTCGCCTGGCTCCGCCGGCTCTCGCCGCTCGAGTCGACCTACACGAAGGAGCGCGCGACGGAGGTCTGTCTGCAGACGCTCCGGCACCTCGGATTCAACATGGACGAGGAGCCGAACATCCGAATGGATCTCGACGACCGGCCGCAGAAGTCGCCCCGCGCGTGCGTGATAGCCGCCGACCCGCCGAAGGTCGTCCATCTGATCACTCGGGCGCAGGGCGGGCTGCATGACTACCAGGCATTCCTCCACGAGGCCGGCCACGCGCTCCACTACGGCAACTGCGACCCGAACCTGCCCTACACGTTCCGGAACCTCTCGCGCGACCATGCACTGACCGAGATCTACTCCTACATCTTCGAGGCGATCTCCCGCGAGCCGGACTGGCACGTCGAGCACTTCGGGCTCTCGGAGGAGGAGGCGAAGGAGAACGCCGAGGCGACGATCTTCCTCGAGGCGCTCCTCTACCGGCGCTACACCGCGAAGCTCCAGTTCGAGCTCGAGTTCTGGGGTGGGTTCGGCAACGGGGCGGCAGGCCCCGCGCGGTACCACGAGCTTCTGACGGCCGCGAGCGGCGTCTCGTACCGGCCCGATGCGTACCTGGCGGACATGGACGCGGGCTTCTACTCCGCGGACTACCTCCGGGCCTGGATCCGGTCTGCGCAACTGCGGCAGTGGCTGACGAAGGAAGTCGGCGAGGACTGGTGGCACAACCGGGCGACGGGCGACCACCTGCGCTCGCTCTTCGCGGAAGGGACGCGTCCCTCCAGCGAGGACATCGCCGGCCGCCTCGGCTTCGATCCCCACGACACCCAGCCGCTTTTGCACGAACTTGGCGCCTAGACCGGCCTTCGACCGGTTCTATGGGTACGACGCGCTAACGGAGATCCTCCAGGGCTGGGCCGACGAGCGGCCCGAGCTCTATGTCCTCGAGTCGATCGGCAAGAGCCATGAGGGCCGGGACATCTGGCTGGCCACGATCACGAACGCCGAGACCGGGCCGGCGCTCGAGAAGCCCGCGCTCCTGATCGAGGCCAACATCCATGCGGTCGAGGTGACCGGCGCGACCGCTGCGCTCTATCTGATCAACCGCCTGCTCTCCGAGTACGGCAGCGACGAGCGGATCACTCGGGTGCTCGACACCCGCTCGTTCTACGTCGTCCCCCGGCTGAACCCCGACGGGGCCGAGCTGGCGCTCGCCGAGCGGCCGCGATTCATCCGGTCGAGCACCCGTGCGTGGCCGCTCGTCGAGGAGCTCGACGGGCTCTACGAGGAGGACCTCGATGGTGACGGGCGAATCCTGATGATGCGGATCCGCGATCGAAACGGCTCCTGGAAGGCGCATTCGGAGGAGCCGCGGCTGATGGTCAGGCGGGACCCGGACGAGGAAGGCGGCGAGTACTTCCGGATGCTCTGGGAGGGGCGAATCCGGAACTACGACGGTGTGACCATCAAGATCGCGCCGCCGCTCGAGGGCCTCGACCTGAACCGCAACTTTCCGATGGAGTGGGCGGTCGAGGCAGAGCAGCGTGGCGCCGGCCCCTACCCGACGTCCGAGCCGGAGATCAGAGCGATGGTCCAGGCGATCGTCGAGCGGCCGAACATCACGGCTCACCTCGCGTATCACACCTTCAGCGGCGTTCACCTCCGCCCGTACTCGAGCTACCCCGACGAGCAGTACCCGACAAACGACCTGAGGACGTACAAGCTGCTCGGCGAGAGGGCGACGGAGATCACCGGGTATCCGGCCGTCTCGATCTTCCACGACTTCAAGTACGACCCGAAACAGACGGTCAAGGGCGGGGCAAACGACTGGCTGTACGACCACCTCGGGATCTACTCCTGGACGACTGAGTTCTGGAGCCCGCAGCGCGAGGCAGGGATCGAGGACTACCAGTACATCGAGTGGATGCGCGACCACCCGCTCGAGGACGACCTGAAGCTGATCCGCTGGAGCGACGAGCAGCTGGACGGGAAGGGCTACGTCGACTGGTACTCGTTCGACCACGACCAGCTGGGCGAGGTCGAGCTCGGCGGCTGGGACCTCATGTACGCGTGGGCGAACGTCCCGCCGCAGTTCCTCGAGCGTGAGATCGCGCCTCACTCGGAGCTCGCGATCTGGCACCTACTCGTCTCTCCGCGCCTGGAGATCCTGTCGCTGGAGGCCGAGGAGCTGGGGGAGGGGTCGTGGCTCGTCCGGCTCGTGGTGCACAACACCGGCTGGCTGCCGACGTCGGTGTCCGAAAAAGCGGTCGAACGGAAGGCCGTGCGCCCACTCGAGGTAGAGATCACGCTTCCCGAAGCCGCGCGGCTCCACGGAGGCGAGAAGAAAGTCGAGCTCGGGCAGCTCGACGGCCGGGTACACCGGCGGTCGCTGCTCTGGTGGGCGTCGGACGATGCGACGAGCGACCGTGCGAAGGCGGAATGGGTCGTCGAAGCGCCTGCAGGGTCGGTGGTGCAGGTCGAGGCGCGCCACCAGCGGGCCGGGATCGTCCGGCGTGAGCTGACGCTCGAGTAGCCCGGTTGCGCCACCGGCCGGACAGCTTCGGGGCCGGGCTTCGCGCGGTGCAGCAATCGCGCCGGCGGTCTTCGTGATCGCCGTGTCCTTCGGCGTGCTGGCGCGCGACCTCGGCTGGGGCGGTCAAACCCTCTGAGCGCTCCCGGAGTGAGGAATGGAGTCGCGCTCCGAGACGCTGCGCGATCGAGGACGCTCGTCTGCCATCCGTCGCACAAGCTCCGAACGCGAGTGGATCTCGAGCTTTCGGTAGATGTGAGTTAGGTGGAACTCGACCGTCTTCGCGGTAACGAAGAGGGCTGCGGCCACTGCGCGGTTCGATTTGCCCTCGGCGACGAGCTGAGCGATCTGGAGCTCTTGGGGCGTCAGTCGTTCGGGAGCGCCCGGTTGACGACGGCGCGGCGTAACGCCGGATGCTCGGAGCTCGGCCCCCGCCCGCTCGGCCCACGGGATCGCGCCGCTGCTCTCGAAGGCCTCGAGCGCCGCGCCGAGATGTACGCGTGAATCGCGCCTTCGGCCGCGCCGCCGGATACGCTCGCCGAAACACAACTCGGTTCGCGCATGCTCGAATGCACCCTCGTGAAGGGCGAGCGCGTCTTCGAACGCTGACTCCGCGGCGGTATCGGAGTCCAGGAGGAGCGCGCGACATCGCGCTGCGGCACCGAGTGTCCACCGAATGCCGGTCGTGACCGCCTGGCGTTCGAGTGATGCAACCACGGGCTTCGCGTGCTCCGTCCTGCCGGACCTGGCATAGGCCTCGACCAGATCCGGATGGATCCGGAACTGGTTTGCATTGCCGACGCCGCCCGCCTCGAGAGCCGCGACCGCCGGCGCCAGCTGCGAGACGGCCGCGTCCAAGTCCCCGGTCGCGAGCGCGAGCATTCCGAGTGCGCTTCGCGACCTCACCTCGTTTTTTCTGTCGCCGAGCCGCAACGCGGATTCGAGCGCGCGCTGCCCATTTCGACGGCTGTCGCTTTCCCGTCCCAGCACGGCCTCGAAGAAGGCGAGACGCGCAAGACAATCGTCGAAGGTCTGCTGAATGCCGAGCTCCCCGACGATCTGAACAGCCTCGAGGGCGTGCCCATACGCTCGTTGCAGGTGACCGTCGTACCAATCGACCTGGGCACAGATGTGCAGCGCGTACCCCAGATCGCCCAGCGCATTCGCCCGACGGTTTGCCGTGACCGCGCGCTCGACCAGGCGTCGGGCCCGACCGTGCTCGCCGGCATAGAGCAGCGTTGAGGCTGCATCCGCGACGACCACGCGACCCTCCGGATCGTCTTCGACAAGGTCTGCGCAGCGCCGAGCAAGCTCCACGGCGTCTCCGACCCGCCCAGCGGACAATCGGTGGAAGGAGACGATGTGGCAGAGCTCGGGATCATCGATCGCCTCGTCGCCGGCGAGCTCCCACGCGCGCTCTGCCAGCGCGAGTGATCGTGAAATGTCGAGCCGGTGGTGTTCCGCGGCGGTGGCCGCGTTGGTCAAGAGGGTCGCCGCCGCACGCGGATCGCACGGTGCGAGCTCGTCGGCGCCCGCGACCATCAGGTCCAAGGCCTGACCGAGCTGCCCCCGCTCAATCCGTACGTATGCGCGCCGGGCCTGTGTACGAGCGAACTCGTGGAGATCGAGCTCGCCTTCGACGGCTTCCTGGAGCAGCGCGTCTGCCCGCTCGGGACGACCGGCCCGATACGCAGCATCGCCTGCGCTCGCGAGGCGGAGCGCCCGTAGCCGTCGCCCCGGTGTCAGCCGGGCGGCGCGCTCGAGCGCCCTCGCCTCCGACCAAACACCCCCTCTGGTCCGCGCAGAGGTGGCAGTGGCGACGAGTGCCGAGGCGATTCGCTCGTCCGGAGCCTCGGCCGCGGCGGCGAGATGCCACGCTCGGCGATCGGCTTGGCCCGCGGCGTCCGCAGCCACCGCGAGTGCGTTATGCACCTCTTGCCGGGCGCTCCACTCAGCAGCGCCGTAGATCGAAGAGCGCGCGAGAGGATGGCAGAAGGCGACGCTGGATGCCAGCGTGACGAGTCCAGCCTCCTGGGCGGGCGCCAGGCCTCGCCAATCGAGCCCTAGGACCGCGAACGCATGAGCCAGGCCCCTCAGGTCGCCGACGTCGCTCGCCGCGACGACGAGAAGGGCGCGCCGCGTCGGCCCTGGAAGCTGCGCGACTCGACGGGCGAAGCCAAGCTCAACGTTGGTTCCCGCGCCAAGCGGTTCGCGGATGTCCGGAACCGTGAGCCGCGACCCCGCGACGCTCGCCGAAAGCTCGACAAGCACGAGTGGGTTCCCCAGCGCCGTCTCGATGAGCTGCTCGACGACGAGTGAGCCGGCGCCTGGCGGCAACCGCTCCGCAAGGAGCTGCCTCGCCGACGCTCGATCGAGTCCGCCGAGCCGCAGCTCTGCGATGCCCCGCGTGGCGAGCATTCGGCTGTCGGGCTCGCGGACGCCGAAGAGGACCGCGATGCCGTCGGCGTCGAGACGGCGCGCGACAAACCCCATCGCAGCGGCCGAAGCCTCGTCGAGCCACTGCGCGTCGTCGATTACGCAAAGCAACGGCTGCTCCTCGGCGACGGCACTTAGCAGGCTCAGGGTGCCGCCAAAGACGGCGAGGCGCTCAACGGACGGTTCCCCACGGAGCCCCATTGCGGAACGGAGACCGGCCGCCTGCGAGTCCGGGATGGCGTCGAGCGACGAGAGCGCTGGGCGGAGGAGCTCGTGCAGACCCGAGAAGACGATGTCAACCTCGGACTCGACGCCCAGCGCCCGCAATACGCGCATGCCCTCCGCACGCTCAACAGCCGCGTCCATCAGGGCCGTCTTGCCAATGCCCGCCTCACCGCGGACAACGAGCGCGCCGCTGCGCCGCCGTCTCGCTGCATCGATGACCTCATCGATTCGAGCGGACTCGTGCTCCCGGCCGAAGAGCATCGTAGAAAGAGGGTACTCCCGAGGGTTCGCTTAACCCTAGGGAATTCCCGGGCGCGAGCGCGGCCCCCGATGCTCACGATGCGAGGCGATGAGTGCTCGCATCGCGGACGACTCTCGCGCGCTCAGCCGAGCGTCCGCGAGTTCCCTCCAGAGCGGCTCGGAGTTGGGGGGTAGGCCGGTCTGGCAGGCACAGGCGTCGGTGGCGGCCATGAGGATTGGAGGAGATCGGCCATGACGAAGGGCATCACGCAAGCTCGGAGACGCCGCAGGTTCGCCGCCGCGGCCGGCTTGGTGGCGACTCTCGTCGCCGCGGTGGTCCCGACGTCGTCGCAGGCGACCTTCCGAGGGAGGAACGGCCAGATTCTCTATGCGGCTCAGGCTGGAAGGTTCGAACAGCTCTTCACCGTCCGGCCCGACGGAAGCGGCCGCCGGCAGATCACCCGGTTCGCCGACAGCGCCGGCGGGAGCCTCAGTCACTGGTCGCCAGACGGCTCTCGGATCGTGTTCACGCGTCGCTGGAACCCAGACGGGCTGAACGAGCGCGAGCAAATCTATGTCGCAAACGCCGATGGCTCCAACCTGCGGCCGATCAATCTGCGTGGCGTGGAGCCGCTCCAGCCGACGTGGTTTCCGGACGGTCGACGCATCCTCTTCCTCGCTCTTGCGTCCAGGCCGACGTTCAAGATCGTGAACGCGGACGGGACCGGTTTGAGAGATGCCGGTATGCCGCCGTTCGGGGACAGCGCATGCGTCTTCGGCGACGGCAGGCGCGTAGCGGTTCTGCGCCCCCGCACGCCTGGGAACGACGAGGTGCTGGCGATTTTCGTCGCTCGACTGGGCACACGGACGGCCAAGCGGATCACGGCCTGGGGCAGCTACACCGGGACGGTCGACTGCTCGCCCGATGGGAAAAGTGTCCTCTTCGGTAGGCCGGCGTTCGGCCCGCCGGCATCGGCCAACGTGTTCACGGTTCGGACCGACGGCACCGGGCTCAGGCAACTCACGCACTCCAGGGGTGGAACCGTGAACAACAACCCGAACTCCTGGTCTCCTGACGGAAGGAAGATCGTCCTCACCAGCAACCGCGGTGGGCGGGCCGATCGCGCGCTGTTCGTCATGAACGCCGACGGGAGCGGGATCAGGCAGTTGACGCGGGGCGCGGGCCGCTTCGCGAGTTGGGGACCGCATCCGTAAGCTCGAACGAGCGACACCCTCGCCCGAGGATGGAGCAAGCAGCACAAGGCATTGCTGCTCCTAGTCAGTCCCGGTGGCGACCGGCGCGTGGGCTGCAGTCGTCGATTAACCCCTCCCGGATCGACACCGCGCAGGTCTACCTACGGGGCTCAATAAGTTGAAGGCGATGGAGGCCGTTCGGGAACTCTGCTGGGCTCCGGATAAGACCGCAAGCTGTAGAGGCGCATACGGGATTCGAACCCGTGCTACCGCCGTGAGAGGGCGGCGTCCTAGGCCACTAGACGAATGCGCCGGGAGGCTTGATTGTAGCGTCGGGCGGGTATGACCGCGGTCGTGCGCTGGCTGAAGCGACTCCTCGGTTCCGATGACCGCGATCCGACCCGGCCGGATGACCCGCGCGGTGGAATGCAGTCGGACGAGTACCGTCACGCCGACCCTCGCGAGCTCGTCGAGGAGGGCGGAACCACCATGGCCGGGCCCGGCGGCGCGCCGCAGGAAGGCCTCTCGCCGGGGGAGCGCCGCGCGCAGGATCGCGCGACGGACTGACTCCCTCTAGAGTGGCGCGGTCATGGCGGCGCGCGCTGATCGCCAAGCCGACCGCCGCCGGCAGATTCTCGACGCGGCGGTCAAGGTCTTCGCGAGGAACGGCTTCCACAGGGCGCGCGTCGGTGACATCGCCGAGGAGGCCGGTGTCGCGTACGGCCTGGTCTACCACTACTTCAGTTCGAAGGAAGCGCTCCTCGAGACGATTTTCCGGGACACCTGGACGCAGATGCTCGCGAGAGTCCGCGAAGTGGAGGGCTCTCGTGCGGACGCGAGCGAGCAGGTGCGTCAGGTCACAGCCCTGCTACTGCGCACGTGGCGGCGGGACCCGGACCTCGTCCGCGTCCTCGTCCGCGAAGTGACCCGGAGCCCGCACGTTCAGCAGGAGATCGAGGAGATCACGGAAGGGATGAAGGCGCTCGAACGGATCATCGAACGGGGCCAGAGGACGGGCGAGTTCCGGTCGCAAATCGATCCGCGCCTCGGGGCGGTCGTTTTCTACGGGGCGCTCGACGAGATCTTGACGGGGTGGGTGCTCGGCCAGTTGCCCGACACGGACGAGGACATCGCCGAGGCGGAGAGCAACGTCGTCCAGCTGCTCGTCGAAGGAATGCGCAACCCGTAAACCTCGACTGATTCGTCAGTCCCGCCTTCACGGCGGCCCCCAAAAACTCCCCTTCTACGAGAGAGCGGTGTCTCCGGGGCGAGGCTCGACGACGCCGGTCTCGGGCGGGCCGACGACCGGAGGCTTCAGCGGGCGGAGGTAGAGCCACTCGTACGCGAGCGCTCCGAGGACGCCGCCCGCGAAGGGGCCGATGTACCAGATCCAGAAGTCGTCCCAGTCACCGGAGAGGAGCTCGGGGCCGAAGGCGCGCGCGGGGTTCATCGCGGCTCCCGTGATGGGGCCGGCCATCAGGACGTCGAGCGTGATCGTGAGGCCGATAGCAAGACCGGCGATCGACTTGAAGGTTCCGCGCGGGTCTGCGGCGGTGGCGAAGACGACCCAGACGAGGAAGAAGGTGAGGATCGCCTCGATGATCAGGGCGGCCTCGGGCTCGAAGCCAGGCCCGACCGCAGGAGAGCCCAGATTTCCCTGGAGGTCGCTCGGGAAGATCCACCTCAGGAGCGCTGCGGCGGCGACCGCGCCCCCGAACTGTGCGATCCAGTACGCACCGCCAACGACAGGGGAGAGCCGGCCGGTGACAAGGAAGCCGAGCGTCACGGCGGGATTGAAGTGACCGCCTGAGATATGTCCGACCGCGGACACCATTACGGCGATCACGAGGCCGTGAGCGAACGCGACGTCGATGTTCCCTGCGCCCGTGCTGGGCGCCACGATCAGGACAGCGCCGGCGCCCACGAAGATCAGGGCGAAGGTGCCGACGAACTCGGCGGCGGCGCGGCGGAAGACGTCGTCCATACGCGCGTGGAGGCTAGAGAGGGGGTCGGACGGCGCCTCCCGACGAAGATCGCAAGTCGTCGACCTGGCGCTGCGGGACGGCGGCGCTCAGAGAACAAAAAGGCCCGATTTGCGGCCCTTTTCTGAAGGCTGCGGGGCTAGGATTCGAACCTAGACTACTCGGTCCAGAGCCGAGCGTCCTACCATTAGACGACCCCGCAAGGGGCCTCGGATTGTAGCGAGCGGCTTCCTATGCCACGTCTGCGGCCCAGTCGCCGTAAAGCGCCGTGTAGAGGCCCTTTCGGGCCATCAGCTCGTCGTGCGTGCCCTGCTCGATGATCCGCCCGTGCTCGAGGACGACGATCAGGTTGGCACCCCGGATCGTGGAGAGCCTGTGGGCGATCACGAACGCCGTCCGGCCCGCGAGGAGCGTCCGCAGAGCCGTCTCGATCCTCCGCTCGGTTCCGATGTCGACCGAGGACGTTGCCTCGTCGAGTATCAGGAGCCGCGGATCGGCGAGGAGGGCGCGAGCGAACGCCACCAACTGCCGCTGGCCGAGTGAGAGACGAGTGCCGCGCTCCTGGACGTCGGTGTCGTAGCCATCCTCGAGCCGCATGATGAACTCATGGGCGCCGACCGCCGTGGCCGCCGAGCGGATGTGCTCGATCGTGGCGTCCGCCCGGCCGAACGCAATGTTGTCGCGAACACTCCCGGCGAAGAGGAATCCCTCCTGGGGGACGATCCCGAGCTGGCGTCTGAGCGATTCCTGCGTGACGTCGCGCAGATCGTGTCCGTCGACGGTGATCCGGCCCTCGACCGGGTCGTAGAACCGTGCGAGCAGCTTGGCGATCGTCGACTTCCCTGCTCCGGTGTGCCCGACGAACGCGACCGTCGTCCCGGCGGGGACGTCGAGATCGATCCCGTGGAGTACCTCCGGCCCGGTGCGGTACGCGAAGCGGACGCCCTCGAGCTGGACGCGGCCTTCGATCGGCGGCAGCTCGTCGGCGCCTGGACGGTCGACGACCTCTTGCTCCTCGTCCATCACGTCCATGATCTTGTCGAGCGCGGCGATCGCGGCCAGGAAGGTGTTGTAGAGCTGTGAAAGCTGCTGGATGGGGTCGAAGAAGTTCGAGACGTAGAGGATGAAGGCGAACAGCGTCCCCGCCGTCAGGTCACCGCCGGCCAGCAGGTAGCCCCCGTAGCCGAGGACGACCGCGGTCGCGACCGCCGAGAGGAAGTCGACGAACGGGAAGTAGAGGCCGTTGTTCAGAACCGTCTGTTGGTTCGCCTCCCGGTAGTGGGCGTTGACCTCCTCGAAGTTGCGGCGCCGGGACTGCTCGCGGGTGAAGGTCTGGACGACGCGCATGCCTGCGATGTCCTCGGCGAGCGTGGCCGTGACGAGCCCGAGCCGCTCGCGCACGGCGCGGTACGCACGAGACGACCTCATTCGGAAGATCGCTGTGGCGATCGCCATCGCCGGCATGACGCTCAACGTCGCGAGCGCGAGCCGCCAGTCGAGGTAGAACAGGACGGCGGCGGATCCGATGAGGATCAGGGTGTTCTGGACGAGTGTCGTGACACCGTCCGTGACCAGCTGGTCGAGCGCGTCCACGTCATTCGTCAGCCGGCTGATGATCACGCCGGCCCGGTTGCGCTCGTAGTAGCCGAGGGAGAGCCCCTGGAGGTGGCGGAAGAGCTTGTTCCGGAGGTCGGCGAGGATCCGCTCGCCGGTCCAGCCCGTGAAGTAGGTCTGCGCGGCGCTTGTGACCATGTTCGCCAGCGCGGCGATCAGGAACAGGGCGACGATGACAGTGAGCGCGTGGAGGTCCCCGTCTTGGATCCCGTCGTCGAGCGCGACCTTGGCGAGGTAGGGCGGCGCGAGCGCGGTCAGCGTGGCGGCCAGCAGCGATGCGACGGCGAGCGTCGTCTGGAGCTTGTACGGGGCCGTCAGGCGGGCGAGCGTGGAGACCCGGCGGGCGGTTCGGTGCCACGACCAGTCCTCGACCTGGGCATCGCGCTGCGCGGACAGGTGGGAGCCGGGTTGCCAGACCTTCATCGCGGGCTCCCGCACGTCGAGTTCTGCCCACGTGCCTGGGAAGACCCCACCGCCCCGACCCGATGGCGCGAGCCTAGCGCCGAAAAACGTGCGCGTGGGTGACGGCTTCGTGCCGAAAGAGCGCCCGCGCACAGCCCGCCGAGAGAGCTCATGCGGTGGCCTCCGCCCGCTGCTCGACCCGCTCGGCGAACTCGCGCTCGAGCAGGCCGTGCTCGTAGATCTCGCGGTAGACGGGGCTCCGCTGGATGAGGTCCTCGTGCGTCCCGCGCGCGACGATGCGGCCGCGGTCGAGGACGACGAGCTCGTCGGCGAGGGCGAGCGTCGAGAGGCGGTGGGCGATGATGATCGTCGTCCGGTTCTTCATCGCCTGACGGAGGCCGAGTCGGATCTTCGCCTCGGTCGTCGCGTCCACGGACGCCGTTGCGTCGTCCAGGATCAGGATCCGCGGGTCGAGCAGCAGCGCCCGTGCGATCGCGATCCGCTGGCGCTGGCCGCCCGAAAGCGTGATCCCACGCTCGCCGATCACCGTGTCGTACGCCTCCGGCAGCGCGACGACGAAGTCGTGGGCCTGCGCGAGCCGGGCGGCCTCCTGGATCTGCTCCTGGGAGGCGTCCGGCCGGCCGAACGCGATGTTCTCGCGCACCGTGTCCGAGAAGAGGAACGGATCCTGCGCGACGATCCCGATCTGCCGCCGCAGGGAGACCAGCTTCGCCTGCCTCACGTCGAGACCGTCGACGGTCACCCTGCCGGCGGCGGTGTCGTAGAACCTCGGAACCAGGGTCGCGAGCGTCGTCTTGCCGGAGCCCGTGTGGCCGATCAGTGCGACTGTGCGGCCGGGCTCGAGCTCGAGGTCGACGTCGCGGAGCACCGGGCGCTCGAGGTCATAGCCGAAGGAGACATGCTCGAAGCGAACACGCCCCTCGCCCGCCGGAAGCTCGACTGCATCTGGGAGGTCGGTCACCTCCTCGGGCTCGTCCATGACCTCGAAGATCCGCTCGCCGGAGGCAGTCGCGCGCTGTGACTGCCCGATCCACATGCCGAGCATCCGCAGCGGCTGCACGAGCATGACGACGAGGACGTTGAAGAAGATGAACGAGCCCAGCGTGAGGTCGCCATTCACGACCATTCGTCCCCCGACGAGCAGCACGATCGCCTGCGCAACGAGCGGCAGGAAAGACAGCAGCGGCACATACAGCGCCCGCTGCCGGTTCGCCGTGACGCTCTGCTCAAACACTGCCTCCGACCGGCCGGCGAACTTCCTGCCCTCCGACCCTTCCTGGGCGAATGACTTCACGACGTGGACGCCGACGATCCCCTCCTCCGCCACCGTGGCGACGTCGGCCATCTTCTGCTGGACATCGCGCAGGATTGGATGAGAGACCGTCGAGTACCGGTAGGCCACGATCACGATCAGCGGCGTGATCGCGGTTGCCGCGAGCGCCAGGCGCCAGTTCGCCACGTACATCACCGCGGTGACGCCGACGACCGTCGTGATGTGCTGGAAGAAGAAGATCAGCCCGTAGCCGAGGAAGAAGCGGACGGCCTGTAGATCGACTGTCGCGCGCGACATCAGCTGGCCCGTCTGGTGCCGGTCGTAGAACCCAAACGAGAGCCGCTGGAGCTTCGCGTAGAGGCCGTTCCGCATGTCGAACTCGACTGCCAGCGCCTGGCGGCCGGAGATCAGGCGCCGGCCCATCATCAGCAGCGCGCGCACGAGCCCGGCAACGAGGATCCCGAGCGCGATCCACCAGATCTCCTCGCGGCTCCCGCTGGTTGCCGCCTCCTGGAGCCCGTCGCCGGTCAGGAACGCGATCACGACCGCGGCCGCCTGCGAGCCGATGGCGAGCAGGATCGAAACGATCAGCGACCATTTGTAGGGCCGCAGGAAGCCGAGCAGCCTCGCAAACGTCCTGCGGTAGGAAGGAGCCTCGCTCACCGTCAGAATCTAGCCACGGCTTTGCCTGTGCCGGAAACGCGTTATGCGGTCGCCCGCTGAGCCGCGGACTGGAGGCCGGGCCGTAGGTCCGAGAGGCAGTCCAGAAAGGAGTCCAGCGCCCCGGTCGCAGGGCCCGCGTCCCGGCGACGGAAGACGACGATCTCGCGCTTCAGCTCCGGCGCGTCTGCGAGCGTCACCGACCTGAGCGTCCCCGCCTCGAGCTCGCCGGCAACGGCAGTGTGGGGAAGGAGCGCGACGCCGAGACCCTGCTCGACCATCTTCTTCGCGGCGTCGATGTTGTCGAGCTCCATGACGCCTCGCGGGACCGCTCCCGCGCCGCGGAAGAACTCATTCGTCAGCCGGTGATAGCTCGACGTGCGGTCGAAGAGGATCAGCTGGACGTCGCTGATCCGCTCCGTGCCGATCGCCTGCTCACCGACAAAGGCGTGGTCCGGGTCGACGACGAGCACGAGCTCGTCCTCGTAGAGCGGTGTCGCCTCGACCTGCGGGTGACGCAAGGCCCGCCCGAGCCCGACCTGCACCTGCTCCTGGAGCACGAGATCGAGGATCTCCTCGGAGTGCCCGGTCCGGACCGCCAGCTGGACCTTCGGGTGCGTCGTGCGGAAGCGGGTGAGGATCCTCGGAAGGACGTAGGTGCTGACGGCCGGGGCAGCGCCGAGCGCGAGCTGGCCGCTCTCGCCTCTGGCGAGCTCGCTGAGAAGCCGGCGCCCGGCAGCCGCGGCGCCGAGCGACCGCTCGGCGTAGGGCAGGAACGCCCGGCCGGCGTCCGAGAGTCGCATTCCGCGTCCGGAACGGATGAAAAGGCGAGAGCCGAGCTCCTGCTCGAGCCCCTTCAACCGCGCCGTCAGCGTGGGCTGGGTGACGAAGAGCGCCTCGGCCGCGCGGCTGACGCTGCGCCGCTGGGCGACCTCGATGAATGCCTGCAGTTGTTCCAGTCTCATAGACGTTTTCTATAGCTTGAATCGAAACAACCGCTTTGAGTTTATAACGGAGGTTTCCTAGGGTAGGGCTTCGCCACGGACAAAAGGAGGGGGCGTGACCCTTTTCAAGCGACTCAAGCGGCGGAAGACAACCGAAGAGAGGCCCAAGACAGTGTTGTTCCTGAGGTCGGAGCACGCGCCCTGCACGTGCCCGGATCCCTGTGAGCGGGACCACGGAAACGAGTAACCGCGCCGAGATCCTCGGCCCGCTGAGTGGCCACGAGCTCGAGATCCTGACGCCAGGTGCGCTCGCGTTCGTCGCCGAGCTGCATCGGCGCTTCGATCCCGAGCGGCGGCGCCTGCTGGCCGCGCGCCAAGAGCGCCAGGAGCGCCTCGACGCCGGCGAGCGCCCGGACTTCCTCGCCGAGACGCGCGAGATCCGCGAGTCGGACTGGACCGTTGCCCCGGCGCCGGACGACCTGCGCGACCGCCGGGTCGAGATCACAGGCCCGGTCGACCGGAAGATGGTCATCAACGCGCTCAACTCGGGCGCACGGGTCTTCATGGCCGACTTCGAGGACGCAAACTCGCCGACCTGGTCGAACAACGTCGAGGGCCAGATCAATCTGCGCGACGCAGCCGCGGGGACGATCTCCTACGACACCGGCGAGAAGTACTACGAGCTCGTGGAGAACCCTGCCGTCCTGGTCGTGCGCCCGCGGGGCTGGCATCTGCCCGAGCGGCACGTTCACGTCGAGGGCGAGGCGGTCTCCGGCTCGCTCTTCGACTTCGGCCTGTATGTCTTCCACAACCCCGAGCGGCCCTGGTTCTACATTCCGAAGCTCGAGAGCCGTCTCGAAGCGCGCCTTTGGAAGCAGGTCTTCGACTTCGCGGAAGAGGCGCTTCGGCTCGAGCCCGGCTCGATCAAGGCCACCGTCCTGATCGAGACCGTGCTCGCGGCGTTCGAGATGGACGAGATCCTGTACGAGCTGCGCGAGCACATCGTGGGTCTCAACGCAGGGCGCTGGGACTACCTCTTCAGCCTGATCAAGCGGCTGCGGTCGCTCGACGTCGTGCTGCCGGACCGCGGTCAGCTGACGATGACGACGCCCTTCATGCGCGCCTACACGGAGCTGCTCGTCAAGACCTGTCACCGGCGGGGCGCCCACGCGATGGGCGGCATGGCGGCGTTCATCCCGAGCCGGCGCGATCCCGAGGTGAACGAGCGCGCTCTCGCGAAGGTGCGGGAGGACAAGGTGCGGGAGGCGGGCGACGGCTTCGACGGCACGTGGGTCGCGCACCCCGATCTCGTGCCGGTCGCGACCGAGGTCTTCGACGGAGTCCTTGGCGAGCGACCGAACCAGGTGGAACGGCGGCGCGACGAGGTCTCGGTCTCCGCGTCGGATCTGATCGACCTGCGGGTCGAGGGTGGCGCCGTCACCGAGGAGGGGCTGCGCCAGAACGTCAGCGTCGGGATCCGCTACATCGAGTCCTGGCTCCGCGGAGTCGGCGCAGCCGCGATCGACGACCTGATGGAGGACGCGGCGACCGCGGAGATCTCACGGTCACAGGTCTGGCAGTGGGTGCACGCCGGCCGGTTCACGCCGGAGCAGGTGCGCACGGTCGTGGCGGAGGAGACGCCCGAGGGCGGACGCTTTGCGGACGCACGAGAGATCTTCGAGCGGGTTGCGCTGAGCGACGACTTCGTTGAGTTCCTGACGCTCCCGGCCTACGAGTACATCGACTGAGGGGGAGGGCAATGAGCGGCAACGGCAATGTCAAGGACACAAGGTGGGACGGGATCAGTCGGGACTGGACGACTGAGGACGTCGAGAGGCTCCGTGGCTCCGTCCAGATCGAGCACACCCTGGCCCGCCGCGGCGCGGAGCGCCTGTGGGAACTGCTCAACACCGAGGATTACCTGCCAACCTTGGGCGCCCTTTCGGGCGCGCAGGCCGTGCAGATGGTCAAAGCCGGCGCGAAGGGCATCTACGTCTCCGGCTGGCAGGTCGCTGGCGACGCCAATCTCGCAGGCGACACCTATCCCGACCAGTCTCTCTACCCCGCGAACAGCGTGCCGGCGCTCGTGCGCCGCCTGAACCGGGCGCTCATGCGCGCCGACCAGATCGAGAAGGCGGAAGGTGAGGTCACTCGCGACTGGTTCGTCCCGATCGTCGCCGACGCCGAGGCCGGTTTCGGCGGCAACCTCAACTCGTTCGAGCTGATGAAGGGGATGATCGAAGCAGGCGCCGCAGGCGTCCACTTCGAGGATCAGCTCGCGTCGGAGAAGAAATGCGGCCACCTCGGCGGCAAGGTCCTGGTGCCGACTGGGCAGTTCCTCGGCACGTTGAAGGCGGCGCGTCTGGCCGCGGACGTGCTGGGCGTGCCGACCCTCCTCATCTCCCGCACGGACGCCGACGCGGCCACTCTGCTCACGAGCGACACCGACCCGGCCGACCACGAGTTCCTGACCGGCGAGCGGACGCGGGAGGGCTTCTTCAAGGTTCGCGGCGGAGTCGAGCCCTGCATCAAGCGCTCGCTCGCCTACGCGCCCTACGCGGACATCGTCTGGTTCGAGACGTCGAAGCCGGACCTGGGGGAGGCGCGCGAGTTTGCGTCGGCGATCCATGCGGAGTTCCCGGGCAAGCTGCTCGCCTATAACTGCTCGCCCTCGTTCAACTGGCGTAAGCACCTGGACAACGACGAGATCGCGAGCTTCCAGTCGGAGCTCGGCGAGCTGGGATACAGGTTCCAGTTCATCACCCTGGCCGGTTTCCACGCGCTGAACGCCTCGATGTTCGAGCTGGCCCGTGGCTACGTGAACGAGGGGATGCCCGCGTACGTGCGGCTCCAAGAGCGGGAGTTCGAGCTCGAGGCCGAGGGCTACACGGCGACGCGGCACCAGCGCGAGGTCGGTGCCGGGTACTTCGACGCCGTGGCGGAGACGATCTCCGGCGGCGAGTCGTCGACGCTGGCGCTCACGGGCTCGACCGAGGAGGCGCAGTTCGAAGGCGCGACAGCTCCTGCTTGACGACGTCGAGCGCCCCGGCCAGGCGCTCCCGGTTCGCCGGGTCGTTCAGCCACCGGCTCGTCCCTGACGGGTGGGGCAGCGGGATCGCCGTTGCCCCGTCCAGGTCGTAGTTCCGGCCGATCGACTCGCCGAGGTTGCTGATACCGAGGAGCCGCCTGGCCGAGAGGCCGCCGACGGCGACGATCAACTCGGGCCCGATCAGCCGGAGCTCCCACTCGCGCCAGAGCGCACAGAGCTTCTGTTCCCGCGGGGTGGGAGTCCGGTCGCCGCTTCCCGACCGAGAGCGGCCCGGGTAGCAGCGCGTCACCGAGGCGCAGTAGAAGGTCGCGTAGAACTCGTCCTCGTCGAGCTCGAGCCAGCGGCGGAGTGTCTGCCCGGCGCGGCCCCTCCAGGGCAACCGCTGTTCACCCTCGACGACGCCGGGCGCCTGGCCGTGGATGTACGCGCGCTGGCCCGTGTACGGCTGGACGACCGGTAGGGAGTAGAGCGGAAAGCCCTCCTCGGCGCAGGCGCGGCAGACGCGGTTGTCGCGCTGGAGGGAGGCGATCGATCGGTACGAGGAGCGGCGCCGGGTCAAGCGCGGACGGCGACGAAGTACGTGCCTTCGTGGAGGATCTCGCCTCCGCCGAGCTCCTCGGCGAGGCCGGCGCCGGTGAAGTAGCGCTTGTAGATCTCCCACTCCGAGCCGTCCTTGAGCACGCGCGGTTGCATGCCGTCCGGATGCGAATCCGTGCGCCTTGTGGAGTCGACGATCACGAGCTCCGGCGCGACGCGGCGGGCCTCGTCGAGGAAGAGCTCGCGATCGGGATCCTCGAGGTGACCGTAGAAGTGCGAGGTGAACACTCGGTCGAATGCGCGGTCCTCGAACGGCAGCTCGATCCCCTCCCCCTGGACGAACGTCGCTCGGGGCGCCTGCTCGGCCGCGATCTCCAGGACGGTCGCACTCTGGTCGATCCCAGTGACCTCACCCGGGAGGTGCCCGGTGAGGAAACCGGTTCCGCACGCGACATCGAGCGTCTTCGCCGGCTGGAGTGACTCGATCGTTGCGATTAGGGCGCCGTACTCCTCGGCGTGCTCGTCGACGTGCCAGTTCCACCAGTCGTCGTACTCGCGCGCCCGCGCCTCGTAGTACGCCTTCACCCTCCTAGAGTAGAAGCGTGCTGCCGCTCGAGTCGGTGCCGAACTTCTCGGAAGGGCGCGATGCGGCCACGATCGAGGCGATCGGTGCCGCCCTCTCGCAGGGTGTGCGGCTGCTGGACATGCACTCCGATCCCGACCACCACCGCTCCGTGTTCACCGTCGTCGGGGAGGACGGGCCGCTGGTCGAGGCCCTCGTCCGCGCCGTCGAGGTCGCCCGCGACCTGATCGACCTCGGGCGACACGAGGGCGCACACCCACGGATCGGCGCGGCCGACGTCGTCCCGGTGGTGCCGCTGCGGCCGACCGACATGGAGCGCGCGAAAGCGGCCGCCTGGGAGCTCGGCGGCAGGCTCGGCGAGCTCGACCTGCCCGTGTTCCTCTACGGCGAGCTTGCTCCAGGCCGCGGGCCGGCGTTCTTCCGGCGGGGCGGGACGGAGGAGCTGGCCGCGAGGCTGGCGGATGGTCTGACCCCCGACTTCGGGCCGTCCGACCTCCATCCGACCGCTGGCGGCGTCATCGTCGGGGCCCGGCGCCCGTTGATCGCGTTCAACGTCGACCTGCGTGGCGCGACGCTCGATCATGCGCGCACGATCGCGTCGGCGATCCGCGAGCGAGACGGCGGCTTTCCGGGTGTGAGGGCGCTCGGCCTGGAGCTTCCCGGGTCCGGGCGGGTGCAGGTGAGCATGAACGTCGAGGACTGGGAGGCCGCGGCGCTGCACGAGATCGTCGCTCGGATCGAGTCGGAGGCGGCGAGTCTCGGCGCGGAGGTCGATCGCGCCGAGCTGGTCGGGCTGATGCCTGCGGGCGCAGCTGCGGCGGCGGCCGGGTCGGCGCTCCGGATCGAGGGCTTCGACGGCTCCCGGCTGATCGAGACGCGCCTCCTCGAGGATTAGAGTCCTGACGTGGTCGAGACTCAGGTCCTGACCGGCGACGACCTCGAGGTCGACCACGTCTGGGCGGTCGCGGTGGAAGGCGCGCCGGTTGAGCTGTCGGAGTCGGCGCGCGAACGGATGCGTGCCGCCCGCGATGTGGTCGAGCGCGCCGCCGCCGCTCCCGAGCGCACCTACGGCGTCAACACCGGGTTCGGTCGGCTCGTCACGCAGACGATTCCGGCCGAGCTGGTCGACGAGCTCCAGGTCCGGCTCTTGCGCAGCCACGCCTGCGGCGTGGGAGATCCGTATCCGGACGAGATCGTCCGGGCAGCGCTCGTGCTTCGGGCGAATGGTCTGGCGACCGGTGTCTCGGGGACGCGCGTCGAAGTCGCAGAGCTGCTCCTGGAGTGCTTGCGGCGAGGTGTTCTCCCAAGGGTGCCGAGCAGGGGCTCTGTCGGGGCCAGCGGCGACCTGGCGCCGCTCGCGCATCTCGCCTTGCCGCTGATCGGTGAGGGGGAGGCCTCGTTCGACGGTGAGCTCCTCTCGGGCAGTGAGGCGCTGGCCCGGGCCGGAATCGAGCCGTTGCAGCTTCGCGCGAAGGAAGGGCTCTCGCTGATCAACGGGACCCAGTTCATGGCGGCCTTCGCTGCGCTGGGGGTCGTTCGCGCAAAGCGCCTCGCCGTTGGGGCCGACATCGCCTGCGCGCTCTCCGTCGAAGCCCTCGAGGGCTCGCGAAAGGCCTTCTCTGCAGGCGTCCACGGAGTCCGGCCGTTGCGCGGTCAGTCCGCGGCGGCCGAGAACGTCCTTCGGCTTCTCGAAGGCTCGGCGATCATGGAGTCCCACCGGTGGTGTGACCGCGTGCAGGATGCGTATTCGCTCCGTTGCGCGCCTCAGGTCCACGGCGCCGGCCGCGACCTCCTTCGCTACGTCGAGGAAACGGTTTCGGTGGAGTTGAACGCCGGCACCGACAATCCGCTCGTGCTCGTGGACGAGGGGGAGATCGTCTCGGCAGGGAACTTCCACGGCCAGCCGCTCGCGTTCGCGCTCGACGCGATGACGATGGCAGTCTCCGAGCTGGCGAGCATCTCCGAGCGACGGACCGAGCGGCTCGTCAATCCAAGCCTCTCCGACGGGCTTCCGGCGTTCCTCGCCGTTGACGGTGGCCTCAACTCGGGGTTCATGATCCCGCAGTACGTGGCCGCGTCGCTCGTCAGCGAGAACAAGTCCCTGGCCCATCCGGCGAGCGTGGACTCCATTCCGACGAGCGCCGGCCAGGAGGATCATGTCTCGATGGGGAACGCGGCCGGCCTGAAGGCATGGCAGGTGTTGGCGAATGCCGAACGGGCGGTGGCGATCGAGCTGCTTGCCGGCGCTCAGGCCGTCGAGTTCCTGGCGCCGCTGTCCGCGGGGCAAGGGACCGAGGCGGCACGCCGGTTCGTCCGGTCGCTTTCGGCGCGCGTCGTGGAGGATCGCCCGCTGAGCGCGGACATCGAAGCCGTCGCCTCGGCGATTCGGGACGGGTCCCTGGCGGCTGCGGTCGCGACCGAGGTCGGAGCGCTGCAGTGATTGAGGGTCAGAACGGCCGGCCGGCGAAGCCGAAGGGGCCGGAGCGGCCGTTCCGCGCCGCGCTGCTGTTCTACGGCGGGCTCGCCGTCGTGGGGTTCGGGTTCCTCCTGCTGACGGGCCAGGACGCGCGCAGGGCCGCGATCGGCGCGAGCGCGGCATTCGTGCTCGCGACCGGCTGGACGTGGTGGCGTATGTACAAGGACCAGAGGCGGGAAGCGCGCCGCGAACGGGCGAAACGATGACCACCGTCGATTCGATCGAGTCGAAGGTGGAGTCGTTCGTCGGCGAGCCCGGACGGATTCGCGCGCCTCGCGGGTCGGAGCTGAACGCGCGATCGTGGTCGACGGAGGCGCCGCTACGGATGCTGCTGAACAACCTCGATCCCGAAGTCGCGGAGCGCCCGGAGGAGCTCGTCGTCTACGGTGGCTCCGGGAAGGCCGCGCGCGATCCCGAATCGCTTCGAGCGCTTGTGCGCTGCCTGCTGCGCTTGGGTGAGGACGAGACGCTGCTGGTCCAGAGCGGCAAGCCCGTCGGCGTCTTCAGGACGCACGCGGCCGCCCCGAGGGTGCTGATTGCGAACTCGCTTCTCGTGCCTCGCTGGGCGACGTGGGACGAGTTTCGTCGGCTCGAGGCGCTCGGGCTGACGATGTTCGGGCAGATGACGGCCGGGAGCTGGATCTACATCGGCACGCAGGGAATCCTCCAGGGCACCTATCAGACCTTCGCCGCCGCGGGCGAGACGCACTTCGGATCGCCTGACCTCTCGGGCCGGACGATCCTGACCGCGGGGCTGGGCGGCATGGGCGGCGCGCAGCCTCTTGCCGGGACGATGGCCGGGGCCGCCGTGCTTTGCATCGAGGTCGATCCCGGGCGGATTCGACGCCGCCTGGAGACGCGCTATCTCGACGAAGCCGCCGCCTCCATCGATGACGCCCTCGCACGCGTTCGGGCGGCGGCCGGGGAGGGGCGGCCGCTGTCGATCGGCTTGCTCGGAAACGCCGCGGAAGTCGTGCCGGAGCTCGCGCGGCGAGGAGAGCCCTTCGACCTCGTCACCGATCAGACGGCTGCGCACGATCCGCTGACCGGCTACGTCCCGGTCGGGCTCGACGTCGACGCGGCTGCGTCACTGCGTGAGGCCGAACCTGACACATATCTGCGCCGCGCCCGTGACTCGATTGCGACACACGTCCGGGGGCTCTTGGAGTTCGTCCGCGCCGGAAGCTACGTTTTCGATTACGGCAACAATCTGAGAGGTGAGGCCTTAGAAGCAGGCGTTGAGGACGCTTTCACATATCCGGGCTTTGTCCCGGCGTATATCCGGCCGCTGTTCTCTCGCGGCATCGGTCCCTTCCGGTGGGCGGCGCTTTCGGGCGAGCCTCGTGACATCGAGGCGATCGACGCGGCATTGCGAGGGCTGTTTCCCGACGACGTCCTCCTGCAACGCTGGCTGGAGCTGGCTCCCGAGCGGGTGGCGTTCCAGGGGCTGCCGGCGCGAATCTGCTGGCTTGGGCTCGGCGATCGCGCGAAGGCAGGCGTCGCGATCAACGAGCTCGTGGGTCGCGGCGACGTGTCGGCTCCGGTCGTGATCGGGCGCGATCATCTCGATTCGGGCTCGGTGGCATCGCCGTATCGCGAGACGGAGGCGATGCGGGACGGCTCCGACGCAATCGCCGACTGGCCGATCCTCAACGCGCTCGTGAACACCGCGGCCGGCGCGACGTGGGTCAGCGTGCACCACGGCGGCGGAGTCGGCATCGGGAACTCCATCCACGCGGGCATGGTCGTTGTCGCCGACGGCACCGACGGCGCGGCGGAACGGCTCGAGCGGGTGCTCACCGCCGACCCCGGCACCGGCGTTCTCCGCCATGCCGATGCTGGCTACCCCGAGGCGATCGAGGCCGCCGACGACCACGACCTCGAACTGCCGATGCCTCCGCGCGGGGAGTGACGGACGCCGCCGCCGGCTCACGCCGGCTCCTCGTGCGCGACCTTCGCCAGCTCGCGACGCCTGCGGGTTCGACCGCGCCTCTCCGCGGTGCGGCGCTCGGCGAGCTGGAGGTGTTCGAGGATGCGTACGTCCTCTGCGTCGACGGCCGCATCGAACGCGTCGGGCGCATGCGGGACCTGGGCCGGCTCGAGGGAGAGGTCGAGGAGCTCGACGGGCGAGGCGTGGCCGCCATCCCCGGTTTGGTCGACTGCCACACTCACGCGTGCTTCGCCGGCGATCGGGCAGAGGAGTTCTCGCTCCGTGCGGGCGGCGCGAGCTACGAGGAGCTGCATGCGGCCGGCGGCGGGATCCTGTCGACCGTCCGTGCAACGCGGCGGGCCGACGAGGATGAGCTCCGCGAGGCGGTTCGGCGGCATCGCGGCTGGATGCTGCGGTGGGGGACGACGACCTTCGAGGCGAAGTCGGGCTACGGGCTCGACCGCGATACCGAGCTTGCGTCCCTTCGTGCGATTGCTGCCGAAGGCGGAATGCCGACCTACCTGGGTCTCCACGCGGTGCCGCCCGAGTACGACGATGCCGAAGCGTATGTCGACTTCGTGGTCGCCGAGGTCCTGCCGGAGGCCGCGCAGCTCGTCGAGGCAGCGGACGTCTTCCTGGAGCGCGGCGCATTCGACGCGGCGCAGGCGCGGCGGTACCTCGGAGCCGCGCGGGATCACGGTCTCGCGCTCCGCCTCCACGCAGATCAGTTCACGGAGGCAGGCGGCATTGAGCTCGCGATCGAGCTCGGCGCACGTTCGGTCGACCATCTGGAGGCCACGGGCGAGCGAGGTGTCGGGACCCTCGCACGAAGTGAGGTCACGGCTGTTCTGCTGCCGGCGAGCGCGCTCTTTCTCGGCAGGCCGATGCCGCCCGGGCGGGCGCTGGTCGAGGCCGGCGCCGCGGTTGCGCTCGCGACCGACTTCAACCCCGGAAGCGCGTTCTGCGAGAGCCTTCCGATCGTCGCCTCGCTCGCCTCGACGCAGCTCGGGCTGTCGCCGGCACAGGCGCTGTCGGCGATGACGGTCAACGCCGCACACGTGCTCGAGCGGGCCGACCGCAAGGGACGCCTTGCGCCGGGGTACGACGCAGATCTCGTCCTGCTCGATGCACCCGACTGGCGCCACCTGGCCTACCACCTGGGAGGTGACCTGGTCGCCGCCGTGATCGAGGGCGGACATGTGGCCTGGCAGCGCTACCCTAGTTCCGATGCCCAGTAGAAAGCAACGAAAGCGGCGCGCGAAGGATCGCCGGCACGAGTGGGAGTACGTCTACGTCGACGACACCGGAGAAGAGGTCGAGGTGCCCGAGGACGAACCGATCTCCCGCAACGGGAAGCGCTCGCCGCAGCAAACGAAGGCCAAGGCCAAGGCGTCCGGCCGCGAGGTGCAGCCGCCGTCGTGGCGCAAGATCGGAAAGCGCGGGCTCCTCTTCGCGCCGCTGATGTTCTTGACGGTGACGTTCCTCAGTGGCGACCTAACGATGACGCAGCGGCTCGTCAACACGGCTTTCCTCCTCGCGTTCTTCCTGCCGTTCAGCTACGCGATGGATGCGCTGATGTACCGCCTCTACAAGAAGCGCGCCGGCGCTTAGAGAGTCGCGCTGCCGCGGTAGTGCCCGGCCCCCGGCCAGGGCGCGAGCAGCAGCAGAATTCGCGCGCCCTCGCGGCTGGCCACGCGGTGGCGCTCGTGCGCGTCGAAGCGGAAGAGCGTCCCTGTGCCCGCCTCGACGGTCTCCTCACCGGATCCGACCTCGACCTTGCCGTCCACGACCACGAGCCAGGCGTTCTCGTGCACCTGGTGGTCACCCAACGCCTGTCCGGGTTTCAGCCCGATCAGCACCGCTCTCGCCTCGTCCTGCGAGTGCAGGACGATGGGGCTCCGGCTGCCCTCGGGCATCTCGAGCTCCAGGAGGTTCCAGCTCTGCACCGCGGCGATCCTAACCCGCTGAGGGCCTCCAAAGACCCGTCGTTACACTCGCCCGATGGCTCCGTCGGTCGACACATATGCGCTTGGACCCACGCAGACGAACTGTTATGTGGTCCGCGCCCGCCCGGACGCGCAAGAGGCCGTCGTGATCGATCCCGGCTATGAGGTCGCCGCGCCCGATTCCAAGGTCGCGGGAATCCTGGTCACCCATTGCCACTGGGACCACCTGGGCGGGATCGCGCCGCTCGCCACTGCCACCGGTGCGCCGGTGTACATGGCGGAGCGTGAGGCGTCGGTGCTCGAGGATCCGGCCGCCTTCTATCCCGACCAGCACATTCCGCCCTACCGCGCCGACGTTCGGCTCGAAGGTGGCGACACGGTCGAGGCCGCCGGCCTCACCTTCGACGTCGTCGATGTGCCCGGCCACTCACCGGGTCACATCGCGTTCGCGACGGACGGGATGCTCTTCTCCGGCGACGTCCTCTTCGCCGGAAGCGTCGGCCGGACCGACCTTCCGTTCGCCGACTGGGACACGCTCGTCGACTCGATCCGAGCCCTCCTGAACCGCTTCCCTCCCGAGACGGTCGTCTACCCGGGCCACGGCCCGCCTACGACGCTCGGCGCCGAGCGCGCCCGCAACCCCTTCCTCGCGGAGCTTCGCGCCTCTTGAAGTTCGAGGCGCCGAGGGGGACCCATGACATCCTCCCGTCCGACCAGCCGCTCTGGCAGCGCGTCATGGGCGAGGCGGAGCGCCTCTGTGCGCTCTACGGCTATCGCAGGATCGTGACGCCCGCCTTCGAGGACACCGAGCTTTTCATCCGCACTTCGGGCGAGGGCTCCGACGTCGTCCAGAAGGAGATGTACACGTTCCAGGACCGCGGCGACCGCTCACTGACGCTCCGACCCGAAGCGACGGCGCCGATCTGCCGCGCCTACCTCCAGCACGGCATGCAGCGAGAGCCCCAGCCGGTCAAGCTTTACACCATCGGCCCGATGTGGCGCTACGACCGCCCTCAGAAGGGCCGGTACCGGGAGCACTGGCAGCTCTCCGTCGAGGCGATCGGCTCCAACGATCCCGCCGTCGACGCGGAGCTGATCCAGTTCTACGACGAGCTGCTTCGTCGCCTGGGCATCCCCGCCTACGCCCTCCACCTCAACTCGATCGGGGACCCGAAGTGTCGGCCGGCGTACATCGAGAAGCTCGAGGCCTGGCTCGACGAGCGCGATTCCGAGCTCGACGAAGAGGCGCGCGCCAAGCGACGCACGACGCCGCTGCGTGTCTTCGACGTGAAGAGCGAGCAGGTTCAGGCGCTCCTGGCCGAGGCACCGAAGATGGGCGAGAGCCTCTGCGACGAGTGCCGGGCGCACTTCGAGCAGGTCCGGGCGTTCCTCGACGCGGCCGGCGTCCGGTACGAGCTCGAGCCGACGCTCGTTCGGGGCCTCGACTACTACACGCGCACGACGTTCGAGTTCAGGGACGAGGCGATCGGCGCGCAGAGCGCGATCTGCGGCGGCGGCCGCTACGACGGCCTGATCGAGGCGATCGGCGGCCCGCCGACGCCGGGGATCGGCTTCGGCGCAGGAATCGAGCGCCTGCTCCTCTCGCTCGGCGAGCCCGAGCTGGCGCCGGAGGCGATCGATGTGTTCTTCGTCGTCGAGGAGGGCGCCGATCGCACGGCGATCGCGAAGGCGCTCGCCGAGCTGCGCCGCCGTGGGATCTCCGCCGACATGGACTATGCCGGCCGGTCGGCCAAGGGCCAGCGCACGCAGGCGAGCCGCCTCAACGCCCGGCAGGTAGTCGTCGTCGAGCCAGGCCGGACGCCAGACCCCGACGCGATCGCAAGAGAGCTCCACAGATGAGCTGGCGCGATCTCGGTGCAGGGGAGCTCCGGAAGGAGGACGTCGGCAGGACCGTCACGCTCGCTGGCTGGACCGCGCGCCGCCGCGACCACGGCGGCCTGATCTTCGTCGACCTCCGCGACCAGACTGGAATCGCGCAGCTCGTGATCAACCCGGAGCGGAGCCCCGAGTCGGCCCGAACGGCCCACGAGATTCGCAACGAGTTCGTCCTCCGCGCAACGGGGGAAGTCGTCGCGCGAGCGCCCGAGGCGGTGAACCCGAACCTCCCGACCGGCGAGGTCGAGGTCCAGGTCGACGAGCTGGAGCTCGTCTCCCGCTCGACGCCGCTCCCGTTCCAGCTGGACGAGGAGAACGTCGACGAGACGCTGCGCTACAGCTACCGCTGGCTCGACCTGCGGCGCGATCGCCTGCAGCGGAACATCCGCACCCGGGCCCAGCTCGTCTCGATCATCCGGCAGGAGATGGAGCAGGACACGTTCGTGGACATCGAGACGCCGATCATGGCCAAGCCGACGCCCGAGGGAGCCCGGGACTTTCTCGTGCCGACACGGCTTCAGCGCAGCAAGTTCTTCGCCCTGCCACAGTCGCCTCAGATCTACAAGCAGCTGCTTGTGATCTCCGGCTTCGAGCGCTACTACCAGATCGCCCGCTGCTTCCGGGACGAGGATCTCCGCGCCGACCGGCTTCAGGAGCTGACCCAGCTCGACGTGGAGATGGCCTTTCCGGACGAGGAGTACATCTTCGCGCTGATGGAGCGGATCGTCCCGCGGATCTGGCGAGAGACGATCGGCGTCGAGCTCGAGACGCCATTCCCGCGGATGTCCTGGCAGGAGGCCGAGCTGCACTACGGCTCGGACAAGCCCGACCTTCGCTTCGGCCTCGAGATTCAGGACGCGACGGAGATCACCCGCGGCTCCGAGTTCGGCGTGTTCGCGAATGCCGAGGCCGTGCGCTACCTGAGCGTCCCGCGCGAGCTCTCGCGCGCTGAGGTGCAGAAGCTCGAGGACATGGCCAAGCCGTGGGGGGCGAAGGGCCTTGCCTACATCGTCTTCCGCGAGGACGGCGAGGTCGCGTCGCCGATCGCGAAGTTCCTGTCGGAGCCGGAGCTGGACGCGTTCCGCGAGCCGGGGACGACGGCCCTCTTCGTCGCCGACACCCCGAAGCTGGCGAGCAAGGTGCTCGGCCTGCTCCGCCTGCACCTCGGCCGCGAGCTCGACCTCGTTGACCGCGACGCCTGGGAGTTCCTCTGGATCACGCCCATGCCCCTCCTCGAGTGGAACGAGGACGAGAAACGCTGGACCGCACAGCACCACCCCTTCACCCGGCCGACCGACGACAGCCTCCCGCTGCTCGAGGAGGACCCCGGCGCCGCCAGCGCGGTTGCCTACGACCTCGTCGGCAACGGGATCGAGCTCGCCGGAGGGTCGATCCGGATCCATGAGCCGGAGCTCCAGGCGCGCATGTTCGACTTCCTCGGGATCTCGGCAGAGGAGCAGCGCGCGAAGTTCGGGTTCCTGCTCGACGCGCTGTCGATGGGTGCGCCGCCCCACGGCGGCATCGCCTCTGGGATCGACCGCCTCACGATGGCGCTCCTCGATGAGCCCGTCATCCGCGACACGCTCGCCTTTCCGAAGAACCAGGCGGGTGTCGACCCGATGAGCGGGGCTCCTGCCGTTGTGGCCGACGACCAGCTGGCCGAGCTCGGGCTCCAGCTAAGGCCCAACGTGGAAAACGCCGATTGAATCGGCATACTTGAAGGCAACTCCGGCCGTCCCTCGAAAGGATTCGCATGGCCTCTGAAGAGCGCGCCCAGCCCGAGATCACGTCACTTCCGCGCGTCGAGGACCTCCCTGTTGCGGAGCAGGGCTACGACGCCGACCGCGTCCGCGACGCGTTCGACTCGTTCCGCCGGCACGTCGTTCAGCTTCAGGCGCAGCTCCGTGTCCTGCAGGCCGCGGGGCACAACGCGCAGGTCGAGCCGACCGGCCACGCGGTCCGGATGGACGCGCTACACCTGATTCGCGAGGCGGCCGCCTTTGCCGACGTGCTCGAGAACGACGCGCAGCGTGCGTCGGCGACGCAGTTCGGCAAGACTGAGCAGGAAGTCCGTCGGCGCCAGTCTGAGCTGAATCGGCGCGAGACGGAGATCGAGCGCTATCGGCAGGAGAGCGAGCGGCAGCGCGGAGAGATCGTCAACGCGGCCCGGAACGAGGCCCGCCAGCTGCTCGCCGATACTAACCGGCAGGCGACGCAGGAGCTTCGCGAGGCCGAGGCCAGCGGCGCCAAGCTGCTCGAGCAGTCGCGCCACCAGGCGACCGAGCTCACGAACTCGGCCCGCGCCGAGGTGGAGCAGACGCTGGAATGGGCGCGCGCCCAGGCGAACGCGATCATGGTCCGCGCACAGCAGGGCGCCGAGCAGCTGCTGTCCGCGGCAGGGCTCGGCGACGAGGCGGTCTCGGGGGTTTCCGACGCGATCGTTCGAGCAGCGCAGGTCGAGACAGAGACGGCGGCTCCTGCGGAGCTGCCCGAGCGCTCGGCTCCAGTGGCCGCGGCACCGGAGCCGGAGTCGCCTTCGCAACCCGAGCGCCAGGAAGACGACGAAGACAGCCCCACACCGCAGTAGCCTGTCTCGACAGTGCAGGGAGGATTTGGGCCGCGGTTCGCGCTCGAAGTCGGCTTCCTGATCGCGGTTGCGATCGGAGCCGGGTTCGCCGAGCTTAGCGCGACGGTGATCATCGTCGTGATGGCGGTTGCTTGGCTCCTCGTGTGCCTTTTTGAGCTGGCCGTCTGGGCCGAACGGCCGCGCCTTCCCGGGGTCGTCCGAGAGGGGACCGTCGTGGAGAAGGAGCCACCCGGGGAGCCCGACGAGCTGACCGACCCCGAGCCGGTCGCGGCCGCGCTGGAGCAGCGTCGCGAGGCCGAGGGAGGCTAGGCGCTGGGCGCTCTGCACTCCCCGGCCGTGCGTTTGACGATCGGAGCCGCGCTTGTCGCGCTCGTGGCGGTGGGGGCGGTCCTCGCCCAGCTCGATCCGATCGTGATCGTGGCGCTCACCGCAGCCGCCTGTGTCCTCATCGCCCTCGTCGGCCGCGCCTATGCGCGCGAGCAGGCCCCGGCTCGCGACGAACGGCCGGAAGCGGAGGAGTCTCCATCAGAGGAGCCTGCCGCGTCGGAGCTCACCGAGGTGGTGGACGTCGAGCCGGAGCCCGAGCTGGCGGTGAGCGAGCGCAGCGCGCGGGCGATCCTCGCGAGCGGGCCGCCGCCGGTGCAGGCATCGACGGCACGCGAGCCGGAACGCGACCCGGCACCCGACCTCGAGCCGGAACCGAAACCGGAGCCGAGCTTGGCGCCGCGCGAGTGGAACATCTGGGAGCTTCAGCACCTTGTCCGTGAGCGGCCCGACGACGACCGCCACGAGGAGTGGGCCGCGCTGATTGCGTCGTTGCGAGACTTCGCGCGGGTGGACGGAACGCTTCCGGGCGAGTTCGATGAGCTGGTGCGCGACTCGTTCGGCGAGCTGGTCGCCGACGACGGCACTCGGACAGAAGCGGCGGCCGCACCGTGAGCCCGGCTTTCGCCCAGCGGGCCCTGCTCCTCGCAGGGGTCACGCTGCTCGGGGGCGTCGTCGCGCTCAGCCTGGCCGACCGCATCGGCGACTCGGGCACGGCTACGAAGCTTCCCGAGGCCGTCGCGCCACCCGGCGGCGGCTGGTACGAGGCGGCCGCCGGCAGGGAGCCCCGGCGCTTCTACCGGCGGCCGACGTCGTGCGGCCACGTCGTCGAGCGCTCGACCATGGGTTTCGCACATCCGGTCCTGCCCTGCGGCGCCAAGATCTACCTCGGCCACGGCGGCAAGGAGGTCCTCACCCAGGTCGTTGGTCGCGGGGCGACGCCCGGAGGAGTCCAGTTCGGGTTGACGGACGCCCTGGCGGAGGAGCTCGGCATCGACGGCCGGGCTACGGTCCGCTGGCGATTCGCACGCCGCAGTGCTCTACAGTGAGACGTGCTCGACCCTGTACGTGGTCTCGCGTACAAACGTGAACCAACAGACACGTGAAGGGAGCTCGGGTCCGCGCCGGCCCTCAGAAGCCGGTTCGGCTCGGCACCCACCTGGCTAGTCCAGGTTCGCACTGCGCGAGGCATCACCGGCAGGGTGGGGCACTTTTCTCGGATGGGCCTGCGGAAGCGGGCCCATCCCGGTTTCTCGGCTACGGTGGCTCGGTGATCGAAGTCGTCGGAGATTCGTCGAGAGACGGGGAGTGGCGGCTCGTCCGGCTCTCGGTCGACCGCGACCGGATCGTCTCGTCCGACGCGGAGGGGCTCGACCGCCCGCTCGACGGCATGACGCTGCTCGAAGCGGCAGCAGTCGGCGGCGACGAGCTCACCGTGGACGCGCTCGCGTCCGCGATCGGGCCGATCTTCCGGGCCCGTCCGGACACAGAACGGGTTGCCGTGGCGATGAGCGGCGGCGTCGACAGCGCGGTTGCACTGCTCCGCGCCGGCCCCAGAGCGCTCGGTGTGACCCTGCGGCTGTGGATCGATCCGGAAGGGAGCGACGTCGAGCGCGCCTGCTGCTCTCCCGAGGCCGTGATCGCCGCCCGCGCGACCTGCCACAGGCTCGGGCTCCCACACGTCACAATCGACGCGCGGGAGGAGTTCCGACACGCGATCGTCGAGCCCTTCGTGCGCGGCTACCGGCGAGGCGAGACGCCGAATCCCTGCATCCGCTGCAACGGCTTCTTCCGCTTCGGACGCCTTCTCCGCTTCGCGCGCCTTGCGGGAGCCGCGCGCCTGGCGACCGGGCACTACGCCCGGATCGTCAAACACGACGGACGCCCGCTCCTTGCCCGCGCCGCAGACTCCGAGAAGGACCAGTCCTACATGCTCGCGAGGCTCGATCCTCGCGTCCTCGACCGCGTCTCGTTCCCGCTCGGTGAGCAGTCGAAGGAAGAAACACGGGCGGAGGCCGAGCGCGCAGGTCTCGCGGCAGCCCGGCGGGCGGAGAGCCAGGAGGCGTGCTTCCTCGGCGGCGACGACTACCGCGCGTTCCTTTCGCGTCACGGCCTGAATGCCGAGGAGGGGGCCGTCGAGGACGAGCGAGGGCAGGTCCTCGGAACCCACGACGGCTTCTGGCGCTTCACACCGGGGCAGCGCAAGGGCCTCGGGGTGGCGGCCGGGTCGCCGGTCTACGCGCTCCGCACCGTTCCGGACCGTAACGCCGTCGTCGTGGGTGCGCGCGAATCCTTGGCCCGAAGGCGAGTTCGGGCGGACGGTCGCCTCTTCGCAGACGCAGACCGCGTCGACGTCAAGCTCCGCTACCGGTCGCCGGCGGTTCCGGGCCGGGTGGAGGCGAGGGCGCGTGGGTTCGCCGCGGTGCTGGACGAGCCCGCGTACGGCGTTGCTCCCGGCCAGGCGGCCGTGCTCTACGACGGTGACGTCGTAATCGGCGCGGGGCGGATCGTGTCGTCCGGCGCATGACGTATACGACGGCTAACGTCCGGCGTGCGTTGCTGGGAGGGGTTCCGCACAACCAATGAGCAGGGACGAGATCAGGCTCACGATGCCGCGGAAGCGGCCCTACTACGGCGTGGCTCACCTCGTGCTGGGCGGCGTCGCCTCACGCCTCGACCTCACCGTCGAACATCTCGAGGAGCTCGAGCTCGCGCTCGACGGCCTGCTCGATCGGCGCGACGGCGGCGAAGAGGTCACGCTCACCCTTCGCGTCCTGGACGGTGGCCTCGCGGCCGAGCTCGGGCCGTTCAGCCAGCAGCTGCGCGCCGACTTCGACGCGGAACCCGGCGACGCACTTTCGATCCGGCGGCTCCTCGACGCCGTGGTCGACGGCTGGGTGCTCGAGGAACGAGACGGCGGGACCTGGATCGAGCTTCGGAAGCAGACCGGCACCGAGGGGCCGGGCTAGGAATGGCGGCCGACGACAAGATCCTGCTCAGGCGCTACCACGAGGACGGCGACCTGGCCGCCCGGGAGGAGCTGATCGAGCGCTACATGTCGCTCGTTCGCTCACTCGCCCGCCGGTACGCCTATCGCGGAGAGCAGCTCGACGACCTGGTTCAGATCGGCGCAATCGGCTTGATCAAGGCGATCGACCGGTTTGACCTCGAGCGCGGCGTCGAACTGACGACGTATGCGACGCCGAACATCATCGGCGAGATCAAGCGGCACTTCCGCGACAAGGGCTGGTCCGTGCGCGTCCCGCGCGGGCTTCAGGAGCTGAACGTCCAGGTCTCGAAGCTGATCGAGCAGCTGACGGTGCAGCTCGGCCGCTCGCCGACGATCCCGGAGCTCGCGAAGGCGGCCGGGGTCGAGGAGGAACAGGTGCTCGAGGCGCTCGAGAGCGGCCGTGCGTACAGCTCGGTGTCGCTCTCGACCGGCGGCGGCTCCGACGAGGACGGTGAGCTCGACCCGCTCGAGTCGCTCGGGACGATCGAGCACGAGTACGAGGTCTCGGAGGATCGCGCCGTGCTCGCGCCTGGGTTCAAGGTGCTCGACGAGCGCGAACGGAAAATCCTCCACCTGCGCTTCTTCAGCGGCCTCACGCAGTCGCAGATCGCTGCCGAGATCGGCATCTCGCAGATGCACGTCTCGCGGCTGATCAGGCGATCACTGGAAAAGATCCGCGAAGAGATCGCCGAAGAGTCCGAAGTAGCCTAAGAGGGCTTGGCGGACGTCGACTATGCCCCTCGGCTGCGCTGCTCGCCCTAGGCCGCGTCCTCAGTCGCGTCCGTATCTCATCCGGTACGACCGCTCCCTGCGTCCTTGCCTAGGAACGACCAGCACACCCGAATGACGAGCAATGTCCCACCAAGCCCTCCTGGGCGCATGCACGTTCGAGAATGGGGCTCCCCCGACGGGCGGCCTCTCGTCTTCTGGCACGCGCTCGGTTCCGGGACGTCGGGTGCGTACCTGGCCGAGATCGCGCCGACGCTGACGGACGCAGGGCTCTGGCTGCTCGCGCCGGATGCGCCAGGCTTCGGCGAGTCGCCCGCGCTTCCGTCCGAGGAGTACGAGACCGCGTCGGTCGTAGGGATGGTGCGCGACCTCCTCGACGCGCGTGGGATCGACCGCGCGATCCTGATGGGGCACTCCTGGGGCGGCACGATCATGACCGCGTTCGGGGCGGCGCATCCAGAGCGTGTCGACGGGCTGGTGCTGGTCGACAGCGGGCAGATCGACTACCAGGACGTGCCCGGTTTCCCGCACGGGAAGACCTACGAGGACCTTGTCGAGGACGCGCGGGGGCCCGAGCGGACGATCCGCACGACCGCCGAGGACTTCGAGCGCGACGCTCAGGAGGAGGTGCGGCGCCGGATCACACCCGAACTGTTGGAGGCCTTCCGGGCGGGGCTCCGTGAAGAGGACGGGCAGCTCGTCAGCATCGTCACGCCGGAGACGCGGGCGTCGGCCATGTACGGCCTCATGGGCACACGGGTGACCGAGAGCTGGCCGGCGATCGCCGAGGCGCGGATCCCCATCCTGCTCCTGCTCGCGACCGAGCCCGCGGAGACGCGGGAGCAGAACCGGCGCGCTGCCAAGGTGTTCGCCGAGCGGTTCCCGGAGGCGGAGATCCACTTCCTCGAGAACGCCGGCCACGACCTGTTCGCCGACGCAGGTCCCGAGCTCGCTCGAATCGTGGCGGAGTGGGCCACCGGCCTCGGGCCTCGCTGATCCGCCCCTGGGGCCTCCAGCCTCCTCCCCGATTCGATCGTAACGAACGCCGACACACGTGTCTGTGCCGGAAGAGCGCCGAAAGCGTTGAGGTGTGTCACCACCCGGCACCTAGAATCGAGGCGTGCGGACGACGGCCGACATCCGCGAAGGCTTCCTGCGCTTCTTCGAGGAGAAGAGCCATACACGGCTGCCCTCTGCGCCGGTGATCCCGCCTCCCCAGGACACCTCGACGCTGCTGATCAGCGCCGGTATGCAACCCCTGAAACCCTACTTCCTGGGCCAGAAAGAGCCGCCGGCGACGCTGCTGACCACGTTCCAGAAAGTTTTCCGGACGACCGACATCGACGAGGTCGGCCTCGACGGCTACCACCTCGCGTTCTTCGAGATGATGGGCAACTTCTCCATCGGCGAGTACTTCAAGGAAGGCGCCGTCGAGCACGCGTGGGAGTTCATGCGCGACCGGCTCGACATCGACTTCGACAAGCTCTGGGTGAGTGTCTTCGCCGGGGATCCGGGGCTCGGGCTGGGTGAGGACGAGGTCGCGATCGCCGCGTGGGAGGCGGTCGGCCAGCCCCGCGAGCGGATCGTCGGTCTCCCGCGCACCGAGAACTTCTGGCAGGCGGGCGAGACGGGCCCGTGTGGGCCGTGCTCCGAGATGTACTACGACCGCGGCGTCGAGCTCTCGTGCGGCCGCCCGGACTGCGGGCCCGGGTGCCCCTGCGAGCGCTATCTGGAGTTCTGGAACCTCGTCTTCATGGAGTTCGACCTCGGCGCCGACGGCGCCCTCACGCCTCTTCCCAAGCCCGTGATCGACACGGGGATGGGGCTCGAGCGCGCGGCTGCGATCCAGCAGGACGTGATCACCGTCTACGAGACCGACGGCTTCCAGGCATTGATGGACTGGATCGAGGCCGAGAGCGGCGTCGCCTGGACGAGCTCCGAGAAGGCGACGAAGGCCCACCGGATCATGGCCGACCACGGCCGCGGCATGACTTTCCTCGTCGCGGACGGGGTGCTCCCGTCGAACGAGGGGCGGGGGTACGTGTTGCGCCGCGTGATCCGCCGGGCAGTTCAGCAGGCCCGCGGGATCGAACTGAACGACTTCTGGCGGATCTCGAACTTGGTGGCCGAGCAGATGGCGTACTGGTACCCGGAGCTGGAGGAGAACCGCGATCGCATCGCCGAGACGATCCGTGCCGAGGAGGAGCGCTTCACGCAGACGCTCGAGCGCGGGATGGGCCTGTTCGAGGAGGTCGCCTCCAGAGGCGCAATCTCCGGGGAGGATGCGTTCCGGCTCCACGACACGTACGGCTTTCCGCTGGAGCTGGCCCGCGAGCTGGCGCTCGAGCGCGGGCTCGCCGTGGACGAGGAGGAGTTCACGCGCCTGATGGCGGAGCAGCGCGAGCGTTCGCGCTCGGCCGCCGCTTTCGAGGGTGAGATCCGGGTGAGCGGCCCGCCGACCGAGTTCGTCGGCTTCGAGACAACCGAGGTCCTGACCGCGATCCTGGCCCTCGAAGACCTCGGCGACGGCACCTTCCAGGCGAAGCTTGAGCGCTCCCCGTTCTATCCGGAGGGCGGTGGCCAGGTCTCCGACGGCGGCTGGATCGAAAGCGAGGTGACCGGCGACCGGGCCGAGCTCGTCCGTGCGACACGGGTCGGCGACGACCAAGCCCTGACCTTCCGGGGCGAGGGCTTCGCCGTCGGCGACCGGGTCAAGGCCTCCGTCCCGTGGAGCGCCCGCTTCCCGACGATGGCGAACCACACCGCCACACATCTGCTCCACAAGGCGCTGCGGGACACGCTCGGGGAGCACGTCGTCCAGGCGGGGTCCGCGGTTCGGCCGGACAAGCTCCGCTTCGACTTCAAGCACGACAAGGCGCTCACCACCGAGGAGCGCGAGCAGGTCGAGCGCGCCGTCAACGAGAAGGTGTTCCAGAACCTGCCGGTGCGAACGTTCGTGACGCCGATCGAGGAGGCGCGGCGACTCGGCGCCATGATGCTCTTCGGCGAAAAGTACGGGGACGAGGTGCGCGTCGTCGAGGTCGAGGGGTACTCGCGCGAGCTTTGCGGCGGGACGCACGTCCGCTCGACGGCGGAGATCGGACCGTTCGTGATCCTCTCGGAAGGCTCGGTCGGCTCGGGCGTCCGCCGGATCGAGGCCATCACGGCCGGCGAGGCGTGGGCGGCGCTTCGCGCCCGCTCGGAGGAGCTCGACGAGACCAGGGCGGAGCTGGAGCGCACACGGAAGGAGCTCGCCAAGGGCCCGAAGGACAAGGGCGCCTCTGAGGTCGTCATCCGGGACGAGTCCAACGGGATCGTGGTCGCCGAGGTCGAGGCTGTGAAGGGCTCGGCGCTCAAGGATCTGTCAGATCAGCTGCGCCGGTCGAAGAAGGCCGACGCGGTCCTGCTTGGCTCGGTGGACGACGGGCGCGCCTACCTGGTCGTGAATCTCGACCAGTCGTTGGTCGAGAAGGGGCTCGACGCCGTGCAGGTGGCCCGTAAGGCGGCGGAGAAGATCGGAGGCGGCGGCGGTGGCCGGCCGACGCTCGCCGAGGCCGGAGGCAAGGATCCGGAGGGGCTCGCAGCGGCATACGAGGTCGCGAAGAACGAGATCGCGGCCACTGCGTGAAAGTGCTCGCCCTCGATTACGGGTCGGCTCGGACCGGCGTCGCGGTCTCCGACCCCACGGGGACGCTCGCGAGGCCGCTCGGATCCGTGAAGCAGGCAGCCACCGAGGAGGGCATGAGGCGCCTCGTCGACGTGGTCCGCGCAGAGAGTCCCGAGCGCGTCGTGGTCGGGCTGCCGCTCACCCTGCGCGGCGAGCGCGGAGCACAGGCGGAGGAGACCGAACGATTTGTCGAATCCCTGATGCGGGAGCTGGACGTACCGGTCGAGACCTTCGACGAGCGCTTCACGACGTCGCTGGCCGGTCCGGGAGCCGACGACGACGCCCGGGCGGCCGCGCACCTGCTCACGAGTTACCTGGAATGGTGGAAGAACCGACAACCGTGATCCCTCCGCCGGGCCCGCCCCGGCGCCATCGGACGAAGGCCTCGCACGGCCGGATCTTCCTGCGCCGGATGGTCGCGCTCGCCTTCGTCCTCGGCCTGCTGGCGATCCTCGTCGGCTCGGCCTGGGCGATCCTCGGAGGCCGCGGCGAGGAGCCTGCTCCGCCGCCGAAGCCGGTGGCGGCGACGCCGAAGACGCTGCGCATCATCTTCCCGGAGGGGTTCACTCGCGAGCAGATGGCGACCCGGATCGGCGAGGTCAACGAGATCGCGGAAGCCAGGCGGAACGTCGAGCCCCGTCTCTCGCCCACTCGGTATCGAGCGCTGACGGCGGGCTCGTCGAGGGTGCCACCCCAGTTCCTGACCGAGGGCAGGCCGCCGAACCTCGAGGGCTTCCTGTTCCCGGCGACGTACGAGTTCACGGCGAAGACGACGACGCGACAGCTCGTGAACAAGCAGCTGACGGCATTCCGCCGGAGCTGGTCGCAACTCAATCTCCGGGCCGCCCGGGCGAAGAACCTCACCGCGTACGACGTCCTGATCATTGCCTCGATGGTGGAGAAGGAGGTGATCGCACCGGAGGAGCGCGCGCTCGTCGCGGCCGTGATCTACAACCGCCTGAAGGCCGGGATGACGCTCGGGATCGATGCGACGATCCGCTACGGGCTGAATGTCCCGGGAACCGAGTCGCTGCGCGAGTCGCACCTCACCGACCCCACGCCGTACAACACGCGGATCCATCCGGGGTTGCCGCCGACGCCGATCGCGAATCCGGGGCTCGCCTCGATGCAGGCGGCGGCACATCCGGCGAAGGCGAACTACCTCTTCTTCGTACGCAAGTCGGACCGGGTGCACCACTTCTTCACCGCGTCCGAGCGCGAGTTCATCAACTACCTGAACGCCAACGGCTACTAACGTCGCGCTGATCGGGACGCCCCTGGCGCACTCGTTGTCGCCGCGGATGCATAACGCCGCCTTCGAGGCGCTCGGGCTCGACTGGACCTACGTGGCGTGGGAGGTGGAGCCGGAGGAGCTCGAGGCTGTCCTCTCACGACTGGCCGGACTCGGGTATGCGGGCGCGAACGTGACGACGCCGTACAAGCAGGACGTGGCCCGGCTGGCCAGGGCGAGCGAGGAGTCCGTCAACACACTGCTCTTCCATCCGCTCCGCGCCACGAGCACCGACGCGGCGATCCTCGAGGGGCTCGAGCACGAGAGGGCCGTGATCGTCGGCGACGGCGGTGCGGCCGCGGCCTTTCGCGCGGCGTTGCCGGGCGCGACGGTCTTCGCCCGCCGTGGCGAGTGGCCGCCGGAGACGGCCGGCGCCGACCTCGTCGTCAACGCGACCTCGGCGAGGGATGAGATCGTCGTGCAGGTCGCGCGGGGTCAGACGCTCGTCGACCTGCCGTACCCGGGCTCGGCTACGGCCGAGGCGGCCAGAGCCGCCGGGGCCCGCGTGCTGGACGGGCTCGAGGTGCTCGTCGCGCAGGGCGCGGCCTCGTTCGAGCTCTGGACGGGCGAGCCGCCGCCGGTCGAGGTGATGCGGCGCGCCGTAGGCTTGTCGGGTGCTCCGCCTCGCGACAGCGGGTGAATCCCACGGCCCGGCGCTCGTCGGGATCCTGACCGGCCTTCCCGCCGGGCTCGAGCTCGACAGGGAGGCGATCGACGCCGATCTCGGCCGGCGGCAAGAGGGCTACGGTCGCAGCCCCCGCCAGCGGATCGAGCAAGACCGGGTCGAGGTGCTCGCGGGGCTGCGCCACGGCCGGACGCTCGGGACGCCGATCGCGATGGTCGTCGCGAACAGGGACCACGAGAACTGGCGCTGGGGGATGAATCCATGGCCGCCGGAGGGTGAGCCCGAGGGGAAGGGCACGAAGCCGGTCAGCCTGCCGCGCCCGGGTCACGCCGACCTCGCCGGGGCGCTGAAGTTCGGCCACGACGATGTGCGCAACACGCTCGAGCGCGCGAGTGCGCGGCAGACGGCGATCACGGTCGCCGCAGGTGCCGTCTGCAAGGCGCTTCTCCACGAGCTCGGCGTCGAGGTCGCGGGGTCGGTGCTCGAGATGGGAGACGTCGACTCCGCCCGCGCCGATAAGGACACTGTCGGCGGTGTCGTCGAAGTCCGCGCTCGCGGGGTTCCGCCGGGGCTCGGCTCCTACGCAGCCAAGGGGGATCGCCTGGACGCCCGGCTCGGAGCTGCGCTGATGGGGATCCAGGCGGTGAAGGGCGTCGAGATCGGCGACGGCTTCGGCCTCGCCGGCCTGCGCGGCTCGCAGGCACACGACGAGATCCTCCCGGGGCTCAGGCGCGAGACCAACCGCGCAGGCGGGATCGAGGGCGGCGTCTCGAACGGCGAGGAAATCGTCATGCGCGCGGCGATGAAGCCGCTGCCGACGCTGATGCGCCCGCTGCGATCGGTCGACCTCGGAAGCGGCGAGCCGGCCGAGGCACTCGTCGAGCGGAGCGACGTCGCGGCCGTCGAAGCGCTCGCCGTCGTCGCCGAGGCGTCGGTGGCCTTCGAGCTCGGCCGCGCCGCACGCGAGAAGTTCGGCGGCGACTCCCTCGAGGACTTCCTCGCGGCGCACCGGGCGTACCTCGATCGCATCCCATGGCGCACGCCCTAGACCGCCACCTCGCCCTCATCGGCTTCATGGGCGCCGGCAAGACGACGGTCGGCTCGCGCGTCGCGGACCTGATCGGGAGGCCGTTCGTCGACCTCGACCAGGAGATCGAGAAGTCCACGCGCCGTTCGATCCCGGATCTCTTCCGCCGGGAGGGAGAAAAGGGCTTCAGGGTGTTCGAGGCCGAGGAGACGCTGAGGACGCTGAAGCGCGACCGGCCCGCCGTGATCGCGCTCGGCGGCGGCGCGATCGAGACGCCTGCGATCCGCGAGGCTCTCCGCGAGCACGCCCTTACGGTGCTCGTCGAGGTCGAGGTCGACGCTGCGTGGAACCGGGTGGCGCGGTCGACGAGGCCGCTCGCGAGCGACGAGGAGCAGTTCCGGCAGCTGTACGAGCGCCGCGTGGGCCTGTACGACGATGCGGCCGACGCCCGGGCCGACGACCTCGACGGCGTCGTCCTGGCGGGGCTCGGCGTTCGGATCGAGCCGGGAGCGCGACCCACAGGCGACGTCCTGCTTGCCGACCCCACGGCGCTGGACCTCCACCCGCTCGAGCTCCCGGAGGTGCGCGAGGTGCGCGAGAAGTCGATCGAGGAAGCCCAGCGACTCTGGACCGACCTGCGCATCTCCCGGGACGGGACGATCGTCGGCTACGGCGGCGGGACGACGACGGACCTCGCGGGCTTCGTCGCCGCCACGTACATGCGCGGCGTCCGGTGGATCTCGGCGCCGACCACACTCGTCGGCCAGGTGGATGCCGGGATCGGTGGCAAGACCGGCGTCGACCTCCGCGAGGGCAAGAACCTCGCCGGCGCGTTCCACTACCCCGAAGAGGTCGTGATCGATCCGCAGCTGATCTCGACGCTCCCCGAGGAGGAGCGCCGAGCCGGTATGGCCGAAGTGGTCAAGACGGGACTGCTCGCCGGCGTCGACGTCTGGGACCTCCCCGAGAAGGAGATGATCGGCGCCTGCGCGGCGTACAAGTCCGGCGTCTGCCTGGCGGATCCCTACGAGGGCGGCCGCCGCGCGATCCTCAATCTCGGCCACACCTTCGCGCACGCCCTCGAGGCGGCGTCTTTGTACACGGTGCGCCACGGAGACGCGGTCGCGCTTGGCCTCCTCGCCGCGCTGCGTCTCTCGGGGCTCCCTACGGACGTGGTCGAGACCGTGCTCGATCCCCGGCCGGTGGCGGTCGACCGCGAGCGGGCGTGGGTTGCGCTGCAGCGGGACAAGAAGATCCGCGACGGTCGGATCCGGCTCGTCCTCCTCGAGGCGCCGGGGAAGCCGGTGTGGGGGGTCGAGCGCCCCGAGGCCGAGGTCCGCGCGGCGCTCGACGAGCTGATCGCTGGCTAGGCTCCGGCTCGTGCTCGTCGGCGTGCTGCACGGCTCGAACTTCAACGTGCTCCACCGGCGCGACCCGGCTATCTACGGCGGGCTTTCGCTGCCCGAGCTCGAGGGGAAGATCCGAGACTGGGGGGCCGAGCTCGGCTGCGACGTCCTCTGCCGCCAAACGAACCACGAAGGCGAGTACGTCGAGTGGTGTCAGGAGCTCGGCGACTCCGCCGGCGGCCTCGTCGTCAACTCGGGCGCCTGGTCGCACTACAGCTACGCGATCCGCGACGCGCTCGAGCTGGCGCGCTGTCCCGTCGTCGAGGTCCACCTCTCGGACATCGAGAACAGGGAAGACTGGCGGCGGCACACTGTCCTCGAGGAGATCGCTGCGCACCGGGTAATCGGCAAAGGCCCAGAGGGCTACAAGGAGGCACTCGAATTCCTGACACGCGAGTAGACCGCCTGCGGGCGCTGCTCGAGGAGCCGCTGCTCGTCACCGCGCCGACCAACGTCCTCTACCTGACGGGCTTCGAGAGCTCGAACGCTGCGGTTCTGGTGGAGCAGGACCGCATCCGGCTCTTCACCGACTTCCGCTACGCCGAGCGGGCACGGGAGCTCGCAGGGGTGGAGGTCGAGCAGACCGAGCGCTTCATCTACGGCGACCTCGCCGGTCGGATCCCCGACACGGTCGGGTTCGAGGCGGACGCGGTCAGCTACGCGAACCACGAGGTCCTCCGCGAGACGGGCGTGGGCCTAGTGCCGCGCCGCGGTCTCGTCGAGTCGCTGCGTGCGGTCAAGGAGCCTGGCGAGCTCGACGCCATCCGTCGGGCGTCCCGGATCACGGACGGCGTGTACGAGCGCCTGTCCGAGGAGCAGTTCAGCGGGCGGACGGAGAAGGAGCTGGTCTGGCGGATGACCGAGCTCTTCCACGAGCTCGGCGCCGACGAGCCGGCGTTCGCGATCGACATCGCGGCGGGGCCGACGGCGGCGAGCCCGCACGCGGTTCCCGGCGACCGGGTTGTGCAGGAGGACGAGCTCGTGCTCGTCGACGCCGGCGCCAAGCTCGACCACTACTGCTCCGACTGCACCCGCACCTTCGCGGTCGGCGACGTGTCCGACTCGCTCCGAGAGATCTACGACCTGACGAAGGAGGCCCAGCAGGCCGGCCTCGACGCAGTACGCGCAGGGACGACTGGCCGCGAGGCCGACGCGGCCGCCCGTACCGTCATCGCCGATGCAGGCTACGCCGAGAACTTCGGCCACGGGCTCGGTCACGGCCTCGGGCTCATGGTCCACGAGGCGCCGACGCTACGGCCCGAGTCCACCGACACGCTGGAGTCGGGCAACGTGGTCACGGTCGAGCCGGGGATCTACCTGAGCGGCGTCGGCGGCGTCCGAATCGAGGACCTGGTCGTGGTCACAGAGGACGGCTGCGAGATCCTGACCGCCTCCACCAAGGAGCTGATGAACGTCCGCTAGCCTCCGGCCGTGGCCGACGTCGTCAACACGAACCAGTTCAAGAACGGGATGCACATCGAGCTCGACGGCTCGGCCTGGCGCATCGTCGAGTTCCAGCACGTCAAGCCCGGGAAGGGCGGCGCCTTCGTCCGCACGAAGCTGAAGAACCTCGACTCGGGCTCGGTCGTCGACAAGACCTTTCGTGCCGGCGAGAAGTTCCCGCGCGTCATCACCGAGACGAAGAACGCGCAGTACCTCTACGACTCGGGCGACGAGGTCGTGTTCATGGACGCGCAAACCTTCGAGCAGATCAGCCTGGCACGCGAGTCCGTCGCCGAGGCGCTCGACTTCCTCCAGCCGTCCAGCACCGTGCAGCTGATGACCGTGGACGGCCGCCCGTCGGGCGTCCAGCTGCCAGCCTCGGTTGAGCTGACGGTCGCGGAGACGGAGCCCGGTGTCCGGGGAGACACCGTCTCGAACGTGACGAAGCCGGCGAAGCTCGAGACCGGCGCGATCGTCCAGGTGCCGCTCTTCGTGAACCAGGGCGACCGGATCAAGGTCGACACCCGGGAGCGGCGCTACATCAGCCGGGCGTAGGAGGGTCCGGCGGAATATCGCACCCTGGCGGCAAAGCCGGTATTTCGCCAGACCGTCCTCGACCCACTTCTACACTCCCTTCCATGCGTTCGATGAGTGATCGCCGCGCGCTGGCGCTCGCCCCACTCGCCCTTGCCTCGGCGTTCTGCGCCTCGCTGCTCGTAGCCCGCTGGGTCTACTCCGAGCACGGCGCCTACCGGTTCCTGGCCTGGAACCTCTTCCTCGCGTGGATCCCACTGGTGGCGGCGGTCGCGGTCTACGACATGCACCGGCGCGGAGTCGGCATCAGCCGGCTCCTCCCGCTCGCGGCCCTCTGGTTGCTGTTTCTCCCGAACGCGCCCTATCTGCTCACCGACTTGATCCACCTCGGCTCGCGCGACGACGCGCCGCTCTGGTTCGACCTCGTCCTCTTCAGCGCCTTCGCGTGGACGGGCGCATTCCTCGGCTTTTTGTCGATCTACCTGATGCAGGTCGTCGTCCGTCGAACGCACGGCGCGTTGCTCGGCTGGGCGCTTGTCGGCGGAAGCCTCCTAGCGAGCGGGTTCGGGATCTACCTCGGGCGCTCGCTGGGCTGGAACAGCTGGGACTTCGTGACGAGCCCGGGGCCGCTCCTCGCCGACGTCTGGGCCCGTGCCTCCGATCCGCTGTCCCACCCGAGGACACTCGGAATGACCGTTGCATTGACCGCGCTGCTCTCAGTGCTCTACCTCGTGCTCTATGCCTTCGCGCAGTTGCCTGCCGCCGAGCGAGCCTCTCGTTAGGGTCCGGCGGATGCCCGCCCTGGTCGACACCACGGTCCGCCTCGTCAGCCAGGAACCGCTCTCCGGCCGGCTGCCGACCTCGGTGATCCTCGACCTCGCCGAGATCCTGGACGGCGCAGGCTTCGCGTCCCTCGAGGTGTCCGGCGGGGGCGTGTTCGACAGCGCCGTGCGCCGAGGCGTCGAGAGCCCGTGGGAGCGGATCCGGGCGATCAAGGCCCGGACGAAGACCCCCCTCGGGATGGCGCTTCGCGGCCGCTTCCTGGTCGGCTCTCGTCCGGTCGGCGGTGACTTCGTGCGCCGGTTCGTCAAGACGGCCGCCGAGAACGGCATCGAGGTCTTCCGGCTGCACGACCCGCTCAACGATGTGATGAATCTCCGCGAGGCGGGCGAGGCGATCACCGGCTCAGGCGGCGAGTTCGACGCGGGCCTGATCTACAGCCCCGGCCCGACGGGCGAGACCGACGCGCTCGTCGAGCAGGCGCGCAAGCTACCCGAGCTCGGCGCCACCCGGATCCTTCTCCACGATCCGTCCGGATCGCTCGAGCCCCACCGCGCCAGCGAGCTCACGTCTGCTATCGGCGAGGCGAGTGGCCTCCCGATCGGGATCTACTGCCAGGGGTCGGCGGGGAACGCGCTCGCCGCGGCGCTCGAGGCCGCGCGGGCCGGGGCGGACCGCATCGCGTGCGCCGTCTACGCGGTCGCGCTCGTCCTGCACCGCGTCGCAGGCGAGGGGCTCGCAGACGTCCTCGAGGGGCTCGGGCTCGAGTCTGGTGTCGACAGCAAACAGCTTTGGCGAGCCTCCGACCTGATCGACCAGCACATCGGCGACGAGCCGGTCACGCCGCTCGCGCCCCGCATCGCGGTGCGCGCCGCCCAGCACAACCTGCCGGCCGGCCTCGTCGCGGCCCTCGACGCGCACCTGCGCACGCAGTCCATGGGCGACAGGCTCGACGAGGTGCTCGACGAGCTCGAGCGGATCCGCGGGGAGGCCGGCTGGCCGCCGCTTGCCGCGCCCATCGGGCAGATCCTCGGATCGCAGGCGCTGATCCACGTCCTCTCGGCGAGCCGCTACGGACTCGTCGTCGACGAGCTGCGCGGCCTCTTCCAGGGCGACTTCGGGACGCCTCCGGGCGAGTTCGACACCGATGCGAGCCGCGCGATCGAGCTGAGCTCCGACGGCGAGACGCAGCAGCTCGAGCCGGCCGCCGACCTCGAGGACATCCGCGAGGACGCGGAGGGCCTGGCGACGAGCGAGGAGGAGCTGCTCCTGCTCGCGCTCTTCGGCGAGGAGGCCGAACCGCTGCTCTCGGCCATCCGCGGCAGGGCCAGCGGCGAGGAGCGGCTGATCGGCGGCAGCGTGGATCAGGGCCGCGCCGAGCGGATCCGCGAGATCGTGCGCATCGTCCAGGAGAGTGGAGTTGCCGAGATCGCGATCGAGGAGTCCGGCATGCGCGTCTCGGTCCGGCGCCGTGAGGAGGCCGACTCGACTGCAATGACACCGGCTCCAACGCCTGCGCCGTCGGCTCCGACCGAGCAGGACATCGCGCCGCCCGCAGTCGAGGCACCGACCGACGGAGTCGTTCGCGTGGAGGCGCCGATGGTGGGGACTTTTTACCGCGCGCCTTCGCCCGGAGCGCCACCGTTCGTGGAGGAGGGAGCGCCGGTCCTTTCCGGCCAGACGCTCTGCATCCTCGAGGCGATGAAGCTGATGAACGAGATCAAGGCCGACCTCGACGGCGTCGTCCGCCGGATCTACGTCGAGAACGGCCAGCCCGTGGAGTTCGGCCAGGTGCTGTTCGAGATCGAGCCGGCACTGGGGCGGCCGCTCGATGCCATTTAGCAAGGTTCTCGTCGCCAACCGCGGTGAGGTCGCGGTGCGTGTGATTCGGGCGCTCCACGAGCTCGACGTCGAGGCCGTGGCGGTCTACTCGCAGGCCGATGAGGAATCCATGCACGTACGGATGGCGGATCGCGCGATCTGCATCGGCCCGCCGGCCGCGTCCGAGAGCTATCTCCGGATCCCGTCCGTGATCGCCGCGGCGACGACGACCGGCTGCGACGCCGTGCATCCGGGCTGGGGCTTCCTCGCGGAGAACCCGGCGTTCGCGGAGGCGTGCGCCGACAACGACCTCGTCTTCGTCGGCCCGACCCCTGAGGTAATGGCCCGGATGGGCAACAAGGTGTCGGCCCGCGACGAGATGGGCGCCGCCGGCGTGCCGCTCGTGCCAGGCACAGGGCCTGTCACGGTCGGCGAGGTCGGCCGCGGCGCAGACGGGCTCGGGTACCCCGTCCTTGTGAAGGCGGCGGCGGGAGGCGGCGGGAAGGGCATGCGCCTCGTCTCGGTTCCGGACGAAATCGGTTCCGCGTATGCGATGGCGGCGGCCGAGGCGGAGGCGGCGTTCGGCGACGGGCGGCTGTACCTGGAGAAGGCGATCGTCCCGGCCAGGCACGTCGAGGTCCAGGTGCTCGGCGACTCCCGCGGCGGACTCCTCACGGTCGGCGAGCGCGAATGCTCGATCCAGCGCCGCCACCAGAAGCTAATCGAGGAGTCGCCTTCGTGCGCACTGACCCCGGAGACGCGCGAGGAGATGGAGGCCACCGCCGAGCGCGCCGCGCGCGCAATCGGGTACACGAACGCCGGGACGTTCGAGTTCCTCGTCGGCCCGGACGGCTCGTTCTACTTCATCGAGCTGAACGCCCGGCTACAGGTCGAACACCCGGTCAGCGAGCTTGTCACCGGCATCGATCTCGTCCACGAGCAGCTGCGGGTCGCGGCGGACGAGCCGCTCTCCCAAACCGGCCGCGCGCCGCGTCGGGGACACGCGATCGAGGTGCGCGTGAACGCGGAGGACCCCGCGCGCGACTTCATGCCGATGCCGGGCCGCCTCGAACGCTTCCGCCCGCCACTCGGGCCCGGCGTCCGCGTGGATACGTTCGTGGAGGACGGCGCCGTCGTGCCGCCGCACTACGACTCCCTGCTCGCGAAGCTGATCGCGTGGGCGCCCGACCGGGAGCTCGCTCTCGCCCGCTGCCTCCGGGCGCTGAACGAGTTCGAGGTCACCGGTCTCCCGACGACGATCGGCCTGGCCGCCGAGGTGATCCGGAGCGAAGCGTTCGCCCAGGGCGAGTACTCCACGAGCTACCTCGAGAAGCACTCGCCGGCAGAGGCAAGTAACAGTCTGTTGCTTGGCTCGGAGGCGCAGTGAGCCAGAGCCGCCGGGCGTCACGCCGCGCCGCGCTCTTCATGCTGTTCCAGTGGGACGTGACCGGAAACGATCTCGGCTCGACGTACGAGGGCGAGGTCGATGACTTCGCCTGGGAGACCGCCAAGGCGGTGGCCGACAACGCGGAGCACCTCGACCGCCGGATCGACGAGGCGACCGAGGGGTGGCCGGCCGGCAGGCTCGGGGCCGTCGAGCGGAACGTCCTCCGCCTGGCGATCTACGAGCTCGAGCAGGGCGAGATCCCGCCGGAGGTCGCGATCGACGAGGGCGTCCGCTTCGCGAAGCGCTACGCCTCCAACGAGGCAGGCAAGCTCGTGAACGGCATCCTGGGACGCATAGCGCGAGAGGAGGTCGCATGACGGAGCCGGAAGAGCCGAACCCGGAGGAGAACCTGACGCGGGCCGAGGAGCTGCTCGAGCGGCTCGACGAGGCGCGCAGCCGGCTCGAGGCCGCGACGGATCCCGACCAGGCGATCGAGATCCTGAGCGAGCTCTCGGAGATCGCGAAAGACGTCGAGGCAGAGATCGCGAAAGCGAAGCGCGAAGCCGATGCGCAGCCCTGACGAGCACCGAGAGCGGGTCGAGGACTTCCTCGCAGGGCTGGAGCTCTCCGAGGAGCTCAGGCAGCTGGCCAAGGTCGTTCGGTACGCGCTCGCAGGCGGCGGAAAGAGGATCAGGCCGGTCCTCTGCCTGGCGACGGCCGAGGCCGCCGGCGGCGATCCAGACGAGGCGCTCGCCGCAGCCGCGGCGCTAGAGCTCGTCCACTCGTTCTCGCTCGTCCACGACGACTTGCCGGCGCTGGACGACGACGAGCAGCGACGCGGCCGGCCAACTGTCCACGTGCGCTTCGGCGAGGCGCAGGCCATCCTCGCCGGCGATGCGCTCCTGAACGAAGCGTTCTCGCTCGTGCTCGGCTACGAGCAGTCGCACGTCGGACGCGAGCTCGCGCTCGCGACGTCCGGGATGATCGGCGGGCAGTACCTCGACATCAACGGCGGCCGGGAGGACCAACTCGAGCTGAACCGGCTGAAGACCGCGCGGCTGTTCGAAGCCTCGGTCGGCTGCGGCCTCTGGGTCGCGCAGGTCCCCGTCGCCAGACAGCGGGACTGGCGCAGTTTCGGCGCCGAGTTCGGGATTCTCTACCAGGTCGTGGACGATCTCCTCGACGGCGACGGCCTCGTGAGGGAGCGCGGGCGTCCGGCGACCCTCGAGCTCGCAACGGCGACGGAAGCCCTCGCGCGGGCAAAGCTGAACACGATCGACGCCGACACGTCAGTCCTCACCGGTCTCGTCGACGAGCTCGTAGCCCGCGTTCAGCAGTCCTCGGTGTAGCGCCACTCGCGCGCCTTCGCGCAGAACTCTTCCTCGCTCGCCGTGAAGAAGTGCCGCACGGTGCCGGGACGTCGGAGGTATAGAGGTAGTTGCGCCCGGCGGGCCCCGCGGCGGCTCGCATCGAGCGGACGCCGGGGTTCCCGATCGGCGTCGGGGGCAGACCCTTGTACCGGCGGGTGTTGTAGCGGCTTCGGCTGCGGAGGTGCGCACGCGTAAGCGGGCGGGTCCCGGGGATGCCGAGGCCGTAGCGGAGAGTGGCGTCGATCGCGAGCGGCATCTCCGCCTTCAGGCGGTTGTAGATCACGGCCGAGACGAGCCGCCGCTCGGACGCGACCGCTGTCTCGCGCTCGATCATCTAGGCAATCGTCAGGACGTCGTAGGCGTTGAGATTGCTCGCGCGCGGGCGGGGGAGATGGATCCCGCGCCAGCGCGACTCGAAACGCGGAGATCTGGTTCGCGACGAGGTCGGCGGCGCGCGTGTGCTGCGTGAACTCGTACAGCGAGGGGAAGAGGAACCCCTCGAGGCTCCGCCGCTTTCAGGAGCGGCCGGAAGGCGCGCGGCGCCCGCGCGCGGCCTACCGCGGCCCTGTACCCACCGCCTGACAGCCTCGGCGTGACGCCGCGCTTGCGGATCGCGATCTTCCGCACCTCCGCGACGCGGTCGGCCATCTGGCGGACGCTGAAGCCCTCGGGAAACACGATCCGGAGGGTGACTGGCGCCTGCGCCTGGCTGGCGCCGCGAGCGCGAGTGCGCCGGCGATCGCGACGAGAACGGCGGAACGGCTCGGCATCTCTTTAGCCTACGGACCGATGAGGAAGCGGCTCGACGTCCTCCTCGTGGAGCGCGGCCTGGCCGACTCCCGCACGCAGGCGCAGGCCCTGGTCATGGCAGGGCGGGTGCCGGGTTTCGACAAGGCGGGGCAGCAGGTCGACGAGTTGGCGCCGCTCGAGGTCGTCGAACCGGCGAGATTCGTCTCGCGCGGGGGCGAGAAGCTCGCGCACGCCCTGGAGGAGCTCCACGTGAACCCCTCCGGCCGCGACGCCGTCGACGTCGGCTCGTCCACCGGCGGTTTCACCGATGTCCTGCTCCAGCACGGAGCCCGGCGGGTGATCGCGCTCGACGTCGGTCGCGCGCAGCTGCACGAGCGCGTGCGAGAGGATCCTCGTGTGACGGTGATGGAAGGCGTGAACGCAAGGCACCTCGAGGAGCTCCCGTTCACGCCGGATCTCGTGACCTGCGACGTCTCGTTCATCAGCGTGCGCCAGGCGCTCCCGCCTGTGCTCCGGCTCGCGGAGCCGGGGTGGGAGGCGCTCGTGCTCGTGAAGCCGCAGTTCGAGGCTGGCCGGGCGGACGTCAAGGGCGGCGTCGTCCGAGACCCCGAGGTGCACCGACGCGTGTTGCGCGAGGTCGCGGAGGCTGCGCGCGGCTGGGACGGCGAGACGCGCGGGGTCGCCGACTCGGGCCTCCCCGGGCCGAAGGGGAACCGTGAGTTCTTCCTTCACCTGGCTCACCGTGAGGGCGCAGAGCTGCCGCCCGAGCTTGACGGCTGGATCGCCGATGCCGTCGGTTAGCCGGGTCGCGGTCGTCGCGCACGGCCGTGCCGATGTCACCGATGCGACGGACGTCGTGGAGCGCCTCGCGCGTGAGCGCGGAATCGAGCTCGTCGAGGACTCACCGGACCTCGCAGTCGTCCTCGGCGGCGACGGGACGATGTTGCGGGCGCTCAAGCGCTTCCTCGGCGCGGGAGTCCCTGTGATCGGCGTCAACTACGGGCGGGTCGGCTTCCTCGCGTCGATGGGCAAGGAGGACCTGGAAGCGGGCCTGGGCCGCGCTTTCGACGGCGAGTTCGAGGTCGTGGAGCTTCCAACCCTGGAGGTGGACGTCGCGGGAGAGCGGCACGCGGCGGTCAACGACGTGGTCGCCCACAGCGGCGTGCTCGGCCGGATGGTCGAGCTCCGCTGGTCGATCGCCGGCGAGGACATGGGCACCGTCCCGTGCGACGGCCTGATCGCGTCGACACCGTCGGGCTCGACCGCCTACAACCTTTCCGGTGGAGGCCCGGTACTCGTCTGGGGGCTGGATGCCATGGCGGTGACGTTCGTCGCACCGCACTCGCTCCACGCGCGGCCGCTCGTCGTCCCGCGAAACCGCAAGCTCACCGTGTCGAACCTCACACCGGACGTGGAGGTCGCGCTGATCGCCGACGGGCACCAGGTCGCTGCGATCGGCCCGGAGGAACCGGTCCAGATCCGGCTCGCGGACGAAGTCAGCCTCCTCGCCACGTTGCCGGAGATGACCTTCTTCCGTCGCTACCGCGACACCTTCGCGTCCTAGCCGCTGCGTACCCTGACCGCCGTGCTGCGCCGACTGCGCATCGAGAACCTGGTCCTGATCCGCGAGGCCGAGCTCGAGCTCTCGGAGGGGTTGAACGCGATCACGGGGGAGACGGGCGCCGGCAAGACGATCCTGGCGCAGGCCGTCGGCCTCCTCCTCGGCGCGAAGGGCGACGCCAAGGCGATCGGCCCGGCCGGGAAGGAGGCCTACGTCGAGGCCGAGTTCGACCTGCCCGACGGGTTCTTCGAGGAAGAGGGCCTCGAGGCGCTTGCCGGGCTACGACCGGAGGACGAAGCGGGGCTCGTGCTCGCGCGCCGGATCTTCCCGGACGGTCGAACTCGCGCCTACGCGTGGGGGAGGGGGGCAGCGCGGGAGGATCTCGCCGTTGCGACCGAGCTCCTCGTCGGGATGTCCGGCCAGTTCGAGCAGCGCCGACTCGCGCGCCCGGCGTACCAGCTCGAGGTGCTCGACTCGTTTCTCGGCGACGACCAGCTCCGGCGGCGCGCCGACCTGCGCCGCGCCTGGCGCGCGCTCTCCGCGGCCAGGAGACGCCATGACGAGGTCGCTGCCGACTCCGCAGCCGCGGAAGCGCGTCTCGCCGAGCTCAACGCGCTCGTCGAGGACACGAACGGGCTCGAACCGAGCACGGAGGGGACGCTCCTCACCGAGCGCGAGCGGCTGCGCCACCTGACGGAGCTCGCCGAGGGCTCGGCGGCGGCGGCCGAGGCGCTGTCGCCTGAAGACGGCGAAGGCGCTGCGGTGCTGGCCGCCAAGGCGGAGCGCTCGATCGCGCCGCTCGAGCGGCTCGCGCCGGAGCTCGCGGCGGCGGCGACCGAGCTGCGCGATCTCCAGGTCCGGCTCGCAGACGTCGGAGCCGACCTCCGCGGCTTCCTGGACTCGCTCGAGGCGGAGCCCGACAGGCTGGAGCACCTCGAGGCCGAGCTGGAACGGATCTCGGCCGCGAAGCGCCGGTTCCGCTGCGAGTCGTACGAAGAGCTGCTCGAGCGAGCAGCCGCCGCCCGCGCCGAGCTGGAGGCGCGCGAGGCGGGCGCCGATCCAGCAGCAGAGGCTGCTGAGGAGCTCGCGGAGGCCCAGGCACGCGTCGAGTCTCATGCAGCCGAGCTCCACGAGGCGCGGGCTGCGTCCGCTGACCGCTTCGCCGCCGCGGTCGCGGCGGAGCTGCGCGGTATCGGCCTCGGCGACGGCGAGTTCCACGTCGAGCTGTCCGACCGCGAGCTCGCCTCGACCGGCACGGACGCCGTCACCTTCCTGATCCGCCCGAACCCCGGTCTCCCGTTCGCGCCGGTCGCGGAGACCGCTTCAGGTGGCGAGCTCAGCCGCATCGCGCTTGCCCTCGCGGCGGCCGCTGGCGATGAAGCCACCGGACGGGCCGGCGGAGCTGGCCCGTCCTCAAACGGCGCCGCCGAGTCGGCGCCTCGGCTCACGCTCGTGTTCGACGAGATCGACGCCGGGATCGGCGGCCAGACCGCTCATGCAGTCGCGCAGACGCTGCGCAGGCTGGGCGAGCGCTCGCAGGTGCTCACGATCACGCACCTACCGCAGATCGCGAGCGCCGCCGACCGGCACCTTCGCGTCGAGAAGGTGCCGGGCGACCCGACGCACACGCGTATCGAACAGCTGGCGGAATCGGAGCGGAAGGACGAACTCCAACGTATGCTCGGCGGTCGAGAGTTTCTCTCGACCGTTCGATGAGCTTCGTCGAGTACAAGGGACACGCACGACTCGACCGCCGGACGAAGCATCTCGTCCGTCGGCTCTCGGCCGACGACATCGCGATCATCGACCACACCGACCTGGACCGCGTCTCGGCCGAGGAACTGCTCGAGTCGGGCGTCCGTGTCGTCGTGAACGTCTCCGACTCGCAGACGGGTCGGTACCCGAACCCGGGACCGCTCCTCCTGGTCCGGGGCGGAGTGCGGCTGATCGACGCGCCAGGTGCGGACCTGTTCGACAAGGTCGACGACGGCGAGCTGATCACGGTCCGGGGCGGAAGCCTCTTCCGCAACGGCACACGTCTCGTCGCCGGGCAGGAGCTCAGAGCCGACGACCTCGCCGACGTCCTCCGCGACCAGCGGGGCCGGGTGACCGAGGCGCTCGAGACCTTCGCCGAGAACACGATGCGCTACCTTCGGGAGGAGGGGCGGCTGCTTTCCGAGGGGATCGGCTTCCCCGTCATCGAGACGCGGTTTCGCGACCGGCATGCGCTCGTCGTGGTCCGAGGGCCGGGCCACAAGCGCGACCTGCGCATCGTCCGTCCGTACGTGCGCGACTTCCGGCCCGTGCTCGTGGCCGTGGACGGCGGCGCCGATGCGCTGCTCGAGGCGGGCTACAAGCCCCACGTCATCGTCGGCGACATGGACTCGGTCTCCGACCGCGCGCTCGGCTCGGGGCCGGAGATCCTGATCCACGCCTACGAGAACGGCACGGCGCCCGGCGCGGAGCGCGTGCGGGCGCTCGGGCTCGACCATCACATCGTCCCAGCCCCTGCGACCAGTGAGGATCTCGCTCTTCTGCTCGCCTACGAGAAGGGCGCCGAGCTGATCGTCGTCGTCGGCGCCCACTTCAACCTGATCGAGTTCCTCGAGCGCAACCGCTCGGGCATGGCGTCGACGTTCCTGACCAGGCTTCGCGTGGGCGAGATCCTCGTGGACGCGAAGGGCGTCTCCAGGCTCGTGAGCAGACAGGTCGGGATCTGGCCGCTCGTGCTCGTCGCGGCCACTGGGCTCGGCGCGCTCGTCGTGGCCGTCGCAGTCTCGCCCCAGCTGCGATTCGCGCTCGAAGAGCTCGGACTGCGACTGCGGGATTTGCTCGGCTTCTAGGAGGGCTCGGCGAAAACGCCTGCTGTGCCGCAGTGGTGCGCTGCTCGCCCCGAGGACTGCGTCCTTGCCTCGAAACGACCATCGCACCACTACAGCGAGCGACGTTCCGCCGATCCCTCCTAACCTAGTGCGGCTTGTTCGACCTCCGCTACCACGTCGCCTCGCTGGCTGCTGTCTTCCTCGCGCTGATCATCGGCATCCTCGTGGGTGCCGGCCTTGCGACCCGCACCGACGTCGAGGGCAGCGAGCGGAGAGTTCTCCAGGACCGCATCGAGGAGCTCCAGCAGCGGAACGACGACGTGGTGGCACAAACGGACATGCTTCGCCGGCAGCGCGAGGCGGGCGAGAACTACGTCGCGAACACGTATCCGGCGCTGATGAACGGCCGGCTCCGCGGCAAGCGAGTTGCGCTCCTCTTCACCGGCCAGCCCGACGACGGCGCCCTCGATGCGGTGGAGCAGACGCTGCAGGACGCCTCAGCTCCCTCAGTGGTCGAGCGTGAGGCCTTCGAGCTGCCCATCGACCCCGAGCAGGTCATGGACGCGCTGGGGCCAGAGTTCCAGGGACTGACGATGGAGGAGGTCGGCCGGCGCCTCGGCGAGGAGCTCGTCGCCGGAGGGGAGACGCCCTTCTGGGACGCGCTGATCCCCGTCCTCGTGCAGGACCATCGTGGGGATCCGTCGACCGAGTCTGACGCCGTCGTCGTCGCGCACACCGGAGTCGCCACCGATGCGCCTACGAGGATGTTCTTCGACGGCCTCTACGCAGGGCTCGTGGGGAGCGGCGTTCCCGTCGTCGGGATCGAGCGCACCGACCAGCGCCCTTCCCGAATCCCCGTCTACAAGGCAAACGACGTCTCCAGCGTGGACTCGATGGACACGCAAATCGGGAAGCTCGCGCTCGCGCTGCTCCTCGCCGGTGGGGCGGAGGGCCACTACGGGCTGAAGGCGTCGGCCGAGGACGGGACGCTGCCCGTGCCGGTCGAGCCTCTGCCGCTTGCCCTACTCCCTGGTGGCTGAGCCAGTCGCCGTCCTGGTGGCGGCCAGAGACGAAGCTGAGCGCATCGGCCCGACGGTCGAGCGGTTGCGGGAGCAGTTTCCGAGCGCGGAAGTAATCGTCGCCGACGACGGCTCGACGGACGTCACCGCCGAGACGGCGGAGCGGGCGGGGGCACGAGTCGTGCGCCTGCCGCGGCGCGGGAAGGGCCAGGCGCTGACGCTCGCCGAGCAGGACGCTCCGCCGGGTGCGATCGTCGTGTGCGACGCAGATCTCGACGGCGACCTCCGGCCGCTTGCGGCCGTGGAGGCCGGCCTCGCGATTGCCGTCTTCGCAGAGCGGCAGGGCGGGGGCTTCGGGATCGCGAAGGAGGCGGCCCGGGCCTTGATCCGCGCGCGCTCCGGTTTCGTCCCGGCCGAGCCGCTTTCCGGGCAGCGCGTCTTCTCCGCCGGGGCCCGGGCGGTCTGCTTTCCGCTCGCGGCCGGGTTCGGCTGTGAGGTCGGCGCCTCGATCGACGCCGCCCGCGCCGGGATCCCGATCGCAGAGGTCGAGCTGCCGCTGCGGCATCGCGCGACCGGCCGCGACGCCCGGGGCTTTCTTCATCGGGGACGCCAGCTGTTGGACGCCGTGGTCGCCGTCGGGCCGCAGGCAACGAATCACCGGGGGCTCCGGCTGCCGCTCATCGGTGCCGCCCTCGGAGCCCGTCGGGACCCGGCCGTCGCGCTGGTGGCTGCGCTGGGTCTCGCCGACGATCTCTGGAGCGGCCCCGAGCGAGGGTTCCGCGCCCACCTGTGCGCGGGGGCCACGACCGGCGTCCTCAAGCTGGTGGGGATCCCGCTCGTCGGGCTGCTCGCCACGCGCAAGCCTTCCGGGGCGCTCCTGGTGGGCCTCGCCGCCAACTCTCTCAATCAGCTCGACACGCGGCCGGGTCGCGCGCTCAAGGCGTACCTGGCCGGCGCCGTCCTCGCCCGGGCGCCGGTCGGGATCGCCGTCCTCCTGCTTCCCTACGATCTTCGCGAGAAGACCATGCTCGGGGACGCCGGATCGAACGCGCTGGGCGCGATGCTAGGGTTGAGTTCCGTGAGTCGACTCACGGAGTTGGGCCGCTGGCTGGCGATCGGGGCGCTTGCCGGGCTCACCCTCGTCGGTGAACGTCGCTCGCTCGGCGAGCTGATCGAGCGCACGCCGGGCCTCTCGCAGCTCGACGCGTTCGGGCGTCAGCCGTGAGGGACCGCCCGCCCAAGTACGTCTTCATCACGGGCGGCGTCGTCTCGTCACTCGGCAAGGGCATCACCGCCGCATCTCTCGGTCGGCTGCTGAAGGCGCGCGGCCTCAAGGTGCAGGTTCAGAAGTTCGACCCGTACCTGAACGTCGATCCGGGGACGATGAGTCCCTTCCAGCACGGTGAGGTCTTCGTCACCGAGGACGGCGCCGAGACCGACCTGGACATCGGGCACTACGAGCGGTTCATCGACGAGAACCTCGCGCGGAATGCAAACCACACGGCCGGCTCGATCTGGGACCGCGTCCTCCGCAAGGAGCGGAAGGGCGAGTACCTGGGCTCCACCGTCCAGGTGATCCCGCACATCACAAACGAGATCAAGAGCAGGATCCGCTCGATCGCGGAGGCCAGCGACACCGACGTCGTCATCTCCGAGATCGGCGGCACCGTGGGCGATATCGAGTCCCTGCCGTTCCTCGAGGCGATCCGTCAGTTCCGCCGTGAGGTCGGCCCGGCAAACGTCATCTATGTCCACGTCACGCTCGTTCCGTTCATCGAGCACGCCGGCGAGCTGAAGACGAAGCCGACGCAGCACTCCGTCAATGAGCTCCGGCGCATCGGTATCCACCCGGACATCGTCGTCGCCCGCTCGCGGGAGCCGCTCTCCTCGGAGATCCGGGACAAGATCGCGCTCTTCGCCGATGTCGACTTAGCTGCGGTGATCTCCGCGATCGACGTCCCGGACGTGTACCTCGTCCCGCGGGCGCTCAGTGAGCAGGGCGTCGACGCGATGGTCTGCGAGAAGCTGGGCCTGCCCGCCGAGGACGCGGATTTGGCCGACTGGGACGCGTTGATCGAGCGGATCGACGAGCGTCGGGAGTCAGTCGAGATTGCGCTGGTCGGGAAGTACGTCAAGCTCCACGACGCCTACCTCTCCGTGCACGAGGCAATGAAGCACGCCGGAATACACCAGGGCGCACGTGTCAACGTCCGCTGGGTGGACGCCGAGGGGATGTCGCTCGAGGAGGCCCGGCAGGAGCTCGAGCAGGTCGACGGCGTGCTGGTCCCCGGCGGGTTCGGCTCACGCGGTTGGGAGGGCAAGATCACCGCCTGCCGGGTCGCGCGCGAGCAGGGCATCCCGTACCTCGGTATCTGCCTCGGGATGCACGTCGCAGTCTCGGAGTTCGCGCGGCACGTGGTGGGACTCGAAGGAGCGAACTCCACGGAGATGGATCCGGAGACGCCGTACCCCGTGATCGACCTGCTGCCGGAGCAGAAGGAGGTCGAGGATCTTGGGGGGACCATGCGCCTTGGGGCCCAGGCAGTCGAGCTCGCGGAGGACACTCGCACGCGCGAGACGTACCGCGAGCCGGTCGTGAACGAGCGACATCGGCACCGGTACGAGGTGAACAACCACTTCCGGCCGGCGTTGGAGGAGGCTGGGCTCGTCGTGTCGGGCACCTACCAGGAAGGCCGGCTCGTGGAGATCATCGAGCTCCCCGACCATCCCTGGTTCGTCGCCAGCCAGTTCCATCCCGAGTTCAAGTCGCGGCCGACGAGGCCGGCGCCACTTTTTCGCGAGTTCATCGGCGCCGCGCTCGGCCGCACGCGAGCCCGCCGCGGCGTCGCCGCCGAGCGGGCCCGCGTACCGGCTTAGGCGCGCTTCAGCTCGTCAACGTTCCAGTCGCGATCTGGATCACGACGAGAACGACGATCACGATCGCAACGAGGACGAGGACTATCGCCCTAGTTGACACCAGCGTCCTTTGTCAGCGTGTTGTTGTCGTAGAAGACGATCCTGACCCACGGGTGCTTCGTCGGCCCGCAGGCGTACGGGATGACGCAGAACGCCGCCGACCCTCGGTAGTCGAACACCACGTGCCGGTAGTACTTGACCCCATGCGGGTAGTCGGTGTCGTTTCCACGCCACTCCCAGGGGATTCGGGTCCACGTCATATCGCCGTGGACGTCCGAGTACGACACGATGCCCTGTCCGTGCTTGTAGCAGACGCGGAATGAGCCTTCGTATCGCATCACCGCGTAGAGGTTCGCCTGCGTGAAGGTCTGCTTGAACGTCTGACGCTTGCACCGCGTGCTCCCGAAGATCTGGAGCGACGAACTCGCTGTTTCGAAGGTTCCGACCTCGAGGTCCTCTGACGGCGGCGGTGGAGGTGGGGGAGGTGGGGGAGGTGGGGGAGGTGGAGGAGGTGGCGGCGGTGGTGGTGGCGGCGGCGGCGGGTCGTAGCAGGCGCAGATGTCCTCTCCTTTCTGCGCCGACTCCGCAAGCGCCGGAGCGGTCGCGAACAGCGAGGTCGCGACGGCAAGCACGGCGATGAGCAGCAGGCGTTTCATGGCGTCTCCCTCGTGTGGTTGCCAGAAGCGTCAACGTACTTTCGGGCTCGCCAGCCGCTGCCCCTTCGGGCAATATCGGCGCAGATTCGGCAGAGAGGCGAATCACTTCGCCCTCACGTTCGCGGATCTGTCCACGACCCACAAGATGGCCAAAACGGCCATGGCCATCGGCGAAGGACCGTAAAGGCACCCCATACACTCGGCCCATGTCCGACGTCCTCGAGCTCTTCACGGAGTTGGCCGCGATCCCGAGCCCACCGGGCCAGGAGCGCGCGGTCGCCGACCGCGTCAGCACGTATCTCGCGGGTCTTGCGCTCGAGGTCGACGAAGACGACGCGGGCCCTCGGATCGGCTCCGACGCCGGCAACCTCCTGGCCCGCCTGCCAGCGACGTCGCAGAACGGCGGCGTCGCGATCTTCCTCTGCGCGCATCTCGACACGGTTCCGCCGACGGCGGCACTCGAGCCCGTCGTCGAGGATGGCGTCGTACGAAACGCGGGTGGGACGATCCTCGGCGCGGACAACAAGGCGGCCGTGGCAACGATGCTCGAGGCCGCCCGGCGAATCCTGGCGGAGAACCGGCCGCATGCGGGCATCGAGCTGCTCTTCACCTCGAAGGAGGAGGTCGGGCTGCAAGGGGCCAAGGCGTTCGACGCGTCGCGGCTGCGGGCCGACACGGGATTCGTCTTCGACCAGGCAGCACCGATCGGCGAAGTCGTTCTCGGCGCCCCGTACGCGCGTCAGATCGAGGCGGTGATCCGAGGCAGGGCCGCTCACGCCGGCATGGCGCCCGAGGAGGGCCGATCCGCGATCGCCGCCGCCTCCCGGGCCATCGCCGACCTCCGCCTCGGCCGGCTCGACGACGAGACGACCGCGAACGTCGGCCTCATCACGGGCGGAACGGCGAAGAACATCGTCCCCGAGCGCTGCTCCTTCTCGATCGACGTGCGGTCTCACTCGGAGCAGAAGCTCTCGGACCTCGTACGGGAGATCCTCGAGACGATCACGTTCGCGGCAGCGCTCGAGCAGTGCGAGGCGGAGACCACGGTCGCGGAGAGCTACCGCGGCTACCGGTTCAACCGTAGTGACCTCCCGGTCGCGCTCGCGTGCGCGGCGCTCCGGCGCGCAGGGGTCGAGCCGCAACTCGGGCTCACGGGCGGCGGTGCAGACGCGAACGTCTTCAACGAGCGCGGCAAGGCATGTGTGAACCTCGCGAACGGGATGATGGAAATCCACACGCCTGACGAGCACATCGCGGTCGCCGACCTCGAGCGCATGGTCAACGTGACTCTCGCGCTCGTCGATGTTGCGCGCGAGAGCCCCGCACACGCTGAGGACCCCGGCCGGTTGCCATCGGCTTTCGATCCCCAGTCGGACGCGTCATTCCAGGACGCCTAGCGTGGGACTCAGCCTTAGGCGCGGCACAGTCACCGGCATCAGCGAGGAGCACGACGACCTGACGCGTCTCGAGGTCGACGGCCGGCCGGCAATCGCGTACCCGCGCCTGACAGGGCCCGTCGAGCTCGGTGACGAGGTCATCGTCAACGTCCAGGCCAGGCAGCTCGAGCTCGGGTCGGGCGGGTTCGACGTTCTGTACGCGAACCTCACGCGCGGCCTCGACGCCGGCTGGGACGACGGCGCGCACGTGATGACGCTTCCGTACACGCCGCTCCAGGCTGCGGCGAGGCACGTCGAGGAAGGCGGATCGCTGGCGGAGAGCCTCAACGGCATGCCCGTCGTCTGCTGCTCCCTCCACAGCCAGCTGGCGCCCGTCCGGGCCGGCCTGGGGCGAGGTCCGCGAGTCGCCTACGTCCAGCTCGGCGGCGGAGCGCTGCCGGTCTCGCTCTCGGACACGGTACGGACGCTGAAGCGCGCCGGCTTGCTCGAGGTGGCCGTCGCGGCCTCGCCCTGCACGGATGGCGACGTGCAGGCCGTCACGCCTGCGTCTGCCCTCGCCTGGTGCGCTGCGCAGGGCTTCGACGTCGTCGTCTGCTCGATCGGCCCCGGGATCGTGGGAACCGGGACACTCCTCGGTCACGGCGGCATTGCCGCCGCCGTTGCCGCCAACACCGCGACAGCCCTGGGCGGGACACCGATCCTCGCCGTGCGCATGTCGGAAGCGGACAGGCGGGAGCGCCACCTGGGCGTCTCGCACCACGTTCGTGCGATCCTCGATCTCTGCCTCGGCGAGGTGATGATCGCCTGGCCGCGCGGCCTCGATGCTCCGGAGTGGCTGGAGCCGCGCGAGCAGGTTGACGTGGAAGGGTGGCACGAGGTCTGCGCCCGGCTTCCGCTGTCGCACATGGGCCGCAGGCTGGAGGACGACCCGTGCTTCTTCATGTGCGCGTTCGCGGCGGGCGAAGTGGCGCGCGACAGGCTCGCCGCCTGATGGAGGAGCGCAGGCTCGGTCCGGTTGTCGGCCTGGGCACCTGGGACACCTTCGGCGGCGACGGAGAGCTGGCGCGAGAGGTGCTGGACGCCGCGCTGACGGCCGGCACGCGCCTCGTGGACTCGTCGCCGATGTACGGCGAGGCAGAGCCCTCGCTCGGCCACGCGCTCGACGGTCGCCGCGACTCGGCCACCGTCGCGACGAAGATTTGGGCGTCGGCTGTCGCTCAGGGACGGGCGCAGTACGAGGATCAGCGCCGCTGGTTCGACCGCGTCGACTTGGAGCAGGTGCACAACCTCGTCGGCTGGCGCGAGCACCTCCCGTGGCTGGAGGAGGAGCGCGACGCCGGCCGAATCGAGCGAATTGGCGTCACGCACTACGATCCGTCGGCCTTTCGCGAGCTGGCCGAGGCGATGCGAACACGTCGTTTCCACACAGTCCAGCTGCCCTACAACCCGGACGAGCGTGAGTGCGAGCAGGAGCTGCTGCCGCTCGCCGCCGAGCTCGGGCTCGCCGTGATCGTGATGCGCCCGCTCGGCAAGGGTCGGTTGCTGCGGCGCGAGCCCGATCCGCGTGAGCTCGAGCCGCTCCGTGAGCACGGGGTCGAGACCTGGGCGCAGGCGCTGCTCAAGTGGGCGCTCTCAGACGATCGCGTCGACGTGGTGATCCCCGCGACCCGAGATCCTCGGCACGCCGCGGAGAACGCGCAGGCCGGGACGCCGCCGTGGCTCGTCCCGGAGGAGCGCCGCCTCGTCGAGCGGCTCGCGTCGTCCTAGCGGAATAATCCGGGCGATGAACGTCGGCGTAGCGAAGGAGATCAAGCAGGACGAGTACCGCGTCGCGCTGACCCCCGCGGGTGCACTCGAGCTGACGCGGCACGGGCACAACGTCGTCGTCGAGCAGGGTGCAGGCGAGGGAAGCGCGTTCCCCGACTCGTCCTACACGGCCGTCGGCACGCGGATCGGCTCGGTCGAGGAGGTCTGGGCCGACTCCGAGCTCATCTTGAAGGTGAAGGAGCCGATCCCCGAGGAGTTCGGCCGGCTGCGAGAGGGCCAGGTGCTGTTCACCTATCTCCATCTCGCCGCGAGTGAAGAGCTCACGAGGGCGCTGATGGAGAGCGGCGCAGCGTGTGTCGCGTACGAGACGGTCGAAACCGACGATCGTGCGCTGCCGCTGCTGGCGCCGATGAGCGAGATCGCCGGTCGCCTGGCCTCACAGGCCGGAGCGACGTTCCTCGAGAAGCCGCGCGGCGGACGAGGGCTGCTGCTCGGCGGCGTTCCCGGCGTTTCAACCGGCAAGGCGGTCGTGATCGGCGGCGGGATGGTCGGCTACAACGCGGCAGTCATCGCCCTCGGGCTCGGCGCCGAGGTGACGATCCTGGAGCGCTCGATCGACCGCATGCGGCACCTGGAGGAGGTGCTCGGCTCGCGCGTCACCCTGCTGATGTCCAACGCGCTCCAGATCGAGGAGTCGGTCGCCGAGGCGGACCTCGTCATCGGCGCCGTGCTCATTCCCGGAGCGCTTGCCCCGAAGCTGATCACGCGCGAGATGGTCGCGGGCATGAAGGAAGGCTCGGTGGTCGCGGACGTGGCGATCGACCAGGGAGGGTGCGTCGAGACCTCGAAGCCGACAACGCACACGGATCCGGTCTATGTCGTCGAGGGGGTCACGCACTACTGCGTCGCAAACATGCCGGGCGCCGTTCCGATCACCTCCACGAAGGCGCTGACGAACGCGACGCTTCCCTACGTCGAGGAGATTGCGGATCGCGGGCTCCGCGAGGCGCTGTCAGGAGACGCCGCCTTGGCGCGCGGCGTGAACGTGCTCGACGGGCGGGTCACCTACGAGGCGGTCGCCGAGGCGCACGACCTCCCGTTCACGCCCCTCGAAGAGGTCCTGCCGCTCTCGCCGGTCTAGGCGGCCGGCTTTGCGGCGGAGCCCTTCTCGCGCCGCTTCGTCGGCGAGATGCGGACGATCGCGTACGTGACGCCCGCGGCGAGCGAGATCGTGCCGACGATGAAGATGACCATGCCGATGAGCCCGAGAACGTTCTCCATGCCGAACTTAGAATAGTCATGTGGGCCTCCCAGCAACCTCCGGTGGCGCCTGGAACGCGCAAACGCGGGGCCAGACGTCGTCCTCAGTCGGGTCCGGGCTGAGTAGCCCGAACGCTCCCTGCGTCCGGGCCTGGCTTGGTTCTCGCATCCCAGGCATCCATCGAGGTCACTAGGAGGCCTACGTGCCACGGGCGTGCGTCATCGTCCTCGACGCCGTCGGGGCGGGAGAGTTGCCGGATGCGGCGGACTACGGAGACGAGGGCTCCGACACGCTCGGCAACGTCGCCAGGGCCGTTGGTGGGCTCGATCTCCCGAACCTGGAGGCGTTCGGCCTCGGCAACGTGAAGGAGCTCGAGGGTTGCCCGCCGCAGCCGGGGGCCCCCGCGATTGCGGGGCGACTCTTCGAGCGCTCGAAGGGGAAGGACACGACCGCGGGCCACTGGGAGTTGATGGGCGTCGTCACCGCGCAGCCGTTTCCGACGTACCCGCACGGCTTCCCGTTCGAGGTGATCGACCCGTTCTCGCACCGCACCGGCCGCGGCGTGCTCGGCAACAAGCCGGCCTCGGGCACGGAGATCATCGACGAGCTGGGCGAGGAGCACCAGAGGACGGGCAAGTGGATCGTCTACACGTCCGGCGACAGCGTCTTCCAGATCGCAGCGCACACCGACACGATCCCGCTGGAGGAGCTGTACGCGGCGTGCGAGGCGGCGCGCGAGCTCCTGACCGGAAAGCACGCCGTCGGGCGGGTCATCGCCCGACCGTTCGAGGGCGACCCGGACAACTACACGCGGACTGCCGACCGTCACGACTGGTCGCTGAAGCCTCGCCAGCCGAACTACCTGACACTGGTGCGCGAGAAAGGCCACGAGGTGCACGGCGTCGGGAAGATCCGCGACATCTTCGCGGGGATCGACATCGACGAGTCCCACCCGACACGCTCGAATGTCGAGGGAATCACGGTCACGGAGCGACTGCTCCAGGAGCTCGACGACGGCGTGGTCTTCGTCAACCTCGTCGAGACCGACATGCTCTGGGGGCATCGCAACGACCCGGTGAACTTCCATCGCTGCCTCCAGGACTTCGACCGGCGTCTCCCCGACCTTCTCGGCGCGCTGAGGGACGGCGACCTCATGATCATCACGTCCGACCACGGCTGCGATCCCACGACGCCTTCCACCGACCACTCGCGCGAGCACGCGCTCCTGCTCGCCTACGTGGAGGGCCGGAACGCGCGCGGCTCGCGACACGACGGCGAGTTCGGCGACGTCGGCGCGACGATGAACCGGTGGCTGGGCGGGCGATCCGGGGTGCGCGGGTTGCCTGGAACCCCGATCGTCGAGCCATGAGGCTTGACGACCCTGTGGTCGTCCGTGAGGAGTACGCGGACGAGACTCGGCTGGCTGCTCGAAAGAAGGCGCACGCCTCGGCGGAGGGACAGGACGCGCGTGATGTCGTCTTCGAGGCAATCGCCGAGGTCAGCCCGCAGCGGATCCTGGAGGTCGGCTGCGGCGAGGGCGAGCTCGCGGAGCGGATGTCGGGCGAGCTGCAGGCCGCGGTTGTGGCGATCGATCAGTCGGAGCGAATGGTGGAGCTCACGCGGGCTCGCGGAGTGGAGGCGCACGTCGGCGACGTGCAAGACCTCGGATTCGCGGGCGGCTCATTCGACTGCGCCGTCGCAGCCTGGGTGCTGTTCCACGTTGCCGACCTCGATGGAGCGCTCGCCGAGCTTGCTCGCGTGCTTCGGCCGGGGGGACGCCTCGTGGCGGCGACGAACGGGCGCGAGCAGGTGCGGGAGCTCTACGACCTTGTCGGTAGGGAACCGCCCGCCACGACATTCAATGCGGAGAACGGTGCCGACTCCCTCTGCCGCCACTTCTCGCGGGTAGACCGAATTGACGTCCACGGCTGGTTCGTCTTTCCGGATGCAGCAGCGGCACAGGCCTATGTCGACTCGATGGTGGTGCTGTCCGGCATGGTGCCCCTGGTCGAGGGGCCGATCCGCGCGCGCCGGACACCCTGCGTCTTCGTCGCGGATAAGTGATCCGCCCGGCAGAGCTCATCCAGCGGAAGCGAGACGGCGGGGAGCTCACCGACGAGGAGCTCGTCGAGCTCGTCCTCGGGTACACGCGTGACGAGATCCCCGATTACCAGCTGGCGGCCTTCTGCATGGCCGTCTACTTCCGCGGCCTGGACGGGCGCGAGACGTACGCGCTCACCGACGCGATGGTGCGAAGCGGGGACACGATCGACCTGCAGGCCGAGATCGGCCGTCCGGTCGCCGACAAGCACTCGACGGGCGGCGTGGGGGACAAAGCCTCTCTTGTCGTCGGTCCGCTCGTGGCCGCCTGCGGCGTCCCGTTCGGGAAGATGAGCGGAAGGGGCCTGGGTCACACCGGCGGGACCCTCGACAAGCTCGAGTCGATCCCTGGTTTCCGGATCGAGCTTTCGCGCGACGAGTTCGTCGACCAGGTCCGGAATGTCGGCCTGGCGATCATTGGTCAGACGGCCGAGCTCGTCCCCGCCGACAAGAAGCTCTACGGGTTGCGCGACGTGACCGCGACGGTCGAGAACGTCTCGTTGATCGCCGCCAGCATCATGTCCAAGAAGATCGCCGCGGGAGCGAACGCGATCGTCCTGGACGTCAAGGTCGGCGACGGCGCGTTCATGAAGTCGCTCGAGGACGCGCGCAACCTGGCCGAGGCAATGCTCGAGCTGGCGCGTAGGGCGGACCGCCGCGTCGTCTGCGAGCTCACCGACATGGATCAGCCGCTCGGACAGGCCGTCGGGAACGCGCTCGAGATCCGCGAGGCGATCGCGACGTTGCGCGGCGAAGGGCCCGCGGACCTGACGGAGCTCTCGGTCGCCTCAGCAGCGCATCTCGTTGCGCTCTGCGACGGCGGCGACGTGAGCGACGCGCGTGCCCGCGTTGCTGCTGCTCTCGACGACGCCTCCGCGCTCGACGCGTTCGACCGCTGGGTCCGGGCCCAGGGAGGCAACCCGGAGGACGACGCGCTCCCGCAGGCTCCTGTCGTCCGCGAGCTCAGGTCTTCGCGCGACGGAACGGTCGCTCGGCTCGGCGCCCTCGCTGTCGGAATGGCCTCGGTGCACCTCGGCGCCGGCCGGGCGGTCAAGGACGCTCCGATCGACCACGCTGTCGGGATCGTCTGCCGCGCGAAACGGGGCAACAGGGTCGCTCGGGGCGACGTGCTCGCCGAGATCCACGCTCGGGACGACGCATCCGCCGATGCCGCCGTCGCGGAGGTCGACGCGGCCTACGAGCTCGCGGTCGAAGCTCCGCCACCTCGCGGCGTCATCCTCGAGACCCTCTCGTGAGGAGGGCTTGGCGAAACTCCTGCTGAGCCGCAGGGCAAAGTTTCCGCCAATCCCCGCTAGACCTCCTCTGCAAGGCCGCGGCTAGGCTAGCCCCGTGCCCGAGCTGCCCGAGGTCGAGACGGTTCGAGTTCGCCTCGAGCCCGTCCT
>DATFOC010000020.1:0-26390 GCA_035265935.1 Gaiellaceae bacterium
CGGTCCTATTGGTCCCCAGGGCCCCGCTGGACCTCAGGGTCCTGCCGGCCAGGATGGCCAGGACGGCCTCGATGGCTCGAGCATCATCACCGTTGCTGGAGGTACCGCCTCCGGTGAGAAGCAGTTCACGGTGACCTGCCCCGCCGATCACGTCGCACTCAGCGGCGGGTTCAACATCCAGGGTTCGGTGACGGCTTCGTATCGCTCGAACGCCGCCGGCGACCCGACGGGTGTCACGTCGTGGACAATCATCCAGTCCTCGGGAGCTGCGCTCTCCGGGACGGTCTACGTCTACTGCGCACCTAGCTCGTAAGCGCAACGTCGACAGCGGGAGGCCCTCTGCGGACGGGCCTCCCGCTAGTCGCCGTTCGTCCCATGGCGCGGCGCGTGACCTCGAGACTGGTGTTGATACCCTGACTCGGCTACTCGCGGATGTAGCTCAGTTGGCTAGAGCGTCTGCTTGCCATGCAGAAGGTCGTGGGTTCGAGTCCCATCATCCGCTCTCCGAAGAAGCCCCGCTAAGGCGGGGTTTTCTGTCGGGCAGTCGTAGTGGTGGCCGGCGCGGCTGTGCCCCACACGAACCTAAGGAGTCTCAGACGGCCGCGCTAGTGGCCGACTGCGCGATCCTGGACAGCGGCGGCGGCGACCCTGCTCGTCGTGTACGTCGTGGCGGGCTAGCAAGCCACCAAGCAAGGTGCGAGTAACGCCGCCACACTCAGAGCACTGGCGGCGAGGGATGTCGCGAAACAGCATCGGCATTAGACCCCCTGACTGCTCGGTCGCCCCGCCGGCCCCTGCGGGCCCCGCTGACGATGAACGCGATCCAAAGCCTCGGCGTCAGGCCGTCACCGCTCCGCTTGAGCGGCTCGTACGTCTCGTCTTCGTCTTCTTGCCAGCTTCTCACCGCGGACCGCACGGTAGCTACGAGTGGCCGGATTCCGACCACCCCATTGGGTCATTCACGAACTGTTTACCTCCGCGGAGGTGAGCCGGAAAGGGAGCCGGAAGGGGCCGGGTGACGATCCGAACGCCCGGGCACAAGACTGCGCCGAATTAGGGCCGGTGGCGGCGGCCCTCCCACTGCTCCCGCGTCATCTCGTACTCCGCCTCGCCTTCCTCGACGCCCTCCACCGGCGCCGTGTTGGAGGTGGGGAACGTCCGGACGTAGGTGAGACCTACCCGCTCCACCACGGCCCGCGCGCCTGTGTTTGCCGTCATGGTCTGGGCGATGATCCGGTCGAGCCCGATGTCGTCGAAGCCGTAGCGGACCAACTCACGCGCCCCCTCAGAGGCGAGGCCCTTGCGCCAGTGACGCGGCAGCAGCCGGTACCCGAGGTCGGCTACGCCCGGGTCGTCGGGCTGGTCGGGGCCGTGCGCGGGCTGAAGGATCCACCAGCCGACGAACTTGCCGTCGACGAGGCCGACCCAGAAGCCGAGTCCGTCCACCTTCTGCGCGGCCGCCATCCGCCGCGCGTGGCTCGCTACGACCTCCTCGCGTGTGCTGGCCCGACCGCTGAGGTAGCGCATCACCTCGAAGTCCGAGTCGAGCTCGACCTCCCACTCGAGGTGCTCGTCGGCGAGCGGCACCAGCGTGATCCGCTCTGTCTGCAGCGTCTGCTGGGGCATGGACTCGCGCCAAGGTACTGAGCGCCCGAGGATAGAGACGGCCGCAACCGCTTGCCGCCCACGGTCTTGGTCGGCGACTAGTAGCAGTAGGAGGCCCAGGTCAAACGGCGGAGAGCCTCCCAAGTCTCTTCGGTCAGAACAAGGCTGTTAGCCATGATCACGACTTGACGGTCGCCGCCCTCGCTCGCCAGGGCGATAGTCGTGTACCCGGCGGTGGTCCCGATGTGGCCCCAGGCAGGGACACATGATGTCTCTGCCTTGCCCATCATCAGAACAACCGCGTCTAGGTGATTGTCGAGCGTCTTCAGCTCAGGCACAGTTCTTCGAAGAAGCTAACGCCCTTCCGGACCGGCTACCTAATCTGCTCGTCGTGATAAAGCACGCCGCGAGTTTGGTGGCGGTGGCCTTCGTCCTGGCCGGCTGCGGCGGCTGGGAGGGCGGCAAGTCGCCTGGGATCCAGACCGTCCTCCATATCAAGGTGTGGCCGCAGGGCAACGACCGAGGAGCGTTTCGAGAATGGAGGCTCCACTGCGATCTCGCAGGTGGAACGCATCCAGCGCCCGAGAAGGCTTGCGAGCAACTCTTCGCCCTGGCCGATCCCTTTGCGCCCACTCCTGGCGACGCCGTCTGCACTCAGATTGACGGCGGCCCGGCCATGGCCGAGGTTGAAGGTCTGTATCGAGGCGAGACCGTCGACGCGGAGTTCACGCGCACGGACGGCTGCGAGGTTGCACGCTGGGACCGCCATGCGTTCTTGTTTCCGGTAAAGCAGAAGATCGTGCGTTCGAGTCCCACCATCGCTTTGGAGGAGCCCCGCTAAGGCGGGTCTGAGGAGCGGGACACGGCTGGGTCGAACCCCGGGACATCGGGGGTCTCCTTATCCAGGCTGCGCGGGAGCTCCGAGCGCCGCGCGGGCCGCGGCGACCTTGGCCCGGCGGGCTTTCGTCAGCTCCTGAACGAAGATCTGGATCGTCGCTGCGAGCGGAACCGCCGTGAGGGCGCCGAGGACGCCGAGAAGCGCGCCGAAGAGCGTGACGGCGACGATGATGAAGAACCCCGAGAGCTCGACGGCCTTGCCCTGGATCTTCGGCGTCAGAATGTTGTTCTCCACCTGCTGGTAGACGAGCAAGACGACGAGCATGATGAGTGCCGCTGTCAGCCCCTGCTCGGCCCAGAGCGTCGGGACGAGGATGACCGCGGCGATGGTGGCGCCGATGTTCGGGATCATGTCGAGCAACCCGGCGATCACCCCCAACCCGACGGCGTAGCTCGAGCCGAGCAGCCACGCCGTGACCCCCTGCGTCGTTCCGGCGATCGCGGCGATTACGACGACACCGATCGCCCAACGCGAAATCGAGGTCGTCACCCGCTCCCACACTCCGAGCCAGCGGTCGTCTTCCCCCGGCATCAGGACGCTTCCCAACGCCCGTTTCAGGTTCGCGACGTCGCTCAGCAGGAAGATGCAGATGAACGTGATCGTGAAGGCGATGAGGAAGCCGGAGAAGAAGTCTCCCGCGATGCCGAGGACACCCGAGATCGCGTCCGGCACCGACGATGAGACCTCGTCGGATCCTGCCTGCACATTCTCGGCAGCCCCGCTGTCGCCAAGCCATGAGAGCTCGTCGGAGTCGCGTAGCTGCTCGACCGTCTGCGGAAGATCCTGGAGAAAGTCGCGAACGCTCCCCACGAGCGGAACCAGGAGGAGCAGTGCGAGCACGAGCACCGCGACGGCCGTGCCGAGGACCGTGATAGTCGCCGCGAGCCCGCGCGACATCCCCGTCTTCGCCATCAGAAAGCGGACGGGATACTCGAACACGAGCGCCAGGAAGATCCCGATGAACACGATCAGGAAGGTCTCGCCGATCGCCACGAACGCCGCGAGCACGCCTGCCGCGGCAGCGACCAGCAGCACGGTTCGCATCGGCAGCAGCAACTCGGTGCGGCGTGGCTCGGTCATGGGAGGTGGGGGGCGTTCACGTAGTCGGGAGACTCAATCTTGCAGTGGCCGGTGGACAGCCCCTAACGGCAGGACAGGCCCCTGCGAGCGCGAAGCGCACCGAGATGCAACAAGAGTCGAGGCTCGAACGTCGCATCGACAGTGCGATTGACCGCGCCACCACGCCGCGCGGGGCTGCGGTCGTGATCGCAGTGGTGTCCACCGTGATCACACTCGCGGCCGGATTTCTGATGACGGTCGTCGACCACGAGAACTTTCCCTCGATCGGATCGGGGCTCTGGTGGGCCGTCCAGACGACCACGACGGTCGGGTACGGCGACCATGTTCCGACGACTGTCGGCGGACGGCTGGTCGCTGCATCGGTGATGCTGTTCGGGATCGGCTTCCTGACGGTGATCACTGCCGCGATCACGAGCACGTTCGTTGCGCGATCGCGAGGCGAGGTGGCGACGGCTGCAACCGCGGAGCAGTTCCGTCAGATCGACGGACGGCTCGAGCGAATCGAGGCCGCTCTGAAGGATTCCTCGTAACGCACCAGGGTTACCTGACGGGGTTCACACTGATTGGATGATGATGCGCCTGGAGGCGATGGCGACGATCGGGACGGACACCATGGGAGACCGGAGATGAGCGAGACCGCCGTCGTGCAGGCATCGTCCGTGCACCCGTTCCACGAGCCGTCTCGCCGGAGGCGCCTGCTCAAGGTCGGCGCATGGCTCGTCGGCACCGCGCTGGCGATCGTCGTCCTGAACCTGCTCGGGGTCGACGTGGTCGGCTGGCTCCAGGACCTCTGGGACGAGATCAAGGACGTTCCGACCGGCTACATGGTCGCGGGACTCGCCCTCCAGACCGGCCAGACGTTCTTTGCCGGCCTCTCGTACTACGGCATCCTGCGCGCGGCCTATCCGGGCCAGGTCGAGTTCTGGCCGATCGTGACCGCCTATGCGGCCGGCGTGGCGATGAACAACTTCCTGCCCGCGAACATCGGCACGTTCGTGACGCTGATCATGTTCGTGGCCATCATCCCGGCCTGCACGTTCGCCGGGGCGATCGCCGCCTACCTTGTCCAGAAGATCTTCTTCACGATCGCAGGCACCTTCGTCTACCTGTACCTCTTCCTGTCCGTGCCCGGATCGTTCAAAGAGAACCTCGGCAACATCTCCGAGAACCCTGTGACCACGATCTTCATCGTTGCGGGCGGGGCCTTCTTGATCATGCTCCTCGGTCGCGTCTTCTGGAAGCAGGTGAAGAAGCTCTGGGCGCAGGCGAAGCAGGGCGGCGTGATCCTCTCTCGCCCGAAGGAGTACCTGACCCGCGCATTTCTGCCGTCGTTCCTCTCGTGGCTCTGCAAGCTCGCAGTGGTCGGGATCTTCCTGGCGGCCTTTGCGATCCCCGTGACGTTCGAGTCGATCATGTGGATTGTCGGATCGGGCTCGCTCGCGAACGTCGCCTCGTTCACGCCGGGTGCGGTCGGCATCACGCAGGCCACGAACGCGCTCGCACTCGACACGTGCTGCGACGTCGCCAGGAGCACCACGATCGACTACTCCACGGCGCAGCAGCTGATCACCACCGCTTGGAACATCGTCCTCGCGATCGTGCTCGTCGTCTCGGTCTTCGGCTGGACGGGAGGGAAGCTGCTCGTCTCGGAGTCCTACACCGATGCGAAGGTGAAGGTGGCCGAGCAGAAGGCCCAGCGCGCCGAGAAGAGGGCGGAGAAGCGGGCGGACCGCGAGGAGTCGGGGCGAGGCCTGCTCCGCGGGCGGCGCGACGGCGAGGCCGGCGAGCACACCGCTCCACCAGCAGAACCTGATGTCTAGCCGGCTCGAGCCGGCCTACGGCGAGTCCACAGCCTGGAAGCCCGAGCGCCCGCGCCTACGGCTATTCCCTCTCCTCGTCTCGTTGCTGGGCACCGGCGTCGCCCTGATGGTCGCCGCCGGGGTCCTCCCGGGTGTCCACATCGACAGCTTCTGGGGCGCGCTCCTCGTCGCGGCGATCGTCGCGGCGCTGAACGCGATCATCCCGCCGCTGCTCGCTGCGCTGCGGCTGCCCCTCACGCTGGTTCTCGGGTTCCTGCTCGTACTGATCGCGGACGCCGCCATCCTCCTCATTGCGGACGCAGTGACCGACGGGGTGCTCAGGGTCGACAACTTCGGCTGGGCTCTTCTTGCCTCGTTGGTCGTCGCAGCCGTCAGCGTGGTGATCGCCGTGCTCGTCGGCGCGGACGACACCTCCTCGATCCGAATTGCGCAACGGATCGCGCGCCGTCAGGGCGTCATCGCGAGCACCGACGTCCCCGGGATCGTCTTCCTCGAGATCGACGGGCTCGCATTGCCGGTGCTCCGTCGGGCGATGCGCGACGGCAACGCGCCGAACATGGCCCGCTGGCTCGCCGCCGGGACGCACCGCCTGGCGGAGTGGGAGACCGATCTCTCGTCGCAGACCGGTGCCAGCCAGGCGGGGATCCTGCTCGGCTCAAACGAGGACATCTCGGCCTTCCGCTGGGTGGAGAAGGAGACCGCGACGCTGATGACCTGCTCGGCACCGCAGGACTGCGCGGAGATCGAGCGCCGGCATGCGACGGGCATCGGCTTGCTCGTGGACGGCGGCGCCAGCCGTGGAAACCTCCTCTCCGGCGAGGCAGACGACGTGATCCTCACCGTCAGCCGGATGGAGGCTGAGAAGAGGTCCAATCCCGGCTACCGGGCGTTTCTCGCCAACGGCGACAACGCGACGCGCACACTCGTCCTCTTCATCTGGGAGGTCATCCTCGAGTGGACGTCGGCCCTGCGTGCGATCCGCCGGGACGTGCGTCCGCGCGGTCACCGAGGCGGCATCTATCCGTTGATGAGGGGAGCGCTCTGCGTCTTCGTGCGCGACCTGATCGTCTCGGGGGTCCTCACCGACATGATGCGCGGCCGGCCCGCCGTCTACGCGACGTTCTCGAGTTACGACGAGGTTGCTCACCACTCGGGCCTTGAGCGCGCCGACACGCTCGAAGCGCTGCGCAAGCTCGACGACCACTTCGGACACGTCGAGCGAGCCCGGCGATATGCCCCCAGGCCGTACGAGATCGTCGTCCTCTCCGACCATGGGCAGACCCAGGGTGCAACCTTCAAGCAGCGCAACGGGTACGGCCTCGACGAGCTGGTCGAGCGCTCGCTCGCGCGCGGCGCCGTGGAAGGGATTGCCGGCGGCGACGAGCAGAGCTCCATGGTCGGTCACGCATTCACCGAAGCGACCGGCACGAAGAAGAAGCGACCCAAGAACGACGTCTCCGATCGGGACGCCGTCGTGCTCGGCTCGGGCAACCTCGGCCTCGTCTACCTGATGGAGGAGCGCCGCCGTCTGACGCTCGAAGAGCTCGAGGAACGACACCCACAGCTCGTGCCCGCGCTGCGGGAGCACCCGCACGTCGGCTGGCTGCTCGTCCGGTCGTCAGAGCACGGGGCGGTTGTCCTCGGAGCCCGCGGCGCCCGATACCTCGAGGACGGCCGCGTCGAGGGAGAGGATCCGCTGGCGCCGTTCTCGCAGCACGCGCCGCAGCATCTGCTCAGGACCGACGGCTTCGCGCACGTCGCCGACATCATGGTCGGGAGCTTTTACGACGCGGATCTCGACGAGGGCTGTGCCTTCGAGGAGCTGATCTCGTTCCACGGAGGCATCGGCGGGTTCCAGACGCGGGCGTTCATTCTCCACCCGACGCACCTCGAGGTCCCGAAGGGGCCAATCCTCGGCGCCGCAAGCGTGCACGGCATCCTCGCGGGCTGGCGGCAGCAGCTCCAGGGAGGCGCGATGCAGACTCTTGCCGAGCATCCGGTCGGCCACCCGGTCTAGCGGGCGCCTCGCCGCTCAGGGATCGCCACCGGGCGACCCTAATGCGCGTCTAGTCTTTGGTCGAAGGGGGTTTCGTGGCGTTTTCTGCTCTGTGGCGCGCCGCGAGCGTCGCGGTCGTGGCGCTGGCGGCGTTGGCGATCGTTCCGCTCGCGGGCTCGGCGGTTGCCGGCGACCGTTGCACGGCGTCAGGTAGCAGCCTGGCCGTGATCGACTGCGCGGATTGGCCCCGCGCCGCATCGCTCGACCCCAGGTACCGGACGGGAAAGCCGCGGCTCCGCCTGAGCTCTGCGGCGCAGATCCCGCGCTGTCGGGCCACGGAGCTCGTCTTCTACGCCGCCCGCGACTGGCTCCGCCTGGCGCCGAAGCTTGCGGAGCACGCGTCGCCGTGCGCCGACTACTACATCTCCGTTCCGCCGCTCGTCGCGGACAAGACGATGCCGCGCCCGAATCAGGCGTGGCGCATCCGGGCGCTGGGGCCGCGCTTCCACGCGCTAGCTGAGATCCACTGGGCGACCTGGCAGCACTGGGTCCACGCGACGGGCCGCACGTGGTTCGACGCCGGCGTCGAGGCCCGGCGCCGCATGGCTGCAGCCGGGTACGACGTCGGGCAAGGCGATACGTGGGCCGTCAACGAGTTCCCGTCGAGTGTCCGGCGCGGGCTCGGCAAGGCCCGGGAAGATGCGCGCGCCTTCGTCAGCGGCCTCTACGAAGGGGACGGGCGTCCGGCGCAGGGCGCGGTCTTCGTCATCGGCGTCATGCATGGGACGAAGGACGCCTCTGTCTACAAGACGACGATCAAGTCGTGGCTTGGTGACGCGCCGTTCTGGCTGGACATGCAGCGCACCGTCCGCTTCTGGGCGCAGGAGGTCTACGGCGACGCGCGCCGGTGGGGTGTCCCCGGCGCTGCGCCGGAAGCCCGGCGCGAGTACCTCAACGACTTCCTCCAGCACGCCGCGAAGCTCGGCGCCGTCGCACCCAACCCGTTCGGTGCCGCTCGTGCCTTTCTTTCGTACGCCCACACGCCGATCGGGAACGCCGGCTGGCAGTGGCCGGCCGGGCTCGGCTGGACGATGGTCTCGGGCGACCTGATGCGCCACTTCGTGTCGTCGCAGACCTATGCGCTTCGCAACTTCGCATCGACGAGATCAGGACCAGATCGCTTCGGGTTTGCCTGGGCGCCGAACAACGAGACGGGCCTGGCGAACGCCGAGTTCGTCTCTCAGACTGGACAGCTGCTGGACCGGCTGGGGATCGCCCTGCGGGACTCCGGCGGCGAGTGGAGGCCCGACCCGGGGATCCAGGCCTGCGCCGCACTCGGGCTCGAGTGGTGCCGCGCCGACGTGGAAGGCGCGACCTTCACGCAAGCGTGGCGGATCTTCTCGGCGTGGAACGATCTCCGCGGCGGTCCAGGCGTCCACCCGCGTCTGGTCACCACCGTGCGGTCACTCGTGCGGCGCAGTCGTCGCTAGGCCGCTCAGTAGCGCTCGCCCGTCATCCGGTCGATCTCGGCAGTTCGCGGCGCGCCCGGGTCGCCGGCGCCGTTGACGAGGAAGTAGATGATCGTGCCGAGGATCGGGAGGATGAGGATGAGGAGGATCCACGCCGCCGTCTTGCCTGCCGTCCGCGAATGCCTCTTCCGGATGATGTCGACGATCGCCGCGATCCAAAGGACCAGGATGAGAACGCCGAGAAGCCACCAGAACCACGCCATTTCTGCTCCTTCTGCTGGAGGGATCCACACGTAGGCTACGGGCCTAGGCGGATGCAGTGACTCATCCGCTTTGGATGATCGCTCAGCCGCAGGTTCGGTCCAGGCCCGCAACCGCTTCGCTCTCGAGTGCCGTCAGGCCCTCATGTCGCCCGAAGAGAGCGAGCGTGCCGCACAGGAACAGGGAGAGGACGCGCGCCCGCAGCAGTTGGTGCTCGGTCACCTCGCCGTAGGCCCCCAGGAACGCTCCCCGGCTCTCAGTCGGCAGCGACGACCAGAAGAGCGTTAGGTCGTCCGCCGGGTCGTTGCGCGAGAGGTCGATCCAGTCGATCACCGCCGATGGGGTTCCGTCTTCTCCGACGAGGAGATGCCGGAGGTGGAAGTCGCCGTGGCAGACGCAAACAGGCATCGGCGGGGGATCCGCTCCGCCTCGACGAGGAGCTCCTCGACGAGAGGCGGCGCGTGCCAGAGGCGCTTACGCCCGAGCCTGTCCATCCGGTCGCGAGTCCTCTCGACGCGGAATGGCATGTCGGCGCGCCGGACGGGGTCGAGCGGAAGGTCGGCGTCGAGCTCGAGCCGTGGGGCGTCCGAAGGAACCCGGCCAGCGGGAGGGCAAGCCCCGCACGCGCGTCGTCGTCCAGATCCGCCTCCGCGAGCTCTCGGCCGGGGAGAAACGGCGCTCCATAGAACGGCCAGCGGAATGCGTCGGACGGCTCGCCGACGAGCGTTGGCACCGGGATCGGCAGGGGCAAGCGCGGGGAGGTGGGCGATCTCGTTCCGGAAGCCTGGAATGACCATCTCCTTGCGCGGGAACCTGAAGGTCCAGCGCTCGTCCACGAGGTAAACGGTGGTGTCCCAGCCCTCGTCGAGGAGCTGGAAAGACCGCCCCTCGACGTCGGGGAACTGCTCGCGGATCAGCCGCCGGGCGAGCGGCTCGTCGACGCGGATCTCCGGCGCCCACTCGTGCACCGGGCGCTAGGGGCCGGTCTCTGCTCCCTCGACGGGCGGTCCCTCGATCTCCAGCACCTCGGCAAGCCAGTCGAGCTGGTCGCGTTGCGCCTTCGGGACGGCGAGGTCGTGGCCGGCGTCGTACCAGCCGACCTTCTTCGGCTCGCTGCCCGCGCGGATCAGCGTCTCGAGCGCGTCCTTCGGGACAACCGAGTCCTGCCGCCCCGCCTGGAAGAAGAGCTTCGACGGGCTCGCCCGCGCGATGTACTTCAGTCCGTCCGTGTCCTCGAGGAGCGGCCGCACCTCGTCGCGCTGCTCGGGCTGGACGAGCGTCATGAACTCGTCGACCGAGTCCTCGCCGCCCGACATGAGCACGAACGCCTTGATCCGCGGCTCGACGCCGGCCAGGATCGCCCCCGTGCGAGCCCCGGCGCTGTAGCCGACGAAGCCGATCTTGTCGTCGTCGACCTGCGGGAGTGACTGGAGGAGGTCGACGGCGCGCCGCAGCTCGACGACGCTCTGCACTGTCCGGTTCCGTTCCTTCCGGAGGCCCTCGACGCCCGGCCCCAGCTCGATCTCGCGGTTCGGCGAGTACGGGGACTCGACGGTCAGCGCCACCGCGCGCCGCCCCGCGAGCCAACTGGCCGTGTAGAGCATCTCCAGCCGGTCGCCGCCCTGCCCGTGGAGGTAGATGACCGCCGGGTACGGGCCTTCGCCGGGCGGGAGGAGCAGGAAGGCCGGCACTCGCTCCGCGCCGCCGTCGAAGCTGATGTCGTGGATCTTGACCGGGTAGTCCGAGTTCGCCAGCCCGGCGTCCTGCTCCGCGATCGGCTCGTCCTGGTCATACGCATAGACGGGATCCGACGCGTCCTTGCTTCCGCCCCCGCAGGCGGTGAGGATGAGCACGGCGAGGCAGGCAAGAGCATGGCGCATCGAAGGCCTGTACCAGTGGACGCTCTGTGGGCGCTCTTGTTTGCGACCGCCGGTCTGATCGCGATCACGTACTGGCGGCTGCCGCCCGAGGAGCTCTACAACGTCAGCGAAGAGGGAGTCACTGCCGGGCTCGGACGCGCCCTCGTCTTCCTCAACTATCCCGTATCACTGATCGCGATCTCGATCGCGTGGCTCGCGGCCGGCCGGCTCGCGACTCGCCGTGCGCTCTGGGCCGCCGTGGCCGCCACGCTGCTCTGCGGCGTGACGGCGCTGCCGGGCGTCGTCGACCAGCACGATCTCGACGCGAAGGCGGTGAACCTCCTGCCGGCGGTCGGCGTGGCCATCGCGCTCGTCCTCAGCATCAGGGCGCCCTGGGAGGGAGTGGGGCGACTCCCGCTCGATCCCTTGCGGCTGCTGATCGGTGCCGTCGTTTGGCTCGTCGCTGTCGTGTGGATCGCTGCGGTCGCGGGCGCCTTCTTCCCGGGAGACGTGTTGCTCGGAGAAGAGATCCGGCGCGGCGGGGACGGTCGCCTTGCGCCTGCCGTGCACCTCGGCGACCACGAGGGCCTGGACGCCGCGCTGCTGGTGACCGCCGCGCTGGTCCTGACGCGGTACAGGCCTCCACTGGCCGTCGGATTCCTCCTCGGTCTGACCTTCGTCTACGGCCTCGCAGTCGAGTGGCGCGACTTCTGGTTCGAGCAGCTCGTGAAGCGCGGATGGATCGCGTGGACTCCGCCGAGCGTTCTCACTCCGCGCTTGAGCTTCGCGTGGCTCGGCTTGATCCTCCTCGCGGCCTTAGTCGCTCTCGCCGTCAGGCGGATCGAAGGGCCTCCGCGACCCGTCGCAGATCTTCCACGAGGAGGGCAGTCTCCTCTTCGCGGTTCTCCGACCGCAGAATCGACGACGGGTGCACGGTCGCCATGACGACCGGTGCGAGATCGGACTCGACCGGTACGCCACGATCGCGGCTGACCCGGAACTGGCGGCCGAGGAGCGCCTGAGCGGCTGTCGCACCGAGGCAGACGAGCACCTCGGGCCGGATGAGCGCCAGCTCGGCGTCGAGCCAGGGCCGGCACGCGGCGATCTCCGCGGCGTTCGGCTTCTGGTGGATGCGCCGCTTCCCACGCGGCTGCCACTTGAAGTGCTTGACGACGTTCGTGACGTAAGCGAGCTCGCGGTCGATGCCCGCCTCCTCGAGCGCCCGGTCGAGCAGCTGGCCCGCGGGGCCGACGAATGGCCGGCCGGCGAGATCCTCCTGGTCGCCGGGCTGCTCACCGACGAGCATCAGCTCTGCCTTCGCGCGTCCCTCGCCGAAGACGGTCTGCGTGCCGCTGCGCCAAAGGTCGCAGGCGCGGCAACCCTTCGCCGCCTGGGAGACCTTGCGGAGGGTCGGTTTCGGCGGGATCAGGGCGGCGGCGGTGTCCCCGTCGCCCCCGAAGAGCGACTCCTGGCCCATGCAGGAGCACTACCCACGGGCGGGCCTGCCCGAACGCGCCGATCCCGCGGTTACCATCTGCTCCTGCGGCGCGGTGGCCGAGTGGTTAGGCAGAGGCCTGCAAAGCCTCGCACACCGGTTCGACTCCGGTCCGCGCCTCTTCCTGTGAGTCCTTTCGCGTCGAGCTACACGTGGAAGGAACGCCTGAGCCCTACTATCCGGTCCCGTTCTGAAGGTCTCAGCGGACACCGCGCGGCGCTTTCTGGTCGCGCGCCACATGCTCGCACCGGCTCGGTCGCTCGAGGGAGGCCCAGCCGCCGTGCTCGAGGTTGTCCGGAGGTTCGGCTCGATCCAGTTCGACCCCCTCGCGGTCGCCGGCCGGAACCACGACCTCGTTCTGCACGCGCGCGTCGCGGACTACGACCCGGCCTGGTGCGACCTTCTACGAGCGCGGCGAAGTATTCGAGGCGTTCAACAAGGGCCTCTCGCTCGTTCCGATGAGTGACGTGCCGTGGTTCCGAGTTCCTTGGAGGGCCGGCGCCCCGCGCGTCCTGGCCGAGAACACCGAGGTGGCCGAAACTCGCCGGGAACCGAGTCGCTCCAGGGTCAGGTCATCAACAACGTGATCGGCGACACCAGCTCCAGCACCTCGGCGAGCACGACCGGCGCTGGGATCGGCGTCAACCAGCAGAGCACCTCAAACGTGAGGGTCAGGCTCAACGGCAACACGATCAAGGGCGTGGCGACGTTCGGGATCACGGTTCAGATGGGCAACTTGACGACCGCCGCCACGAACATGGACGCGATCGTCCAGAACAACAAACATCGCGCTCACGAATGCCGCCACGGCCTTGCAAGGCATCTTTCTCAACTCCGGTACGACGAGCACACCAATGCCGGGCGACGCGGGCACGTTCTGCGCCGACGTCAGCGGTAATGTCGCCTCCAGCGTGAATGCCGACGGTCTCAGGCTGGGCCAGCGCTTCGCTACCACGGTGCAGCTTCCCGGCTACGCTGGCGGAGCCACCGACACAGCCGCCGTCAATTCCTATCTCGGGGCGAGGAACGCCTCGCTCGGCGACACCATCAGCTCGACGACGCAGAGCCCTGGCAGCTTTGCCAACGCAACCTGCGACGCGCCAACGCTGCCCTAGCGCGGCGAAGTGGTCAGCTTCGCGCTCAAGGGAGTCCTGGGGCGAAAGCTCCGCACCGCGCTGATCGCGATCGTGCTCGGGGTCGCGATGGTGGCTGGGACGTTCATGCTGACGGACTCGATCGACAAGGCGTTCGACTCGATCTTCACCGCCGTCAGGAAGGGGTCGAACGCGGTTCCCGCGTGATAGGGCAGATCTTGCCTTACCGCATCATCGGGACGCCTGATCCCCTAGGGTCGGACCAGCGCGGAGGAGAGTAGGTGGACGGACCGCAGCCGTATCCAGTCCGTATCGAGGGACAGCTGGACACCGGCCTGAGCCGGTGGCTCTGGCTCGTGAAGTGGATCCTCGCGATCCCGCACTACATCGTGCTTGCGTTCCTCTGGCTGACGCTGCTCGTGCTGACGATCGTCGCGTTCTTCGCGATCCTCTTCACCGGCCGCTACCCGCGAGGCATCTTCGACTTCAACGTCGGCGTTCTCCGCTGGACGTGGCGGGTCGCGTTCTACTCCTACGGCGCCCTGGGCACCGATCGCTATCCGCCGTTCACGCTCGACGACGTCCCCGACTACCCGGCTCGCCTGGAGGTCGCGTACCCGGAGCAGCTCTCCCGCGGCCTCGTGCTGGTGAAGTGGTGGCTCCTCGCCATCCCGCAGTACATCGTCACGGGAATCTTCCTGGGAGGCGGCAGCTACGCGGCGGCCCGGGTCGACGACTGGTTCTGGGGGCTCGGCTTCGAGACCGGGCTGATCGGCATCCTCGTGCTCTTCGCCGGTGTGGCGCTGCTCTTCACCACCCGGTATCCGGGCGGGCTCTTCGACTTCGTCGTCGGACTCGACCGCTGGGTTGGGCGCGTCGCCGCCTACGTGCTGCTCATGCGCGACGAGTACCCGCCGTTCCGGCTCGACCAGGGAGGCACCGATCCGGCATCGGCGTTCGCGGAGCCCGCTCCCACGTCCCCGGCTGCCCTCATCGCCGGCGAGCCGGCTGCGCCTGCCGAGCCTCCTGCCCGCAGAGACTGGACCGGTGGACGAATCGCGCTCGTGGTCGTCGGCACCATCGCGGGCCTGCTGGCGCTCGGTCTCCTCGTCGGCGGCTGCGCGCTCGTCGCCGTAGACCAGACGCAACGAGACGACAACGGGTTCCTCATGTCACCGACGCAGGACTTCTCGACACCGACCTACGCGATCGTGTCCGAGAGCGCCGACGTCGACACCGAAGGAGGCGAGTGGGCGCTCGACACGTTCCTCGGCACGGTCCGGATTCGCAGCGAGAGCGACCGCCAGGTGTTCCTCGGGATCGGGCCAGCCGACGAGGTCACGCGGTACCTCGGAGGCGTCGAGCGCGACGTGGTCGACGACCTCGACTCGAGCGGTGACCCGGAGTACTCGCGACGTTCGGGCGTCGCGCCAACCGGCCCGCCGGGCGACGAGACCTTCTGGGTCGCGTCGACGGAGGGTGCCGGTGAGCGGACGCTCGAATGGGAGCCGGAGGACGGGGACTGGCAGGCGGTGGTGATGAACGAGGACGCGTCGCGCGGGGTCTCCGCCGAGCTGAGCATCGGCGCCGAGCTGGACTCGATCCTCTGGATCGGCATCGGACTGCTTCTTGCCGGCGCCCTCTTCGCCGCAGGTTCCGCGCTTGCAATCACGGCGGCCACGCGCCGCCGACGCTTAGGGACGAGATCGGCCACGTCCTCGTAGGACGCGGTCGCATTCGAAAGTTCGGCAACATGACGGGGTGGTTCGCTTCGCGCTCAAGGGAATCCTGGGGCGAAAGCTCCGCACCGCGCTGACCGCGATCGCCATCGTCCTTGGGGTCGCGATGGTGGCCGGGACGTTCATGCTGACGGACTCCATCGACAAGGCGTTCGACTCGATCTTCACCGACGTCAGGCAAGGGTCGAACGCGGTGATCTCCGGAAAGTCCGCCTTCGACCTGAGCGAGGGCAGCGGAACGAACTCGCCGACGCTCGGCGAGTCGCTGCTACCGGAGGTGAGGCGCCTGCCTTCGGTCGCGGAGGCCGAGGGGAGCGTCGACGGCGAGGCGCAGTTGATCGGAGAGGACGGCAAGGCGATCGTCTACGGCGGCGCACCGAACCTCGGCTTCAGCGTCGCGTCTGGAGACTCGCCCTTCAACCCGCTCACGCTCGTCGAGGGTGCCTGGCCGAAGGCCGGCGAGCTCGTTATTGATCGGTCGACAGCGGACAAGGAGGACTTCCGGCTCGGCGAGTCGATCGGCGTCCAGGCGGAGGGCCCCGCGCAGCGGCTTCGTATCTCGGGGCTCGTCCGGTTCGGATCGGTCTCGACGATCGGCGGCGCCACGCTGGCGGGCTTCGATCTCCCCACCGCCCAGGAGCTCTTCGGGAAGCGCGGTCGACTCGACGAGATCGCCGTCGCGGCGAGGCCCGGCGTCTCGGACGACGAGCTCGTGCGCGATCTCCAGGCAGAGCTCCCGCCGACCGCACAGGTGAAGACCGGCTCTCAGCAGGCTCGCGACGACGCCGCGGAGACGAACAGCTTCATCTCGTTCCTGCGCGGCTTCCTCCTCGCCTTCGGGGGGATAGCGCTCTTCGTCGGCGCCTTCGTGATCGCGAACTCGCTCTCGATCACGATCGCCCAGCGGACGCGGGAGTTCGCCACGGTGCGCACGATCGGCGGGTCCCGTCGGCAGCTCCTGGTGTCGGTCCTGATCGAAGCGCTCGTCATCGGCGTGCTGGCATCGCTGGTCGGGCTCGCCGTCGGCGTGGGGCTCGCGAAGGCGTTGTTCTGGCTCTTCGACCTCGTCGGGTTCACGCTCCCGAACAGCGGGCTGATCCTGGAGCCGACCGCGGTCGTGATCGCACTGGCTGCGGGAATCATCGTCACGGTCGTGGCGAGCATCCGGCCGGCGTTCCGCGCGACACGGGTGCCGCCGATCGCAGCGGTGCGCGAAGGCGCATCGCTGCCGCAGTCTCGCTTCGCCCGCTTCCGGGTCCCGGGCTCGATCCTGCTCACGCTCGCGGGGTTCGCCGCGCTCTCCTGGGGCCTCTTCGGCCCGGGGTTGAGCACGACCGCGCTGCTCGTCTGGATGGGAGTCGGGGCGCTCCTCATCTTCCTCGGTGTCGCGCTGCTCGCGGAGCGCCTGGTCAGGCCACTTGCGGCGTGGCTGGGCTGGCCGGGGGCACGAATCGGCGGCGTGGCCGGCTTGCTCGCGCGCGACAACGCCCGACGCAATCCCCAGCGAACCGCCTCGACGGCGGCGGCGCTCATGATCGGCCTGGCGCTCGTCACGCTCGTCTCCGTGCTCGCCGCCGGCATCGTCTCGACTTTCCGGGATGCCGTCGACGAGCTCTGGAAGGACGCCGACTACGCGGTGACGGCCCAGAACAACTTCTCGCCGCTTCCGGTCAGCGTGGGTCAGGCGGCGAGCACGGCGCAGGGCGTGGACTTCGTCGGCAACGTCCGGGCAGGGGAGGCGCGGGCCTTCGGCGACACGTTCAATGCCACCGCGGTCGACCCGCCGACGAGCCGGATCTTCTCGATCGATTGGAAGGAGGGGTCGGACGCCGTGCTAGCGCAGCTGGGCGACGACGGCTCATTCGTGACAGAGGGCTTTGCGGACGACCAGGACCTGGCGATCGGCTCACCCGTCGAGCTGACATTCGCGAACGGCGACCGGAAGCGGTTCGTGGTCAGGGGCATCTTCGAGCCACCCACCGGGGGGTCACCGTTCGGCCCGGTCACCATCTCCGCGCAGACGTGGGACCGCTTCAACGAGCAGCCTCGCAACCTCTACTCCTTCGTGATCATGGAAGGTGGCCAGACCGACGCCAACCGGGCCGCCCTCGAACGACGCCTGACGGAGTTCCCGAACGCGAAGGTGGCGACGCGGAGCGAGTTCATCGACAACCAGATCTCCGGCCTGAGCTCCGTGCTGAACATCCTCTATGTCCTGCTCGCGCTGTCGGTTCTCGTCAGCTTGTTCGGCATCGTCAACACGCTCGTGCTCACAGTTTTCGAGCGAACGCGTGAGATCGGGATGCTCCGGGCGATCGGAATGACCCGGCGGCAGGTGCGCCGGATGATCCGTCACGAGAGCGTGATCACGTCAATGATCGGCGGCGCGCTCGGGATCGTCCTCGGCGTCGTCCTCGGGGGCTTGCTCGTGGCGCGCGTGGACTTCATCGACTTCACGCTTCCCGTCGTACAGCTGATTGTCTTCGCGATCGCGGCGGTCTTCGTCGGGATCGTGGCCGCGATCTTCCCGGCGCGTCGCGCCTCGAGGCTCAACGTCCTCGAGGCGCTGCAGTACGAGTAGCGCGCCTCGGCGCCCGATGTAGCGTAGGCCGGTGCTGAGCGCTGCCCTGAGCCCGCTCGCCGAGCGGGACTTCCGGCTGCTCTTCCTCGGGCGAACGGTGTCCCTCTTCGGGTCCGCTTTCGCGCCGATCGCGCTCGCCTTCGCCGTGCTGGACATCGGCGGCTCCGCGACGGATCTCGGGCTCGTCGCCGCCGCCAGTACCCTGCCGCAGGTCGTCTTCATCCTCGTCGGAGGGATCTGGGCCGACCGACTCCCCCGCCACCACGTGATGGTTGTGTCCGACTCGATCGCCGGGGCGGCGCAGGCGGCGATCGCGTTGCTCGTGCTCACCGGCGCTGCGGAGATCTGGCACCTGGTCGCACTGCAGCTGGTGCGCGGCACGGCGACCGCGTTCTTCTTCCCGGCGGCCCAGGGAATCGTCCCGCAAACGGTCAGCACGCGGCTGCTCCAGGAAGCGAACGCGCTGCTTCGCCTCTCCCGCAACGGGACGCTGATCTTCGGCGCGGCCGCAGGAGGCATCCTCGTCGCCACGATCGGGTCGGGCTGGTCGCTGGCATTCGACTCGGCCACCTACTTCGCCGGCGCGGCGCTCCTCCTCGCGCTCCGGATCCCACGCGACGTGACGCTGCCCGATCGCGACTTCTTACGCGAGCTGCGGGAGGGCTGGGACGCTTTCCGCTCGCGGTCGTGGCTCTGGGGCATCGTCGTCCAGTTCGCCTTCGTCAACGCGGCGATCGTCGGCGTCTGGTCGGTGCTCGGGCCCATCGTTGCCGAAGACGAGCTCGGCGGTGCGGCCGCCTGGGGCTTCATCGTTGCGGCGCAGGCGGCGGGGTTCGTGTTCGGAGGCGTCGTCACCCTGCGGTACCGCCCTTCGCGGATGCTCCTCGTCGCGACGCTGGCGATCTTCCCGACCGCCCTGCCGATCCTGCTGCTCGCCCCGCCTGCACCGGTCATGGTCATCGCTGCGGCGGCCTTCGTCTCAGGCGTGGGGGTAGAGCTCTTCGGCGTGCTCTGGGACGTGACGATGCAGCAGGAGATCTCTTCGGAGCAGCTCTCGCGCGTCTACTCCTACGACGCCCTGGGGTCCTACGTCGTCATTCCGCTGGGCGCCGCCGTGGCGGGTCCGGTGGCGGACACGATGGGCACGGCCGAGACGCTCGTTGCATCGGCGCTTGTGATCATCGGGGCAACCGCGCTCGTGTTGTTGGTCGACGAAGTCCGCCGCCTGCGGCGTACGGCTGTGGAGGCGGCGTCCGTCTAGCTCAACGCTTCTTGCTGTTGGTGACCTTCATCCGCTCACGCTGGGACTTCGAGATCGCGGCCCACTTCTTCCGCTCCTCCGCGCGCAACCGCGGGTCGAGCTTGCGCTCGAGGTGCGCCAGCTCGCGCTGGAGCTTGAGGTAGCTCTCCCACCGGTCTGCGGGCAGCGTGCCGTCGGCGAGCGCTTCGCGGACGGCGCAGCCGGGCTCGGTGTCGTGCGCGCAGTCCGAGAACTTGCACTCGGTCACCAGCTCGGCGATGTCGGCGAACGCCTTGTCGAGGCCGCCGTCGGTCTCCCAGAGCTGGAGCTCGCGCAGCCCCGGCGTGTCGATGAGGACGCCGCCCTCGGGCAGGACGAGCAGCTCGCGGTGGCTGGTGGTGTGGCGGCCGCGGCCGTCTGACCTGACCTCGCCGGTCTGGAGCCGTCCGTCGCCGAGCAAAGCGTTGATCAGCGTGGACTTGCCCACGCCGGATGAGCCAAGCAGCACGCCGGTCTTCGCTCCGGCGAGATAGGGGAGGAGCACGTCGACGCCCTCCGCGGCCACCGCCGTGGCCACGTGGACGGGCACGCCGAACGCGACCGACTCGGTCTCGGCGACAGCGCTGTCGAGGTCGGTCGCGAGGTCCGCCTTGTTGAGAACGATGACCGGCGTCGCGCCGCCTTCCCAGGCGGTGGCGAGGTAGCGCTCGAGCCGGCGGATGCTGAAGTCCCGCTCGTCGAGGCCCATCACGAGGAAGGCCACATCCACGTTCGCCACGAGCACCTGCTCGGACACCTCGGTGAATGGCGTCTTGCGCGAGAACTTGCTCCGGCGCGGCAGGACGACGTCGATCTGCCGCTCGCGGAGGCCGACCCAGTCGCCGACGACCGGAAGCTCTCCAGGCTCGGCTGCATGGCGAAGCCGCCCGGTGATCTCCACCAGGACGTCGTCCGCCTCAGTCGCGACCTCCCAGGCGCCGCGGTGCTGGACCGCAACGCGGCCGGGTTCAAGGCCGTCGTGTGAACTGAATTCCGCCGCGAGCTCGTCGTTCCAGCCGAGCTGCGCGAGTCGTGGGAACTGCAAGCTGTCTCCTTTCCTGCAAGGACGAAAAAGGCTCTCGCAGGACCGGAGCTGAGCTAGTTCATGCAGGCCCTGCGAGTGAAGAGGCGATCAAGCTCAGTTGTCAAGGCGCCTCCTTTCGTCGCGGGCCGGACGCCTCAGGGTAGGTGCAAGGGCCTTGCCGCGTCAAGGCGAGCCCTGGAGCCTCGCTCGCCATGCCTCGCCTGCGGCGCGTCCCTCCGGGGTCTGGAGGAAATGCTCGAGCGGGACGTGGGCCCAGGTTCCTTTGGCATGCGCGAGTGACTGCTCGCCGTCCAACAGCTCGGCCTCGATGTCGATGCGCCGGCCGTCGTCCGCGACGAGCCCGGCCCGGATCGTCAGCCCGCGGTTGATGTGCGCCGGTCGTCGATAGCGGACGGCCAGCTTCGTGGTCACCGAGGGAAAGCGGTACCAGGTCGCGAGCAGGCCCGCCGCCTCGTCGAGCGCGGCAGCGACGAGCCCCCCGTGGACGAACCCTGGCCCCGCCTGGTGCTGCTCGCCGAACGAGAACCGCGCCTCGTACGTCCGCGCACCCTCGCGTTCGGGGCTCGGGAGGTGGATTCCCGTCGGGTTGTCGCCGCAGCCCCAGCACGAGCGGTCGTGGTGAGGCGGAATGTTCAGCTCAGCGGAGCCCGCCGCGCTCGAAGTGCGCCTTGAAGAAGTTGGCCGATCCGGCGGTGGCCATCGCGGCCGAAGCGGAGATCTCCAGCGCCAGCGTCGCCGCCGCGACGATCTGGGCGAAGCGGTAGACCTTTTCCGGGCCGGCGCAATCCATCAGACCCAGCCAGGAGCGGGCGTAGGGGAGAGTGGTGCCGCCGCCGACGGTGCTGACCTCGAGCCCGGGCAGGCGCAGCGAGACGTGCAGACCGTCCTCAACACGGCGCCCGGTGCCGTGGCACATGGAGCTCGTCCCGACCATCCCGAGGTCCTGTCCGGTCGCGGCGAAGATGGCGGCGATCGCCGTCGCCGGAGTGAACGCCACGGACTGCATCCCGGACGCGACGGCGCCATGGGTACCGGCCCAGGACAGCTCGAGCAGATCGTCGACCGTCGTGCGGAGCACGCGGCGGATCGCGTCCTCGGTCAGCGTCGTCTCCGCGATGACCGTCTTTCCGTGGCCGCCCTGGAAGTACTCATGCGAGGGTTTCTTGTCGCCGCCCATGTTCGCCTCGAGCAGCGCGCGCTCCGGCTTCACGGGCGCACGCTCCATCACGTAGCCCATGTTCAGGAAGTACGAGTTGCGGGTCATCATGTTCGCGCCGACCGCGTCGCCGGTCGTCCACCGCCAGAGGACGTGGCACATCGGGCCGACGACGTGCGTCTTCACCTCGCGGAGCTTCGCGTGGCGCGAGACGGAGGGGTCGTCCAGCTCCGCGATCCAGGTTCCCATCGCGTCGACCTCGCCCTCGATCCAGGTCGCCAGGGCCAGGGCTTCGCCCGCAGACTTGCAAACGAAGCAGGATGCTCGGGTGATTCTGTCCCGGAGCACGTACGTTCGGAAGCCGCCCGACTCCCCGGCGGCTCTCGCCCCTCGGAAGAGCGAGTCCGACATCGACCCCTCGGTGTGAGCCAGAGGCACGAAGACGTCCTCGGTCGTGCGCCCACGTTCGACGACGGTGCCCTCGGGCTCGGTCAGCTCGTACTCGCCGAGCGAGATCGTGAGGGGCCCGATCACTGCGGTCGGGATCACCGACACGCCGGTCAGTGCCTCCTGCGCATTTGCCCACGGAGTCAGGTCCTGGCCGAAGACCTCGGGGTCGACGCGGCCGTCCAGCGCCTCCTGCCGCGCCTCGATCGAGGCCGGGTCGTTTTTCCGCGGCCAGCGGCGAAGCTCCACGGCCGCAGGTTAACCTCGCCGCCGTGGCAGCACGACTCATGGACGGAAAGGGACTGGCGGAGCGGCTTCGCGCCGAGATCGCCGTGGAAGTGCGCCAGCTCGGCGAGGTCGGCCTCGCGACGGTCCTGGTCGGAGACGACCCGGCGTCGGACATCTACATCCGCCGCAAGCACGACGCGGCGCAGGAAGTCGGCATGCGCTCGATCGACCATCGGCTGCCGGCTGACACGCCGCAGGAAGAGCTCGAGCGGCTCGTTGGGGAGCTGAACGCGGACGACGGGGTCGACGGGATCCTCGTCCAGTCGCCCTTGCCGGAGCACCTCGACGAGGAGGCCGCCGTCCGCCGGCTCGACCCTGCGAAAGACGTCGACGGCTTCCATCCGGAGAACGCCGCTCGCCTCTACATGGGCGAACCGCGGTTCGTGCCGGCGACGCCGGTCGGGATCATGCGGCTCCTGCAGGAGTACGACGTGACGCTCGAAGGCGCACGTGCAGTGGTCGTGGGCAGGAGCCTGATCGTCGGAAAGCCCATGTCGATGCTGCTCCTCGCCGCCAACGCGACCGTGACGACGACCCACTCGCGCACCGCCGATCTCGGTTCGCACACGCGCGAGGCGGACGTCCTCGTCGTCGCCGTCGGCCGGGTGGATGTGGTGACCGCGGACATGGTCAAGCCGGGCTCGACCGTCGTGGACGTCGGCATGAACCGCACGGACGCCGGCCTGCGGGGCGACGTCGATCCGGCCGCCGCCGAGGTCGCCAGCCTGATCACCCCGGTTCCGGGGGGCGTCGGGCCGATGACGATCGCTTCACTACTTCGAAACACGGTCGATGCCGTTCGTCGGAGGCGGTGCTAGGGTTCCGCCCGTTGGTGTAGTTGTTCGGCGGCTCGGTGCCCGGGCCGTCGTTCGTAGTTGAAGGAGGAACGATTGCCTGAGGGCACCGTTAAGTGGTTTTCGAACGAGAAGGGTTACGGATTCATCGAGCGTGAGGACGGCGACGACGTCTTCGTCCATCACTCGGCGATCCAGTCGGAGGGCTACCGCTCGCTGACTGAGGGCCAGAAGGTTCAGTTCGAGGTCGTGCAGGGCGATAAGGGCCTGCAGGCGTCGAACGTCATGCCGGTCTAGGCACTCTCTCGTTTCGTACTCAAAGGCGGGCCGAGAGGCCCGCCTTTCTTTTTGGAAGGATCGGTCTGATGGCAATCACACGCGACGAAGTCCTCCACGTGGCGCGGCTGGCGCGGCTCGAGCTCACTGACGACGAGATCGACAAGTTCACGGAGCAGCTGAGCGCGATCCTCGAGGCGGTTGCGAAGGTGTCCGAGCTCGACCTCTCCGAAGTCGAGCCGACCGCGCATCCCCTCGACCTCGTCAACGTGTGGGCCGAGGACGAGCCCCGGCCGTCGCTTCCCCTCGACGAGGCGCTCGCGAACGCCCCCGATCGGCATGGAGGCTTCTTCAAGGTGCCGCCCGCATGATCGACACTCTTCGCCTTACTGCGGAGGAGGCCATGGGGGTCGTCGAGCGCGGCGAGGCGTCCGGCGCCGACCTGCACGCTGCCTACCTGGACGCGATCCGTGAGCGGGACGGCGAGCTTCATTCGTACCTGCGCACGGTGGACGAGGCCGATGGAGCCGGGGTTCCGATCGCGTTCAAGGACCTGATCTCGTCAAAGGGCGTTGAGACGACAGCGGGGTCGAAGATCCTCTCCGGCTACGTCCCTGTCTTCGACTCGACCGTGGCAGCGCGCTGCCGCGAGGCCGGCCTCCCGCTGCTCGGCAAGACGAACATGGACGAGTTCGCCATGGGCTCGTCGACCGAGAACTCCGGGTTCGGCCCGACGCGCAACCCGTGGGACCCCGAGCGCGTTCCAGGCGGTTCGTCCGGCGGGTCGGCCGCGGCGGTCGCCGCCGGCCTCGCACCCTGGGCGCTCGGCTCCGATACCGGCGGCTCCGTGAAGCAGCCCGCATCGCTCTGCGGGATCGTCGGCCTACGCCCGACGTACGGAACCGTTTCGCGCTACGGGATCGTTGCGTTCGCGTCGAGCCTCGACCAGATCGGCCCGATGACGAAGACGGTCCGTGACAACGCGCTCCTCTACCGGATCGTCGCCGGCCGGGATCCTTGCGACACGACGACCGTCGACCTGCCCGAGCCGGTCGAGATCCCGGAGCGCGAGGACCTGAACGGCGTCCGCGTCGGCGTCCCGCGCGAGCTGAACGAGGCTGAGGGGATCGAGCCGGGCGTCAAGGGCGCGGTCGACCGGACGATCGAGCTTTGCCGAGAGCTCGGCGCCGAGGTGGGGGAGACGAGCCTCCCGCGCTCGGTCGAGTACGGCCTCGCCTGCTACTACCTCGTCGCTCCCGCCGAGGCTTCATCGAACCTGGCCCGGTACGACGGTGCCCGCTACGGGCTACGGGTCGATGGCGCGAACGTCCGCGAGATGTACGAGAAGACGCGCGACGCCGGTTTGGGAGACGAGCCGAAGCGGCGGATCATGCTCGGCGCCTATGCACTCTCGGCCGGCTACTACGACGCCTACTACGGCCAGGCACAGCGGGTGCGCACCGTGATCGCGCAGGAGCACGCCGCCGCGTTCGAACAGTTCGACGTCCTCGTAAGCCCAACCTCGCCGACGGTCGCGTTCAAGCTCGGCGAGAAGGCCGAGAACCCGCTCGCGATGTACTTGTCGGATGTGCTCACGATCCCGTCGAACATGGCCGGCCTGCCGGGGCTTTCGATCCCGTGCGGACTTTCCGACCGCCTCCCGGTCGGCTTCCAGCTGATCGGCCCGCAGTTCTCCGAGAACCTGCTCTTCCGTACCGGCCATGCGCTGGAGCGGGCGATCGGCTTCGACTTCGTTCCGGGGAGGCTCCAGTGACGTGGGAACCAGTGATCGGGCTCGAGATCCACATCCACCTGAAGACGCGGACGAAGATGTTCTGCCGCTGCGGGGTCGCGTACTCGGAGCCGGAGAACACGCGAACCTGCCCTGTATGCCTTGCCTACCCCGGCTCCCTGCCGGTGCCGAACGCGAAGGCGGTCGAGTGGACAATCAAGCTGGGCCTCGCGCTCGACTGCCGGATCGCCGAGCGCGCGATCTTCCACCGCAAGAACTACTTCTATCCGGACAACCCGAAGGCGTACCAGATCTCCCAATACGACGAGCCGCTCTGCCTGGACGGCAAGCTGGTCGTTCCCGGCGAGAGCGACACCGAGGTCGGGATCGTCCGCGCCCACCTCGAAGAGGACGCGGCCAAGAACGTCCACCTCGGAACCGCAGAGGGCCGCATCTCCGGAGCGAGCGCGACGCTCGTCGACTTCAATCGGGCCGGTACGCCGCTGGTCGAGATCGTCACGCGGCCGGACCTCCGCTCCGCGGAAGAGGCGCGTCGATTTCTCCAGCTCCTCCGTCAGACCGTCGTCGAGCTCGGGATCTCCGATGCGGAGATGGAGAAGGGGTCGCTCCGGTTCGACGTCAATGTTTCCGTTCGTCCGGAGGGTTCCGACGAGCTTCGAACTCGCGCCGAGCTGAAGAACCTGAACTCGTTCGCGTTCGCCGCGCGGGCGATCGAGCGCGAGGTTGAGCGCCAGATCGGGGTCTACGAATCCGGCGGCGAGGTCGAACAGGAGACCCTGCACTTCGACCCGGGTAAGGAGTCCGCCCCGCCGCTCCGCTCGAAGGAGGAGGCGCAGGACTACCGCTACTTCCCCGAGCCCGACCTGGTCCCGATCGAGCCACCGGCGGAGCTCGTCGAGCGCGCCCGCAGCGAGCTCCCGGAGCTTCCGGGCGCCCGGATCCACCGTCTCGCCGAGGAGCTCGATCACGCCACCGCCGCGGACCTCGTCACGAGCGGCCGGGACTCGCTCTACGAGCGGGTGCCGGGGGATCGGCGGGCGGTCGCAAACGTGCTGATGAATCAGTTCGCGGCATCGGGCGTCGACCCGGGAGCGGTCGACGCGGACGAGCTCGGCAACCTGATCGAAGCGCGGTCGCGCATCCCGCGCGATCGGTTTCTCGAGGCGCTCGGGAAGAGCGGTGACCCGAGCTTCACGGCCGAGGCGTACCTCGGCGATGGGCTGGTCGCAGACACCCTCGAGCTCGAGCCGATCATCGACCGGATCCTGGAGGCGAACCCGGGCCAGGTCGAGTCCTACCGCGGTGGGAAGGAGGGCCTGCTCGGCTTCTTCGTCGGCCAGGTCATGCGCGAGACGCAGGGCAAGGCCGACCCGAAGGTCGTCAACCAGCTCCTGCGCGAGAAGCTGAGCGCCTAGGAGGGTTGGCGGGAAAGCGCTCGTTGCCAGGGTGCGATGC
>DATFOC010000021.1:0-18491 GCA_035265935.1 Gaiellaceae bacterium
AAAACGGACGGCGAGAGCCCCGACCTGGATCGCCTCGGCAGCGGTGTTAGGCATGGAGTGATGATCCCCTCGTTGACGGCGCGCTGACCAGGACCGCGGGAGCGTAAACGACGGAGCGTCCCCGAGGAGATACCCGCGACGTGCGCCAGTGTTCAGGAATGTCCCCTGAGCGCCGACGCTTGACCGCGGCTACGGAGCCGGCGACACGCTGATCTGCACCGTGTGCCCGTGCGGGGCAAACACGTTGTCTCCGTCGTCGAGGATGCCGGTGACGATCTCGAAGAGGAGCGTCTGATCCCTGTTCTCAGTTGTTACCCGACGCTGCCTGACGTACGTCGCGATCTCGGCAAAACTGCCCACGAGTGCGAAGACCGCCGCGCGGATCTCCCCGACCCGCCACCCCTGCCCCGTCCAGGAAAGGCGGACATCGAACGATCCGTCAGCAGACAACCGAGCGTCCTCGACCTCAAGCAGCAGCGTCCGGCATGCCCGCTCGATATGAGGGAGGAGATGAACTCCGGGTTCTTCGGCCACCCAACTCGGGCTCCGCATCGCGTCGACCAACTCGAAGACGCCGGCCACCAACCCGGTCGCATCAGCGACGCCTTCGCCGCGCTCGTCCCCATCCCAACGCAGGCCGACCATTCGGAGAATGATCGCAGAGCCCGACGCTCGCCTGGGCGAGTGTCCTCTCACCAGATCCCAGTTGCACTCGAACCGGCTTAGTCGGTGGGATGATCGCAAACGTGATCCTGTATGGGCTTGCGGACAGACGGCTCGCGTCAAAGCGACCGCTCGGACAACTGATCGAGATCTATGGCAGCCGCCGAGCCGCTGAGAAAGCTCTCCGCGCTGTTCTAAGTGATGAGCCCTCGTGGGCGGGCGACATCAGCGTTCTAGAGCTCCCGCTCGTTGCGTCTCCGCTGGGTGCGCACTCGTTCAACTAGTCCGCCTCGATCACCGGCACCGGCACAGGGTCATCGTCCAGTTATCAACGCGCTTGTCGAGAACCCGTAGAGCGCGTTTGCTGCCCAGCGGGATCGTGTCGCCGGCGTTTCGCGACGTGCCCGGCGTAGCTGCGAAAAGTCGGCGGGTCCGCGGCTGTCCCGTCCTCGAGCTCGAGCCTGAAGGTGAATGCTTCATTCGGTCCTCCCATCTATCGGGTGAGACCGAAGTCGGTCACTGAGCGTGTCTTAGGCCTCGGAGGAACGGAGGCCACCGCTAAGCGGGGGCCTCCCGCCTACTTCTTGCCCTGGCCGGGCGGAGTCCCGCCGTGGCCGGGCGCGTTTCCAGAATTCCCGGGCGGATTCGCAGCCTGGCCTGGCGAAGTCCCGCTGTGACCCGGGGCCGTGCCGCTGTGACCCGGGGCCGTGCCGCTGTGGCCGGGGGCGCTGCCGTTGTGGCCGGGGGCGCTGCCGTTGTGGCCGGGCGAGTTGCCGCTCTGGGCAGGTGGTGTTCCGGAGTGGCCCGGTGAGCTCACGGCCTGGCCGGGGGCGTTGCCGCTGCGGCCGGGCGCAGTCCCTGGGTGGCCAGCTGTGCTTCCGACGTGCCCGGACGAACTCTCACTTTTGCCCGGGGCGGTTCCGCCGTCACCGCGTGGGATTCCAGCGGACGTCTTGGCCTTCTCGGTCTTCTTTCGGTGCTGGCCGCTCTTTCCGTGCGAGGGCGCATTCCCGACGATCGAGGCAGCCGCGCATGAACCGATCATGTCGCCGTGGCGCAGATGAGCCGGAAGCGCATTCCGCGAGACGGTGATGGTCACGAACGGGTGCTTCTGCGAGTGCGTGTGGTGACAAATCGTCACCTTGTCGGCGTACTGGGACGCCGCAGCGGGTGCACCCGAAGTTGAGACCGCCGCTGCGATCGAAGCAAGTGCGCCCACGGCGAGAGCAGTGCCCGCGCCGATCGCGCTTTTTCGACGCCAGCTGGACCTTGAAAACCGTGTCATTGCTCTCGACTCCCCCCTTGCTTTTTCATTCTACGAAGGCCGCAGACGACGATTCTCAGCAACGGTGCCCCTCATAGGGCGCAGGCGGGAGAGTGTCGCCTACAGGCAGGGCAGCGGCCGTAAGAATTCTGTAAAAGTCAGGCGAGGCCGAACTCCCGTTCGTCGCATTCCGGGCAGTAGACAGCTACTTCGTCGTCGACGGTGAGCCGCCGTCCAGCCGCGCTCGTTCTCTCGCGCGAGCTATCCACCTTTCGCGTCTGACGGCTGCGTCCACGCCCGCCCGCCGCACTCCGGACACGTAGTTCGAGCGAGGTGCGAGCTGTATTCAGGCACGGTCGACATTGCCCGCAACGCTAGCGCCGCCACCGAGCCACGTGATAGAGCGTACTTAGCGCCCTCTCGACACAACGAGGCCGCTGCGCTGATGACGGCGCGGTTACGAGGGCTCGCCGGGGGTAAGGGCGAAGCGGTTGCCCTCCGTGTCCTGGAACATCGACCACCATCCGAACGGCTGCTCGACCGGCGGCTGTGGAAACTCGACTCCGCGAGCCTTGAGCTCTTCGTAGGTCGCCGCGAGGTCGTCGCAGTAGAACATGAGGTTCGAGGTCGGCAGTTCTGCCGGAGCAGTCGGCGGCGGGCCGTTGCGGAGGGTCAGGACGATCGTCGCTGCCCGGTCCGGCGTCCGCACCTCGAGCCATCGTTCGTCGCCATAGGGGACGTCTTGAACAAGCTCGAACCGCAGCGCCTCCGTCCAAAAGCTCAACGCCCGATTCTGGTCGTCGACCTCGAGCACAACTTGGTGGATTCCCCGGATCACCAGATACCTCCTTCGCTCTGGTCATTTCGACGCCCGGGGGGCTTCGTGGTTGGGGCGCCGAAGGTGAAATCGCGACTACTGTCGTTATGAGCGTGAGGGAGCAGTCCTGCGGCGGCCAACTCGCTTGCTGAATCCTGTTTAGTGCACTTTGGGCTACTCCAGCGAACGAGCTCTGCTGGTTGCTAAGACGTTGATCTCTTGCGCCGCACTCCTGACGACGGGAGCGCGACGGCCGTTCGCTCCCGCCTTGTTTCCAAACGTGTTAGCTACGACGCCGCCGACCTGCCGTCGTCCTCGGCGAATGATCAGTGCCAGCCTTCGCGATCCCGCGACTGAGGATGTACGCCGCTCCCACACCGGCGACGAGGGTCCACGCTCGAATGTCGTTCAACGAGTCCGAGATTGCTGCGGCGATCAGAATCGCCGCCACAAGCACGACCATCGCCCAGAACTCGGTCGTCAACGGAGCCCACTTCGACTCATCGTGGACGGCGATTGTCCGCTCGGCGACGTCTTCCATCCGCTCACCCATCGCAAAACTCCTCTCTTCTCCCGCAGAACTGGGCGGACCACTCGTACCCAGGCTGGAGGCGAGCAAACCGTCAACTCCAGGGGAGGTCAACGCGTGGGCCTTCCCGTACACCCCGCCGCTCCTCGCGGCGAACGGGGCCGAACGGCACTTCGCGAGCTAGTTGCGAGCGCATGGTTGGGCTTCTGTTAGGTCTCACACATCTGAGCGTGCTGCTCGTTTGCCCGGCGTCGGCCGGGGTATCGCTTGGATCTCGAGGATGGGTTCGGCGGCGTAGTGCGGGGATGCGCCAGCGCGGTACTGCAAGCGGAACGACAAAGGAGAAGAGGATGAAGATTGCGCTACTACTGAAGCGGCTGGGGCTGACCAGCACGCTGCTGCATAGCTTGGGCGCTGCCTCGATCGCGGGCAGCCTCTCGCTCTGGGGAAGATCGGCGGCGGTTTCCGACAGGTATGGGAAGGCGAAGGCCCAGCGGCTGGCCATATTTGTAGGTCTGTGGCCACCCACGTTCTTTCTGCTCGGAAAAGTCCTTCAGGACCTCGAAGCAACGCCAGAAGAGCAGGTCGAGCAGGCCCGCATTCGCGCGGCCGCTTAAGCCAGGGCGTACAGGGTGATCGGGCAGGATGGAGCCGCCGGCCGCAAGCGGCTCCATCTCCGGCGGGCAACCAGCTCTCTGTGGGGGCGGTTCCAACGTGGGGAGTGTCCGAGCGCCCCAACTGACGTGGACGACACATCGGTGGGCTGAAGCCTTGAAGTTAGGTCCATCGACGCCTCATCTGCGCCGTAGAGGAAGCCGCCAGCTAGAACCGGCCCAAAGACAAGTACCCACGACTAAGGCCGTTCGGTGCGTGAAGCTCGAAGGGGGGAAGGGTTCCGGTCGTTATGTGAACCGCTGGAACCTGAACCGAGCCGCGGGCGTATAGCTATCGATGTCGGCGCGCAGGAAGGTCGGCTTCGGGGCGGCTCTGCTCGCGGCCGCTCTGGTCGGAACTTTCGCAACGCTCGTCTTTGCTCGAGCGTCGACGCCGAGTGCGGAAACCGAGCGCCCTCCGCGGTCAACGGTGAGCAGCCCCCCTTCGACCCGTCGGCCCTCGGGAGCGCAGGGCGACAACCGCTACCTCCTCTCTGAGGCCGAGTCTCAACGTCTCGTCACATGGGCGGGAAAGTTCCGGGCTTGCCTCGGCGAGCGTGGGTTCCGGGTGGGCGAGCCGGTGGCTTACGCGAAGCAGATCGAACTCCGGCTGTACTCGGCCGCGAGCCCTGAAGAACTCGTGCCGACCACGACCGCATGCGGTGACAGCCTCGGTGAGCCGCCCCGGCGGTCGTCTCTCCAGTTCAGGCCGGGGAAGCTCATCCTCTACCTACCGAAGCAATGCCTGCTGGATCCCAAGGTCCGATCGAGCGCGCCGAGCGCACCGGACGCGTGAATCGCCGCACCGCTCTTGGCGCCGCCGTTGCTCTCGCGGCGTGTGCGATCGTCGTCACCTCGCTACCCACTTCGGCCGATGTCGCCGCCGCGGAGGGCGCCGGCAATGACATCGCCGATCGTCCCGCAGCTGGCGCCGAGCCGCAAGCACAGAACCCGCCCTATCGCTTCCGCCGGCTTCCTCCGCGGATCCCGGGTGCGATTCATGTCGCGGCACCTCCCGGCTCGCGAGGCGTCATCTACGTCGTCCAGCGGAACGGTCGGATCAGGGTCTACTCGCGTGGGCGACTGCAGCGGCAGGCGTTCCTGGATCTGCGCCGGCGCGTGAGCACCGACGGCGAGCGAGGAATGTTCTCCGTGGCGTTCCACCCCTCGTTCGCGTCCAACCGTCTCCTCTACGTCTGTTACACCGACCGGTCGGGCGCTGTCCTCGTCGTCGAGCACAGGAGTGCAGGAGCACGTGTCGCGGGCGATTCCGAACGACTGCTCGTTCGAATCCCCCACGCGGACAGCTCTTACCACAATGGCGGGCAGCTCGCGTTCGGGCCGGACGGGAGGCTGTACGTGAGCGTCGGAGACGGCGGCTACATCAGCGAGCCGCCGCGACTGTTGCCGGACCCCCACGGCAACGCGCAGAACCTGCGCGTCCTGCTCGGCAAGATCTTCGCGCTCGATGTCTCCCAGCCGAGCCCAACGCCCGAGATCGTCGCCTACGGCCTCCGTAACCCGTGGCGGTTCGCGGTGGATCCTGGCCAAAACGCCCTCGTGATCGGCGATGTCGGTTGGAGGTCGACCGAAGAGATCGATTATCTCCGTCTTGGAACCGGGCGCCCCGTGAACTTCGGCTGGAGCGTCTACGAAGGACGGCGTCCCCGTCCGCAGGCCGGGCCCCTCGATTCGTCCGGCGAGCTTGCCTGGCCGCTCCGGACGTATGCGACGAACATGAAGGGCAACTGCTCGGTCGTGGGCGGGCTCGTCTACCGAGGGTCGATCCGCGCGCTCCGCGGCCGCTACGTCTTCGGCGACTACTGCTCGGGCCGCATCTGGAGCGTCCGGCTCAACGGCGGCCGCCCCACCTCATTCCGCCGCGAGCCGCTCACGGTTCACGGCCTCGCGTCGTTCGGCCAGGACGCACGTGGTGAGCTCCACGCCGTCTCGGTTGACTTCGGGCGGGTCTATCGACTCGCGCGGTAACTGGACGGGCGACGCCCACAAGGAGAAGCCGCGGCTTCACCAGCCGCGCGACGTACGCCGGCGCCGCGAAGCCGTGGCGCGATTACACGCCCGATGCTCCGGCCCGGTGTAAATCGTCCGGTCACGGTTTGTCCTGTCAGCGGACCAGTCCCGCCGCCTGCCTCCACGACCCGGTTTCGAGGTGCATCACCGCACCGAGCTCCACCGCACTGAGCTGGTCAGGCTCGTCACGGCAAGTCTCGCGCGAGTGATGTGAGAAGCGATCGGCCCCGAACGCATTTTGGGACTTCGCAGCCCGCGTAACCAATCGGCGGGGTGCCCCGTTTCGTCAGTGGGGCGAGGTGCTTCGGAGTTCGCAGCTGCGGCGTGTGCGGTGCCTGCGGCTTCTGCGGAGTACGTCGCCCCAACACGTGCGCGGGCGTGTAAGTCCGCGGAGCCTGTTCGGTCCGGAAGGAGGACCGGATGACCTACAGCTTCAGGCTCCAACGCACGGACGGCTCACCTGCCGATCTGCCCACCTACCGCAGCACGGTGGTGGCCTGACCGCAGGGAGCTCCGTCTGCGGGAAGCGTGCGCTTCCAAGCAGCACGCTTTGGTTTGAGTAACCGCCGCAATGGATACCTCGTATCCGTTCGTCTATCAATCTGATGAGCGAGAGGAGGGGTTCATGCGCAAGCTGCTCATGCTCGTTGCTGCGCTGCTTGGCACTTTGACCATCGCGGTAGCGCCCGGAAGCGCGGTCACAGGCAACTTTGTTGCGGACAACGAGCACCCGTACGTCGGACTTGTGGCGTTCTATGACGCCGATGGTGAGTTCATGTGGAGGTGCTCCGGTTCGCTTCTGACCGATCGCGTGTTCCTGACCGCCGGCCACTGCACCGATCAGGACGCCGAGGAGTCGCCCGTAATGGCGCGGATCTGGTTCCATCAGGATGCTGGCGCCGAATACGACCCGGAGACGCAGCTCGACCCGACGACCGGGTACCCCGATTACTGCATTGAGGGAGACCCACTCTGCGTCGAGGCGACGTTGCTCTTCGATTTCGGGTTCGACAACTTCGCGGGCTTCCCGAACATCCACGACGTCGGGCTGATCATCCTGCCGGAAGACCAGGCCGTCGAGCTTCCTGAGTACGGGCAGCTGGCCGAGGCCGGCTTCCTCGACTCGCTCAGCTCGGGCGAGTTCAAGGACGCCACCTTCACGGTCGCGGGGTACGGCCTGACCAAATCGAACCCGGCGCAAGCAGTCTCGTTCCGTTCGCGGCTGATGGCGGTGACACAGGCCGCCAATCTGAATAGGAGCTCAAACACGTCGGGCTTCAACCTTCAGTTGAGCTCGGCACCCGGCGGCGGTCGCGGTGGAACGTGCTTCGGCGACTCCGGCGGCCCGACCTTCTATGGCGGGTACACCTCCAACGTGATCGTCGGTGTCAACTCGTGGCTCTTCGGCTTCAACCGTCAGACCTGCGGCGGGACCGGGTTCGCGTTCCGTACCGACACCGATGCCGTCATCGATTGGATCCTCGGCATCGTCGCGAAGTACGCACCCGGCGAGTTGGATGAGATCCAGTTCGTCGAGGCGCCGTAACACTTCAACGCTTCGTCACTCAAGGAGCGACACGCCCGGGTCACCGGGCGTGTCGCCGTCTTCCCGTGAGACGAACGGCTAGATGCTCGACCAGCGAGGGGTACGCGTTGGTCGCTAATTGCGTCAATCAACTTTCACCGGCTGTTCATGTAGTGGTTGCTTCTTCGGTGGGTTCATTACAGTCTGCGGCTCGTATCTGTACGAGGGGGGTGAGGCATGAGGAGAGGTGAGAACCAAGACGGGTTTGAGCCGATCAGTCCGGAGCTCGTACTTGTTGATCCGGATCTGGCGACCCGTGTCCGCGCATCGCCAGTCGAGCATCGAGCAGGGCCGGCGTTGCATGCGACGTCGAGGCAACGCGGTGGTTGGCTGAGACGGGTGGTTGCGCCCGTCGTTGTGGTCGGCGTTCTCGGCGTACTGGCTGCTGCTACGGGAATGTCAGCAGGGACGCCGTCCGCGGCTGCGCAGTACCAGTACCCGGAGAAAGTGGTGATCTGTCACCACACGCACTCCGCGACGAACCCGTTCGTCACCATCCGGGTCTCGCAGAACGCTCTACCGGCGCATCTTGCGCACGGTGACACGATCGGTCCCTGCCCGTAGGCAAAAACGCACTACAGCGGAGAGGCCGTCACGCGGCGGGCGGCCTCCTCGCTGTCAACAGCGTCGTCCTGCCGTCCGTGCGCCGAGCCCTACTAGCCCGGCTCGACCACCGGCACCGGCACAGGCGATCTTGCAGTATGGGCGTCGGAAATTCGCAGCAGGACTCGCTGCTGAGTCACGCGGTGAATTACTCAGACCTCGGCGTCCGGCGACCGCGTCCCGCTAGCCGATCGCGGCCTCGGGCGCAGGGTCTTCCCGCACTTCTACGGCGACGACAGCGTTTCGGGCGATCCAGGCATTGCCATCAACCCTGATCCAATCTCGGAGGTACTCGTCGTGACGGTCGAAGAAGCTCTTGACCTGCTTCACGGCGGCGTCTTCCGATTCGACTTCGCGGCTGTACCAGTCACCTGTTGAAAGCTTGAAGAGGACGCTGGGCATGGCGGGGCGCTGCGGAGGATAGTCGATCCTCCTTGTGCCCCAATCTGTGCCCAAAGTGGAGACGATGGGCGGCGTCGAGCCAGGCGAGACCGGCGCCATCGACAAGATCGCGGAAGCTCTAGGCCCCGCCTGAGCCAGGGCGGCTCGAGTTAGCCGTCTGGCTCGTTCCCTCGTCGGCGCTGGTATTTCTCGATTTCCCGCCGCTCCCAATCGGCTCCGAAGAGCCCACCGATCCCCAGGAGCACGATTCCCGTGATGGCCACGGCGATGCCCGTTCCGAGCATGGGCCAGTAGAACCACCAGGAACTGCTGTCATCGGCCAGGTCGATGAGGAACCACATCAGGCTGAGGGCGATCCAGATGCCCAGAACCGTGTAGAAGATCCGCTTGCGGCGAACGTACCGCCGAGCTTCCTCCAGCGATTCGTCCATCGAATGAGGATAGCTCCCATGCGGTGTGCGCTTTCAACCCGATCGACAAGCCCTCTACTGGTGGGCCCGTCGCCTCACTTCATGCCTCAGCAACGCGCTTCGACCTCACCTCCGGCTGCGTACGCCTCGTCCCACGCGTACGCACACCCGTCGAAGGTGCCTTGCCGGCGGCCTTCGACCTTCGACTGCTCCGGATCGAAGGACGTGTTGCCCTCCATCTGCTCCACCGGCTGCTCGCACTGCACCCGACCGGCCTCGCTCGGCGCGTCTTTCCGGATCTTCGCCACGGCCGCCTTGCATGACTTGACCCACGCGGCCGCGTAAGCCTCTTGATAGGCGGCTTCGTTCTCATCTCCGCCGACGATCGCGACGGATTCGGCGCCGCTCGACTCGCCACCGCAGGCCGCCAGCAACACGACGGCCACAACCAGGACGACCGCGCGGTTCATCCGCAGAGCCAGGTCGGCGCGACTATGAGCCGATCGGCGAGGAGTCCTCATCGGCGTAGACGTAGACGTCTCCCTCGTCGTAATTGTGGAGCACGACCTTGACACGGTAGGTGCGGCCGTCCATCACCAGTTGCTCGCCTGTGCGCGGGACTGAGTCCACGCTCGCCACGATCTCCGCCGGCTCCTCGAAGTCCGCGCTGCGAAGGATGAAGGAGACGCGACGTAGCTCGGCCATGCCGTCGAAACTAGGCCGCGAGCGCCTCGAGCACCTTCTCGGCGTGCGTGTCGGGCTTGACCCGCAGCATCGCCTTTGCGACGCGTCCGTCCTCGTCGATCACGAAGGTCGAGCGCTCGACGCCCCAGTACTTCTTCCCGCCGAAGGTCTTCTCTTTCCACACGCCGTAGAGCTCTGCGACGTCGTGCTCGGAGTCGGCGAGGAGCGTGAACGGCAGCCCGTACTTCTCCTTGAACTTGACGTGTGACGACTCGTCGTCGGGGCTGACGCCGAGGACGACCGCGCCGCGCTCGCCGAACTCGTCGTATGTGTCGCGGATCCCGCAGGCCTGCGCCGTGCAGCCGGGGGTGTCGTCGCGCGGGTAGAAGTAGAGGACGACCGGCCGGCCGCGGAACTGCGACAGCTTGACGCGCTCGCCGGCGTCGCTGGTCAGCTCGAAATCCGGTGCCTCGGCGCCTTCCTCGACCACGGAGCCACCCTATACATTGGCCGCCCGTGTCCGACGCTCATCAGCTCGTTGGCCTCGCCGTCCTCGTCACCGCCGCTGTGGCCGCAGTATGGGGCGGGCTCGCGTACTTCCGGCGCCGGGACGTGGGCCGGCCACTCGGGCACGCGCTCGCGCTCGTCCAGACGCTGCTCATCGCGCAGGTCGCGATCGGTCTCCTGCTCGTCTCGGACGATCGGCGGGCTCCGGACGAGCTGCACTACGCCTACGGGACGCTTTCGCTTCTGGCTGCGCTTTCTCCCTGGCTCTACGCGCCGGCGGAGCCGCGTCGCCGACTCGCGTGGTTCGTCGGCGCGACGCTGCTCGCAGGGGCTCTCGCGACGAGGGCGTACTTGACGTCGGGATGAGGCGCTTCTTCGCAGACATGAACCCGACCCTTCGTGGGTTCCTGATCATCGGGGTGATCGTCCTCGGGATCATCATCCTCAACCAACAGACGGCACTGCTCTCGCTCGTCTACCTGACGCGGATCGCCTTCTTCCTCGCAGTGGCGTTCTTCGTCTACCTCATGTGGCGCGAACGGCGCGGCGACATCTCGACCTGGCCGACCCGTGCGCAGTTCGCGTTCTACGGCGGCGCGATCCTCGCGCTCGTCGCAATCGGCATCTTCATCCTCTATGGCGCGTCGGGACAGGAAGCCCTGGCCTTCTTCCTCATCCTCGGCCTGTGCGGCTTCTCGATGTTCCGCACCTGGCGGGACCAGCACACCTACGGTTAGGCCTCGGCGCGGACTGCCGATCCGTCGAGTGCGTCAAGCGCCGCCCGGATCTCCATCGCCTGCCCTACGAAGATCGGCGTGTCGCGCTCGGTGTACCGGCTCGCCTCGCTGTCGCGCAGCGTGAGCATCAGGTGCATGAAGTCCGCGGGCTCGTCGCACTCGAAGGCGGTCATGAACTCCTGGTCGTCGATCCCGAACGAGTACGTCGTGTGGTTGTGGATCGTCGCGAACTCGGCTCCGATGCGGATGTGCTCGTCCATCGCGCGCTGCCGCTCGTCCTCGGAGAGCGCATACCACGGCCGGATCTTCACGAACGGATAGACGACGAGGTAGGGCGAGCCGCGCGGGACGACCTTCCGCGCGCGGCGCGCCGCCGTGTACTGCGACGCCTTCGTCGTCGCGAGGTACGAGTAGGGCGTCTCGAGCCAGCCGGCGAGCGGCGTCGCGTTCAACGCCGCGCCGAGCTCTCCGAGATCCTCGTACCGCTGGGTGATCTTCCACAGGAAGAAGTCCGAGTCGGGCCGCACGCCGGTGACCGAGTAGGTGCGCAGCGCGTCCATCCGGCCGGCCCACTCCTCGACGGCCTCCGCGAAGGCGTCCTTTCCTGCCATGCGCTCCTCGACAGGCAGCCGCCGCCAGGCCGGATCGACGCGGAAGAACTGGTATGCGACGTACTGACCGCTCACGAACAGGATGGTAGAGCGACGAGTGCGTCGCGGCTCGACTTGGGGGTGCGGTCGGCGTAGTAAAGACCCGACTGCCACCCGAGCAGGTCGGGCTCGTCCCAGACGTGGAAGATGTAGAGGCCTTCGACGTTGTCCTGGTCGCAGATCAGCTCGAAGGCCTGGCGGTAGTACTCCTGCTGCGTCGGCTCCGGCACCGCGTCGTTCGCCGCCGGCGACTCCAGGTTCGTGTACGCGTCGAGCTTCTCCTCGGGGACCTCCGTCTGGACGCCGAACTCGGTGTAGAGGATCGGGAGGTCGGCGCCCTCCTGCGCGGTGCCGTCGAACGCCTCCTCGAGGAGCTCGACCAATTTGTCGTAGTCGGCGAGCCCGATGGTCGTCGAGTTCGGGTGCGCGAAGTCGGGCGGAAGCTCGGAGCGCTCCAGGTATGGGTGGTGGGAATAGGCGTCCATCACCGGGGTCTCTCGGCCGCTCTCCCGGTAGAAGCGGCCCAGATCGCGGATGAAGGTCGTGGGCGAGTGCGTCTGGCGTGATGACTCCGGGTCGTCCCCGCCGCGCGGCGCCGTCGCACCGCCGATGACGCGGATGTCCGGCGAGACGGCCTTCAGGGCGTCGTAGGTCTCGGCGAGCAACGCGAGGTAGTCGCGCGCGGCGACGTTCTCGCCGTCAGGCCCGAACTGAGGCAGCCAGAAGCGGTTGAGGTTCGGCTCGTTCCCGACGATGAAGTCGCGGAACGCCGGCAGCCGGCGCGCGATCGCGGCTGCGTAGGCGGCGAACTCGGCGCGGAGCTCGGCAGTGTTCGGCGTCGTCCGGCTTCCCGGGTTCTGGACGATCAGCAACGGGCGGACGTTCGCTGCCTGCGCCGCACGCGCCGCGTTCGTCAGCTCCGCGAGCTCCTGGGCCGAGGGCTCCCGGCGGCCGGGCTCCCAGAACGAGTTCGTGATCGCCGCGCGAAAGCCGGCGTCCGTCAACTCCTCCAACTTCTGCGTCGCCGTCGCCGGATCCGGGTCGCGGATGAAGTACTCCCAGACTCCAACATCGATCTTGCGCTCCTCGTCACCGGGAAGCGAGCAGGCCGCGAGCGCGCAGACAAGCCCAAGGCACCCGAGTAGACCCCATTTCCGCACGGGGGCACGAGGCTACATTGGATCGAATGGCCACGTCCCTGGAGCCCAAGCTGAAGGCGCTGCCCGCGAAGCCGGGCGTCTACCTGTTCCGCGACGCAAACGGGAAGATCCTCTACGTCGGCAAAGCGAAGTCGCTCCGGCCCCGCGTGCGGAGCTACTTCCAGCAGGGCGGCGACACCCGGTCGGGGATCGGCGGGATGATCGCGCGGATCGCCGACCTCGAGGTGATCGTCACCGGCACTGAGGTCGAGGCACTGCACCTCGAGCAGAACCTCGTAAAGCGGCACCGGCCGCCGTTCAACGTTCGGTTGCGGGACGACAAGTCGTTCCCGTATATCGCTGTGACCGTCGACGACGACTACCCGCGGGTGATGTTCACGCGCGAGCGACACCGCCGCGGGGTCGTCTACTTCGGCCCGTATGCGAACGCGAAGAAGGTGCGCGAGACGCTGGACGTCCTCAACCGGGTCTTCCGGTTCCGACCCTGCGAGGGGCCGACGCCGGGCCGCCACTCCGGCATTCCCTGCCTCGACTTCCACATCGACCGCTGCTACGCGCCGTGCGTCGCCTACATCTCGAAGGACGAGTACCGGAAGGTGATCGACGGCGTGATCGAGTTCCTGTCCGGCGAGTCACGGCCGATCATCCGTGAGCTCGAGCGGAGGATGAACGAGGCCGCTGCAGACGAGCGGTTCGAGGAGGCGGCGCGGTTCCGGAACCGGCTCTTCTCCGTCCGGCATCTCGCGGAGCGGCAGGCGGCCGACAAGCGGGCGGTGGGCACGGTGGACGTCGTCGGCATCGCGATCGAGGGTGCGAGCGCGGCCGTTCAGGTCTTCCCGCTTCGCGACGGGAAGATGGTGGACCGCTACGCGTTCCACCTCGAGAACGTCGAGGGGCAGGACGTTCCGGCGCTGCTGGAGGCGTTCGTGCTCGAGTACTACGGCTCGGCGCCGTCGATCCCGCCGCAGATCGTCGTCCCCCGCGAGGCGGGGGACACCTCTGCTCTGGCCGAGTTCCTCTCCGAGCGCCGTGGCTCCCGTGTCGAGGTGCGGGCGGCCGAGCGCGGCGAGAAGCGGCGCCTGCAGGAGCTCGCGAACCAGAACGCGGGGCTCGCGCTCGAGGCCGACACCGCGAAGGCGGAGCAGTCGAGGCTGCGCCGGGTCGAGGCGCTGGAGGAGCTCCGCGAGGTGCTCAACCTCGAGAGCCTTCCGCTTCGGATCGAGTGCTTCGACGTCTCGAACATCCAGGAGGACTCGCCGGTCGCATCGATGGTGGTCTTCCAGGACGCGACGCCGAAGAAGGCGCACTACCGGAAGTTCGGCATCCGCGGACTGGACGGCCAGGACGACTACGCCGCGCTCGCCGAGGCCGTCTCCCGGAGGTTCGCCCGCGTCGGGACCGCCACCCAGGAGGAGTACGACGAGGGCTTCGCCCTCGCTCCCAACCTCGTGGTGATCGACGGCGGCAAAGGGCAGCTGGCGGCGGCGATCCAGGCGATGCAGGCCTACGACCTCCCGCGTGTCGCGGTGATCTCGCTTGCCAAGCGCGTCGAGGAGGTGTTCGTGCCGGACCGGCCCGAGCCGATCCGGCTCGAGCGGCACTCACCCGGTTTGCAGTTGCTCCAACGTATTCGGGACGAGGCCCACCGCTTCGCGCTCGGCTTCCACCGCCAGCGGCGCGACGCGAGGGCGCGGGAGTCGATTTTCGACACGCTCCCCGGTGTCGGCCCCGCTCGCCGGCGGGCGCTCCTCAAGCACTTCGGCTCCGCGGAGCAGTTCCTGGCCGCGACGCAGGAGGAGCTCGAGGGCGTCCCGGGTATCCCGGCGAGGACCGCGCGCCAGATCTACGCGCAGCTGCACAAAGCCGGCCGGGCCTAGCGGACGCGCAGGCGGCCGGGGAGGCGCCTGGCGTCGCTGCCGAAGCGGTAGACGCCCCTTGCGAGACGGACCCGCCAGGTCACGCGTCCGGTGAAGTCTGCGCCCGTCGTCCGGCTCACGCGCCGGCCGGCGAGCCGGAAGCTGTGTCGCGCCGACCGGTCCCTGACCACGATCCGGTAGGCGCCGGTCTTGACGGACCGCGCGCTCAGCGTCGCTTTTCCAGCGGGCCCGACCGACGCCTGCAGCGTCCTCGGCGCCGGAGCGGGCGGCGGCGGTGGCGCGGTCGGTGCTCGAAGCACCTGCGGATCCTCGCCCGCGCGGGTGTGCTCGAGACCCGCCGCGAGGGCTACTACGTCCTCTACAGCCTGGCGCCGGACCCGCATCGACGCCCTCCGGACGCAGTGCGCCGGTTCATGGACGAATGACGGTTGCGAAGAGCGGCTGATTGAACCGCGCGCCCCTCGGCGAGGCAAGCGTGAACACCGAAACCGCGCGGCCGCTCGACCACGACGTCGAGAAGTAGTCGCCGAGCATCGCGCCGCCGGCCTGGGCGGCCCATTCGAGCCGCATCGTCTGGGCGTTCAGGCGCCGCGCCGGGCGCCAGTTCCGGCCTCCGTTCTCCGAGGATGTGAAGCCGACGTCGAGGAGCCCGTCGCGAAGGACGTAGTACACGACCGCGATTCGGCCGGTCCGGCTCGTGTCGGCGCCGATTCCGGGGAGGACGTAGTCCGCACGCGAGCCGCGAGGCCTCGTCGGGATCCGCGTCGCCCGCGACCAGGTGACGCCGTCCGCCGAGCTTGAGATCAGCAGGTCGTTGGCGCTGCACGACGGCGTTCGCGCGCAGTCCGGCCAGACGACGTAGACGTTGCCGGCACGGTCCACCTCGGCGCTCGGCAGCGGCGGGCCGCGGAGACCCGGCGTCGCCTTGAAGTTGGTGGCCGAGATCGTGACCGGCGGCTGGAACGAGCGCCCGCCGTCAACCGAGCGGACGGAGGCGACACGGTTCTCGTCGTAGAACGGCACGATCAGGTCGCCGTCCGGCTGGACAACCGGTTGCGGCGCGGGCGCCCAACGGCCGAGGATCGATCCGCGGCCGGCGTTCTCAGGAGCCGAGACCTGCGACTCCCACGTGAGCCCGCCGTCCCGGGACGCCTGGAACTCGAGCTGGAGCGTCCGGAAATCGCTGTAGACGGCGTAGCAGCTGCCGCGGTGCAGGCTCGCGGCGCCGTTGTCGCAGACGATCCACTCTTTGTCGAGGAGCAGGTTCGGCTGCCACGGAGCCTCGACCACCGACACCGGCGGGCTCCAGGTGATCCCGTCCGGGGAGCGGCTGACGACGATCGCAGCGGCCTGCCCCGCGCTCAACGCGAGGGAGGCGATCAGCCAGCTTCCATGTGCTGCGTCGTAGGCGACGACGGGGTCGCTGGCGCGCTGCCAGCGTCCGGCGGGACGCGAGCTCACAGTCAGCGCGGGGAGGGTGCCGCTGCGCCACGTGCGCCCTCTGTCCCGCGACGTCGCCCACCCGGTGTTGACGGCGCCGCCGTCGCGGAACCGGCCGGACTGGTACGCCACGACGATCGTCCGGCCCCAAGAGAGCGAGTCAGGCTCGGCGATCGTCGCGTGCTGCGCCGGCGCCCGATACGAATCACGGGCGATCACCCGCGCGACCGTCTCGCAGTCCGAGGCGATGCGATCCGAGATGTCGGCGTTGACGAGGTCGAAGCGGCCAGGCCCGCAGCGCACGCTGTCCCTCCCGCCGCCGTCGACCTTGATCCTGTCGCTTCCGCCGCGGCCGTCGATTCGGTCGGCCGATGGCCCACCGCGGAGGAAGTCCGTGCGGGGCGACCCATCGATCCGCGCTGCGATTGCCGTCGCCGTGAAGGGGAGGAGGGCCGCCGCAGTGACCAGGACGACCGGGCGGCCCATCGACGACTTAGACGCCTTGCCGGTCCGCCGGTTGTTCAGCGCCGGTTAAGGACGATCGGACGGGCCGGCGCCGTCCGTCGAATCCGGCGCCATGAACGGGTAGCGATAGTCGCGCGGTGGGACGAACGTTTCCTTGATCGTCCGCGGGCTGACCCAGCGGATCAGGTTCCACATCGAGCCCGCTTTGTCGTTCGTGCCCGAGGCGCGCCCGCCGCCGAACGGCTGCTGACCCACGACTGCCCCGGTCGGCTTGTCGTTGACGTAGAAGTTGCCGGCCGCGTACTCGAGCGCCCGGTCGGCCTGCTCGATCGCCTCCCGGTCGCGCGCGAACACCGCGCCGGTGAGCCCGTACGGCGCGGTCTCGTCGACGAGCTCGAGCGTGTCCTGCCAGCGGTCGTCGGGGTAGACGAACGTGGTCACGATCGGCCCGAACAGCTCCTCGCGCATCAGCTGCATCTTCGGGTCGCGGGTGACGACGACGGTCGGCTCGACGAAGTAGCCCTCGCTGTCGTCGACGGTGCCGCCGACGAGGATCTCCGTGTCCGTCGCATTCCGCGCCAACTCGATCGCGTCGCGGTGGCTGGCGAGGGCCTTTCCGTCGATCACGGCGCCCATGAAGTTCGAGAAGTCGCCGACGTCGCCCATCCGGATCGAGCCGACCTCGTCCGCGAGCCGCTCGCGGAGCTGCGGCCACATCGACTCCGGGACGTACACGCGCGATGCGGCGGAGCACTTCTGGCCCTGGTACTCGAACGAGCCGCGGACGATCGCCGCCGCCACGGCATCCATGTCGGCGGTCGGGTGGGCGACGATGAAGTCCTTGCCGCCGGTCTCGCCGACGATCCGGGGATAGTTGCGGTAGCGGTCGATGTTGTCGCCGACCGTCTTCCACATCGAGTGGAACACCCGGGTGGACCCCGTGAAATGGATCCCGGCGAGCTGCGGCGACGCGAGCGCGGGGCCGCCGATCTCGGCACCCGAGCCGTAGACGAGGTTGATCACGCCGTCGGGCAGGCCCGCCTCGCGCAGGATCTCCATCACGAAGTGCGCCGAGTACGCGGCGGTCGACGCCGGCTTCCAGACCACGGTGTTGCCCATCAGCGCCGCGCTCGCCGGCAGGTTGCCGCCGATGGCCGTGAAGTTGAACGGCGTCACCGCGAAGACGAAGCCCTCGAGCGGCCGGTACTCCATCCGGTTCCAGATCCCGGGTGACGAGGCTGGCTGCTCCGCGTAGATGCGCGTCATGAACTCGACGTTGAAGCGCCAGAAGTCGGTGAGCTCGCAGGCGGCGTCGATCTCCGCCTGGTGCGCGGTCTTCGACTGGCCCAGCATCGTTGCGGCGTTCAGCACCTGGCGGTACGGCCCCGCGAGGAGCTCCGCGGCCCGGAGGAAGACGGTGGCGCGGTCCTCCCACGGCGTCCGCGCCCAGGTCTTCCAGGCGTCGCCGGCGGCCTCGATCGCGCGCTCGACCTCGGGCGCGCCGCCCGCGTGGACGTCCGCGAGGACGTGCTGGCGCCGGTGCGGCATCACCGTCTCGAAGGTCTTCCCCGTGCGCACGTCCTCGCCGCCGATCACAATCGGGATGTCGAGGCGTTCGCCCTCCATCCGGCGGAGCTGCCGCTGAAGCTCGTCGCGCTCGGGCGAGCCCGCCTCGTACCCCTTGACCGGCTCGTTCTGCGGCGCCGGCGGCCGTGGGATCGCATGGAGTGCCATCGCTCGGCGATTGTATGGGCGAGCAATGGCGAAGGTCGCTTCCACCCGCGTCGTGCACGCCGCCTACGAGGCGGGGCGCTGGGGTGTGGGAGAGGTCTGGCTGCTCGGCGACCGCCTCGTGCAGTCCGACCACCCGCGCCCGGGACGGACGGCGACGACGGGCGGGCTGCACCCGCTCGCGGCGCGCCTGCGCGACTGGTTCGGCGGCGCCGAGGACGATTTCCTCGACGTCGAGCTCGACCTCGACTGGTGCACGCCGTTCCAGCGGGCGGCGATCGAG
>DATFOC010000022.1:0-2723 GCA_035265935.1 Gaiellaceae bacterium
CAGAGGCCGGTCATGCCCGGAAGGACCAGGTAGCGCTTGCGGTGCCAGTCCTCCAGCAGCCGGTAGTCGCGAATCGGGAGCGGCCGCGGCCCGACGAGGCTCATCTCCCCGCGTAGGACGTTCAGCACCTGCGGGACCTCGTCCAGCGAGAAACGCCGCAGGAACGACCCGACCTTCGTCACGCGCGGGTCGTCCCGCATCTTGAACAGCGCGCCCCTGGCCTCGTTCTCCGCCTCGAGCTCCGCCTGGAGCGCGGCGGCGTCGTGCCGCATCGTCCGGAACTTCAGCATCTCGAACTCCCCCTCGTTCAGGCCGACGCGGCGGTCGCGGTAGAGGACGGGCCCCTTCGAGGTGAGCTTGATCGCGGCTGCGATGACGAGCCAGACCGGGATCCCGACGATGACGATCAGGCTGCTGACGACGAGGTCGAACCCGCGCTTGACGATCCAGTCGGTGCCGACGAAGGCAGGAGGCCGCAGCTCGAAGAGCGGGACACCCTGCCCGGGGATGTAGTCCGCGCGCTGTGTCAGGAGCTCGGTCGTCGTCGGTGCCAGTCGAACGCGGACGCCGCGCCGGTGCGCGATGTCGACCATCTCGAGGAGCTGGCGGTCGTCGAAGTCGGCCTCCGCGACGATCAGCTCGTCCACGGTGTGCTCCGCCAGGGTCCGCGGCAGATTTCCGGGCTCGACCGCGCTGACGAACTCGTAGCGGATGCCGCTCCGGCCCTCGCCGAGGGCCCGGCGGAGGTGGCCGACCCGCTCGGAGTCTCCGACCAGGACCGCCCGGCGCCGTACGCCCGCCATGCGCAGGATGTCGCCGGTGACGACCTCGTAGCTCGCCCGGAGCAGCCCGATGAAGAGCCCTGACAGGACAACGGCCGTCGGGGCGAGGCCATAGGTGCCGAACTCACGGCTCGTCCCGACGCCGTAGACGACGCCGACGAGGCCGACGAGGATGAGCGACCCGATGATCCTGCCGCCGCCGCCGCGACGCTCGCGCTCGGCGTAGAGGCCGGCGCGCCAGAAGACGAGGACTAGGACGAGGCCGAGGAACGGCAGCCACTCGGACTCGGCCCGCCACAGTGCTCCCCAGAGGATCTCGTCGCCGTAGTAGATCGCGCGGAGGACGAACGCCCCGTACAGCCCCAGGATCAGCCCGCAGAGGTCGAGCGCGATCAGCGAGAGGATGCTGAGCGCGCGGCGGACGAACGCCGCCACCGGACTGCCGAGGACAAGGGGACGAGCCGAGCGGATGTCGCCGACGGAGGGCGGCGGGGCGTCCCTCGGCGCTTCTTTGGTTGCCACGGAGCGACGAATTCTACGCTCGCCGCCCCGTGGCCATTCTGCGCGCTCCTACCTGGCGAACGTCTGGAACGTGCGGTATGCCGGCTTGCGTGCGCCGCGCCGCGTGACGACGCCGGACTGCCAGCCGCTGAGACGTCCCTCGTCGCGGATCAGGAACCACACGAACATGTCGATCCGCCGCGTCTTCCTCGCCATCGCGACCGCCTGCTTCATGTACAGCGCCTGGTTGCGGTACGAGACGCCGAAGAGACGGTCGGGCGGATTCGTCTGGTAGCCGTACTCGGTGACCCACAGGCGCGTCTTGCGACCCCACAGGCGGTTGATCTGCTTGATCAGCACGCTGATGTTCCCCATCGTCACGGCCTTCTTGGAGCGCGAGACGGTGGCCGGCTTCTCCGAGCGGTGGCCGTAGTAGGGATGGTGCGCGTAGGCGTCCATTCGCTTCACGCCAGCGCGCCGGAGCGACGACATGAAGACGAGCGGGGACGTCGAAGGCCGCGAGCTGCGCGGCGCGTCGTTCCCTCTCGGGCCCGTAGCGCCGCAGGCGACCTTCTGGCCGGCCAGCCGGGTCGACTTCACGCCGGCGTAGATCGCCGAGCAGATCTTCGCGTAGTCGTACGCAGCCTGGACGCGCCACTTGCGCGCCACCAGCTTCCACTGCGGGCGGAGGAAGACCGGGTTGTTCGGCTCGTTCCAGGCGAGCCAGCTTCGGACGGCCGGCAGTGTGCGCTCCAGCTCGTTCTCCTGTTCCTTGACCGTGTACGTGCCGCTGTAGCGCCTCGCGGCGGCATTCGCGAAGGAACGGAGGTCGGTCACCCGGCGCGGGATCCGGTTGCGGGCAGGACCGGCCCAGCGCGGTGTGCCGTAGATCGCAAGGATCACGCGGATCCCCTTCTTGTCGGCCTCGTCGACCATTCGGTCGACCGCGGTCCAGTTGTAAGCCGGGTCGCCCGGGTCGGTCGGCCTCACCGGGCGGCGCCTGGCGACGGTGCCCCAGTCGAGCGTCGTGCGCACGACGCCGGCGCGGAGCAGGCGGAGCTGGTTGAACGCCCACGTGGTGTTTCCGAGGACCTGCGCGTCGTCGTAGAAGCCGAACTGCATGCGCGTGGCGCTCGAGCCCTGTGCGGCCGAGTCGGCATCGCGACTCGTCGTCGCCGCGGCGACGGCTGCTGACAGGACTAAGACCAAGACCAACGTGAGGCGTCTAAACACGAATCTGCTCCCTTCCTAGACTGGGCAACATTCGGCGCAGGCCCTCCTCGAGCTCGATCTCCGGGGCCCAGCCGAGAATCTCCTTTGCGCGTGTGATGTCTGGCTGCCGGATTTTCGGGTCGTCGACGGGCAGGGCCTCGTGGACGATTTCACTCTTCGACTCTGTCACCCGGATTACGGTTTCCGCAAGCTCCAGGATCGTGAACT
>DATFOC010000023.1:0-3714 GCA_035265935.1 Gaiellaceae bacterium
CCCGGTGGCGGTTCCACGGCCTTCGCCGTATCCGATTCCCTCTTCGCTCCCGTACGCGCTAAGGATCGTGTATCCGGGTGCCTTGACGCGGACATCCTCGTCGTAGCTCCAATGGAAAACTGAGAGGGGTTCGAGACGCACGTCAGGACGATATCCCGCGACTCTTTGTGGACTAGCCCACCGGCAGCGGCGTGTCACGCAGGTCCGCTATCCGACGCCCGGTAGCCGGTCGGCCTGCGATTCAGGTCGGGCACCTGTCGTGAGTTCTCCGCCCGGCGCGGAGCGTGTGTCTGGTGATCCAGGCACGTCGATCGCGTCAGTGGTGCGGATGCGCCGTCCGTAGCATGGGGATGTGTCCGCCGCTGCGACTCGGGCCTATCTCTTCTCCGACGTCGAGGGGAGCACTCGGCTCTGGGAGCGCCACCCGGAGGCGATGCAGGATGCGCTGGCCCGCCACGACGCCATCCTGCGTGCTGCGGTCGAGGGCTGCGGCGGCACGGTGGTGAAGACGACTGGCGACGGGCTCATGGCCGTGTTCGGCTCGGCGCCGGACGCGATCACCGCGAGCCTTGCGGCGCAGGAGGGGCTGCGCGACGAGCTTTGGGGCGTGACCGGACCGCTGCGGGTGCGGATGGGGACGCACGTCGGTGAGGCGCAGACCCGCGGGGGCGACTACTACGGCACTGCCGTCAACCGCGCCGCCCGGGTGATGGCCGCGGCGCACGGGGGGCAGGTCCTGCTGTCGGCGCCGATCGCCGAGCTCGTGGCGGGGTCGCTGCCCGACGATGTGCACCTGCGCGACCTCGGCACGCACCGCCTGAAGGACCTCGCCGGCCCCGAGCACCTCTTCCAGCTGGTGCGGCCGGGCCTGCCGGACACGTTCCCGCCGCTGGCGACCCTCGATGTGCGGCCGAACAACCTGCCGACGCAGACCTCGGCGTTCCTTGGGCGTGAGGCGCTGCTCGACGATCTACGCGCGCAGCTCGACGCGGCGTACGCGCGGTTGGTGACGCTCACTGGTCCGGGTGGGACGGGCAAGACGCGGCTCGCGCTTCAGGCGGCGGCGGAGCAGGTCGACCGCTTCGAGGACGGCGTGTTCTTTGTTGACCTGAGCGCTGAGCGCGAGGCCGACGGCGCCTACGCCGCCATCGTCCGCACCGTGGCGATCACCGGTTCGGGCGACGACCCTCCACTGCAGGTGCTCAAGCGCGGCTTGCGGGAGCGGCAGTTGCTGCTCGTGCTCGACAACTTTGAGCAAGTGGCCGACGCCGCGACCGGTTTGGTCGAGCTGCTCGCGCACTGCCCGGGTGTCTCCGCGCTGGTGACTAGCCGTGCGGCGTTGCGCGTGCGCGGCGAGCGGCTGTTCCCGGTGCCGCCGCTCACGCTCCCCGCCGGCGACGGCACAGTCTCGCTGGAAGACGCGCTCGCATCGGAGTCGGTTCAGTTGTTCGTCGAGCGCGCGATCTCGTTGCGGCCCGACTTCCGGCTCACCAACGAGAACGCTGTCGACGTCGCCGCCACCTGCCGCCGGCTCGACGGGTTGCCGCTCGCGATCGAGCTCGCCGCCGCGCGCATCACGCTGTTCGCGGTCGACGAGCTGCGGTCGCGGCTCGACGAACGGCTCGACGTGCTGCAGGGCGGCGGGCGCGACCTCCCGGCGCGGCAGCGCACGCTACGAAGCACGATCGAGTGGAGCACCGAGCTCCTGACCGCGGCCCAGCGTCGGGTGCTCCAGCTGTTCTCGGTGTTCGTCGGCGCGCGACTGACTGACGTCGAGGGCACCGCCCGGCGACTCGCTGACAACATCGACGTGCTCGAGGGCATTGGCACGCTTGTGGATAACAGCCTCGTCCGCAACATCCCCGACGAGCAGGGACATCAGCGCCTGGCGATGCTGGAGACGATCCGGTCGTACGCGGCCGAGCAGCTCGAGGCCGAGCCGGACTTCGCCGACGCCGTCCGCCGCGCCCACGCCGAGCACTACACCGAGCTCGCGGTCGCGTTGCGTGAACAGCTCGCCCGCACGGACCGCGAGCAGGTGCTCGCCGCGCTCGAGGTCGAGCTCGGCAACCTGCGCGCGGCGTGGTCTCACTTGGTACAGCAGGGCGACGTCGTCCGGCTCAACGACCTGCTCGAACCGCTGTGGGGCTACTACGACGCGCGCGGCGCCTACGGCGCGGCGATGGAACTCGGCGACGACCTGCTGAAGGTGCTAGCCAGCCAGCCCGAGACGCCGCGACGCAGGCGCGACGAGATCGCGCTCGAGATGAGCTTGGCACGCGCCCTCATCGCCGTGCGCGGCTACGACGCGGAGGTCGAGCGCAGCATCCGCGCAGCGGTGGAGCGTTCACGCGAGGAGGACGACGCCCCCGAGCGGTTTCCAGTGCTGCGCAGCCTCGCCACTCTGCACGTCATGCGCTCTGACTTCGAGAGCGCGCTCGAGATCGGCCGCGAGCTGCTCGCGATCGCCGAGCAGCAGCGCGACCCTATGCTGCTGTCTGAAGCGCATCTCGTCTACGGGATGAACACCGTTTTCATCGGCGACGTCGACGAGGGGTTGCGCCACCTCGACACGGCCATCGAGTACTTCGACGCCGGAGCGGCGGGCCTGGTGAAGTTCCGCATCGGGCCGAGCCCCGGCGTCGTGGCTAACGTGGTGTCAGGCCTTTTGCTGTGGGGGGAGGGCTTCCCGGACCGTGCGGTGGCAAGGCTGGAGCGTGGCCTGACCGTCGCGGAAGAGATTGGGCACCCGTACTCGCGCGCCTGGGCGATCTGGCACGCTGCCCTCCTGGACCTCTGGAGGTTCGATCTCTCGGCGATGGCTACGCGTGCCGAGACACTCCACGCTGTCGCCACCGCCCATGACTACCCCATCTGGCGGGCGCTTGCGGTGGTTCTGCGCGGGACCAAGATGATTGCCGACGGTGAGGTAGAGGACGGGCTTGCCGAGGCCGACCGCGGCTTCGACCTTTACGACGACCAGACGACGCCGCCGGTCTTCTGGCCGGCGCTGCTCCAGGTGCGGGCCACCGGTCGGATGCTGGCGGGGCGGATCGACCAGGCGTTGGCGCTCCTCGCCAAGTCGGAGGCCCTCATTCCCACGACCGACCCAACGGCAGGGGAGCTGGCAATCATGCGCGGCGATCTGCACATGGCGATGGCCCCACCCGATGTCGCCACGGCTGAAGTGAGCTACCAGAGCGCCTTCGACGTCGCCCACGAACGCGGCCTGCGCATGGCCGAGCTGCAAGCGGCGACGCGGCTAGCGACCCTGCACCGCGGCACGCCCCGCGAGCAGGCGTCACTGCAGCAGCTGCGCGATGTCTACAGCTCGTTCACGGAGGGCCACGACACAGTGCAGCTCATCGCAGCTCGCACCGTCCTCGACGCAGCGTCGGCGTGACCTTCAACTGCGGCATGCGGCAGTTACAGGTAGGACGAGGACGGTAGGATCGACGAGCCTTCGACCTCACCACCCTTATCAGGGCGCGCGTTCTCCCCACCGATCGCTGCCGTACCCACAGACCCTCCCTGTCCGAAAAGGTCCTGGATCCTCGTCGGCGTGCGGAGTTGGGGCGGGACCGGTCCACATCAGGTGCGGCCGACGCACGGTGAGGCCTCGAAGTCGCCTGCCTGGGCCCGCGGGCGGGGCCCTATATTCGCTGGATGGCAGAGCCAGCAATTGTGCTTGCACGCCTCGCCGCGGAACTTTCA
>DATFOC010000024.1:0-11286 GCA_035265935.1 Gaiellaceae bacterium
CTTCGCGGCGTCCGCTACGGGTTGGTCGCGGTCGGCGCAGTTCTGCTCGTCTTCTCCATCGTGCAGCTTGCGCAGCTTCCCGGGCCTCCGGAGTGAGAGGTCAGCGTGACGACCTCCACGACGTGCTCGAGGCCCTCGGGGCCGATGCGTGAACGAAACGCCTTGGGCTTCATCCCGTCGGGACGATGTTGCGGACGGGTCTAAACGCATATCGTTGCGTCGTGGTCTCCACGATCGTCGTCGGGTACGACGGAGCAGAACGCTCGAGCAGCGCGCTCGACCGCGCGATCGACGAGGCGAGAAACGAACGCGCTCAGCTCGTCGTTGTCGCCGTCTCGGAGATGCCGCTGAACCCCGAAGGCCCGCAGAACTTCGGCACGCTGGACGACTCGCCGGCACGGATGATCCCACTCGTCGAGCCGCCCGAGCTCGAACCGATACTCGCGCAGGCCAGAGAGCGCATCGAGTCCGCGGGTCTCACGGGGGAGTACATGTGGGCCGCGGGCGACCCCGCGAACGAGATCGTGGAAGCGGCCAAGGATCGCGGAGCAGAGCTGATCGTGATCGGCTCCCACCATCACGGGCTCCTCGCGCGGATTCTCGGCCCGGACGTCGCAACCCAGATCAAGCGCGACGCCGGCTGCGACGTGATCGTCGCCGAGTAGAGCCTTCCTTCAGCTGCCGTATCCCGCGCGCGTGATTCCCCATGTGCGGAGCGCCGATCAGGTGTCCTCGGCGTGGTACTGCGCGAGCAACCGCTGTTCGTCCTCCCTGCGGGGGAAGCGGAGAAAGACCAGTGTCGCACCGAGCAGGATGGCGACGATTCCGGCGGTGTAGGCCCAGTCGGCACCGTCGAGGAAGGACTCCTTCGCCGCGGCCGTGATCTGGCCGGCGTACTGCGGGTTTTGCTCGGCGATGTCCTCCGCGCCCGCGAAGGACTTCGTGAGCTGGGCTGCGACCCCATCGGTGACGTCCTCCTTGTCCGGCGAGGAGGCAATCGCCGCCCCGACGGCCGCCGCATATCCGGCGGTCAGCAGCGCGCCGAGGATCGACTGCATGATCGCGCCGCCGAGGTCGCGCTGCAGATCCGCCGTCCCCGACGCCATCCCGGCGCGCTGCACCGGCACGGATCCGGTGAGGGAATGCGAGGCCGGCGTGCCGGCGAATCCGACCCCGATCCCGACGAGCGAGTAGGCGAGCGCGATCCGCCAGTAGGAGATGCCCTCGTTCCAGAGCAGCAGCATGGTGAGGAAGCCGAGGAAACAGAAGAGGTAGCCGGCGAGCAGCGTGAAACGTGCGCCTCGCGCCTCGACGAGCTTCGCCGAGCGGGGCGCGACCACGACCATGCAGGCAGCGGCAGGCAGGATCGAGAGCCCGGCCTCGAACGTCGAGTAGCCGAGCACGTTCTGCTGGAACTGCTGACCGATGAACATCGCGCCCATGAGCGTCCCGAACACGATCACCCCAGCCGTTGCCGCGACCCAGAAGACGCGGCGCGACGCGACCCGGAGGTCATAGAGGGGGTTCGGCGTCCGCCGCTGCCGGACCAGGAAGGCGATTAGGGCGGCGAGCGCGATCGCCCCCAGCCCCAGGGCCAGCGTTCCCATGTCGGGAACCGGGGCGAAGTTGATCGACAGCACGAGCGCTGCGACCAGGAAGACGGACAGGATCCCGCCCAGGTTGTCCACCGGGTCCGTCGCCTCGTTGACGTGAGCCGGCACGAAGACGAGCGCCATCACGAGAGCAACCGCCGCCAGCGGCAACGTGAGCAGGAACACGGAGCCCCACCAGAACTCCTCGAGCAGGGCGCCGGAGAGCACCGGGCCGAGCGACGAGATCGCGCCGCCGATCCCCGACCAGAGCGCAATCGACTTCGTGCGCCCCGGTCCCGCCCAAAGCGCCGTGATCAGTGCGAGTGTCGTCGGGAAGGCCATGCCGGCGGAGAGCCCGCCGAGCACGCGAGCGGCGAAGAGGACCTCGTCGCTCGGAGCCCAGGCGGCGAGGAGACACGCCGGAATGGACAGCGCCATGCCCAGGATCAGCATCAGCTTGCGTCCGTAGCGGTCGCCGACCGCGCCGAAATAGAGCACCGACGCGGCGAGCCCCAGCGAGTAGCCGACCGCGATCAGGTTGAGCGTGGCCTGTCCCGAGTCGAAGGCTTCCGCGATCGACGGCAGGGCGACGTTGGCGACCGCCAGGTTCAGGTTGGCGACCGCCGCAACAAGAATAAGCGAGATCAGGACGAGCTCCGCCCGGGCGGGGCTCGCCGCGGAATGCGTCATGCCGTGGCGCTCGTCAACCAAATCAGGTATTTCGCTAGTGGCTGAAGCCGGTGGCTGTGCCCTCGTGCAGCGGTGCGGCCTGCTTCTGGAGCCGAGGCAGCTGCCGCTGGAGGTCGCCGACGAGCAGGTTGGCCATGTCGTGTCCGAACCCGCGCTTGACGACGACGCGAAGAGCGGCGAGATCGGTGCGATTCTCCGGGAAGGTGTAGGCCGGCACGAGCCATCCACGCTCCCGGAGCGCGTTGGAGACGTCGAAGACGGTGAAGTTGTCGACCTCCTCTGCGAGGGTGAATGCGAAAACGGGCAACTCGTCCCCGCGGGTGAGCAGCTCGAACGGGCCTAGCTTTTCAATCTGATCCGCGAGGCTCGTCGCGACGTCGCGCGCATAGCTCTGCACGCTCCGGTACCCCTCGAACCCGAGCCGAAGAAAGTTGTAGTACTGCGCCACCACCTGGGCCCCCGGCCGCGAGAAGTTGAGCGCGAACGTCGGCATGTTGTCGCCGAGGTAGTTGACCCAAAAGATCAGGTCTTCGGGCAGAGCATCCGCGTCACGCCAGACGATCCAGCCGACCCCCGGGTACACCAGTCCGTACTTGTGGCCGGAAGCGTTGATCGAGGCGACCCGCGGGAGACGAAAATCCCATTCGACCTCCTCGTCGACGAACGGGGCGACGAACGCTCCGGAGGCCCCGTCGACGTGTACGGGAACGTCGATTCCGGTCCGTTCCTCGAGGTCGTCGAGCGCTTCGCAGATCTCCTGGACGGGCTCGTAGGAGCCGTCGAAGGTCGAGCCGAGGATCGCAACGACGCCGATCGTGTTCTCGTCGCACAGCGCGACTGCCTCCTCGGCCGAGAGATGAAACCGGTCTCCTTCCATCGGGACGAGCCGCATCTCGACGTCCCAGTAGTTGGCGAACTTCTCCCAGCAGACCTGCACGTTGATCCCCATGACGAGGTTCGGGCGATCCGCCGGCTTCCCGGCCTCGCCGCGGCGTTTCTGCCAGCGGCGCTTCAGCGCCAGCCCGCCGAGCATCGCAGCCTCGCTCGAGCCGGTCGTCGAGCACCCGGTCGCCTGGTCCGCGTCGGGAGCGTTCCAGAGGCGGCTGAGCGTGTTGACGCAGCGCATCTCGAGCTCCGCCGTCTGCGGGTACTCGTCCTTGTCGATCATGTTCTTGTCGAGACACTCGGCCATCAGCCTCTCGGCCTGCGGCTCCATCCAGGTGGTGACGAAGGTCGCAAGGTTCATCCGCGCATTGCCGTCGAGCATCAGCTCGTCGTGGATGATCTGATAGGCGACGTCAGGTGCCATCTCGTCGTCAGGGATCTGATGGCGCGGGATTCGCTCGCTCTCGAGCGTGAAGATGGGCGCGACCGCGAGATCGTTCCGGGGGAGTGGAGGCCCTTTCGGGTGCGTGAGGGCCATCAGGCGCGCGCCACGGCGACGGGATCGGCGACCGGCGTGAACGGACGCATCTCGTCCTGGCCGGGCTGGATCACCCCATACGACGACTCCGGTACCTCGTTCCACGCGCCCGCGAGCGCGTCGCCGAGCGGCTCGGAGACGACGAGCCGCGCCTCGTCCCCCACCTCTCGCAGGAGCTCGTTCTCCGGATACACGGCCCGCAGCGTGCGAACGTCCGTACTGTAGAAGAGGGATCGGGACTGCCGCTCGCTCGAGTACCGGAAGGCCCAGATGCACGCACCGTCGGACGTCGCGATCGTCCCCTGGAACGGATGCTCGACACCATGCTCGCGGCCGACCTGCTCGACCAGGCCGATCACGCGCGCGACCGCGGCGGGCGGGTCCTCCTCCAGCCCGAACGTCAGGGCGAGGTGGAACATCACCTCGGAGTCAGTCGTGCCTTCGATGTCCGGGTACCGCTCAGGGCTGACGGCCAGTGTGAGGTCACGCTTCAGCGCGTGGTACTCGCGGATCAGGCCGTTGTGCATCCAGAGCCACCGCCCGTGCTGAAACGGATGGCAGTTCGTCTGCTGGACCGGCGACCCGGTCGAGGCGCGAATGTGCGCGAAGACCAGGCGTGACGTGATGTGCCCCGAGAGGGCGCGCAGGTTCCTGTCGTTCCATGCCGGTTCGATGCTGTGGAAGACGGCTGCCGTCTTTTTGTCTCCGTACCAGCCGACTCCGAATCCGTCTCCGTTCGTCTCCTCCGCTCCCATCTGCGAGTGCAGGCTCTGGACGACCAGGGAGTTCTTGGGCCCATAAAGCAGCTCCTCGAGGAGGACCGGATTGCCGGAGTATGCGAGCCAGCGGCACACGAGGACGCCTACGACTCTGACGGCGCAGTGCCCTGTGGGCATCGCCCAGATCGGATGAGAAGGCCGCGGCGGAAACTCGGGGAAGGGGGCCTGCCGAGGCAGGCCCCCTCACCGCCCCCTAGTTCCGTACGGTGAACGACCGCGTCAGCTCGGCGGCTGAGCTCGAGCCGGCGTAGACGTCGATCTTCCCCGGCTCGACGACGAGCCTGCCACGGTCGTCGTAGAAGCCGAAGTCGCTCTTGTCGAGCGTGAACGTGACGGTCCGAGGCTGGCCCGATCCCAGCGTCACGCGTTCGAAGCCGCGCAGTCGGCGGACCGGCTGCGAGATGCTCGCAACCGGGTCGTGGATGTAGAGCTGCACGACTTCATCTCCCACCCGACTGCCGGTGTTCCTCACGGTCACGGACGCCTTGATGCGGCCGTGCCTCGAAACGGACGACGAGCTGAGCTGCAGGTTCGAGATCTCGAACGTCGTGTAGCTGAGCCCGAAGCCGAACTCGAAGAGCGGCGAGCAGAACGGGATGTCGCGGTGCCGCGAGTTCCACTTCACGTCCGGGTTGCACGGCCGTCCCGTCCGCTCGTGGTTGTAGTAGATCGGCACCTGGCCGAGCCGGCGCGGGAACGACACGGGCAGCTTGCCGCCCGGGTTGACCTTGCCGAACACCACGTCGGCGACCGCATGGCCCGCCTGGACGCCCGGGAACCACGCCTCGAGGAGCGCCGACATGTCGCCGATCACGTCCTCGAGCGCGAGCGGGCGGCCGTTGAACAGCACGACCGCATAGGGCTTGCCGGTCGCCTTGATCGCGGCGATCAGCTCCTCCTGCCTGCCCGGGAGGTCGAGCGTGCTGCGCGCCGCCGCCTCACCGCTCATCTCGCGCGTCTCGCCGAGGGCGAGCACGACCTGGTCGGCCGCACCTGCGACGGCGACGGCCTCTGCGAAGCCTGCGTCGGAGCCGCAGCCCTCGGGGTCCGTGTGCGGCGGTTCCGTGTTCGAGAGCTTGCAGCCCTCGGCATAGGTCGCGCCGGGGCTCTGCGTGTTGATCCCGTCGAAGACGGTCACGACATCGGCGTCGCGGCCCGCACCCCACCACGGCCCGAGCATGTCGTGCTGGTTCTTCGCAAGCGGGCCGATCACCGCCGTCTTCTTGGACGGATCCAAGGGCAGGATCGATCCCTCGTTCTTGAGTAGCACCATCGAGCGGCTCGCCGCATTCTTCGCCGCGGCGACCGCGTCGGGGCGCAGCATCTGCGCCTCGGCCTCGGCCGGCGTGTACGGCGCGTAGGGGTTCTCGAACAGGCCTGCGCGGAACTTCACGCGCAGGATCCGGCGCACCGCATCGTCGATTCGCCTCAGGGAGATCCGGCGCTCCCGGAGCAGCTGCTCGCCGAAGTCGCGGATCAGTGTGCTCGTCATCTCGGAGTCCACGCCCGACTCGAGCGCGAGCTCCGCCGCGGCCGGACCGTCCTCGGCCACGCCGTGCCCGCACTCACCGGTGTTCGGCATCACCGGCGGACAGGCGCGCATCTCGGCGACGGCGGTCCAGTCGCTCTCGACGAACCCGTCGAAGTTCCACTCGTCCTTGAGGATCTCGTTCATCAGGTAGTCGTTGCCGCAGCCCGGCACGCCGTTGATCGCGTTGAACGAGCACATGGCCGTGTCGGCGCCGGCGTCGATCGCGGCCTTGAACGGCGGCAGGTAGAAGTTCCACAGCCGCTGGATGGACATGTCCGTCGTGTTGTAGTCACGGCCCGCCTCCGGCTGGCCGTAGGCCGCGAAGTGCTTCGGGCTCGCGACGAGCTTGTCCGGAGCGCTGTAATCGCGTCCCTGGATGGCCTTCACCCGCGCGGCGCCCAGCACCGAGTTCAGATACGGATCCTCACCCGCAGCCTCGGCGATGCGACCCCAGCGCGGCTCGTGCGAGACGTCGACCATCGGTGCGTACGTCTGCTTGAGCCCGACGGCGGCCGACTCGCGGGCGCCGTACAGGTGGTCGTCGAACGCGACCCGCGGATCGAAGCTCGCGCCGGTGGCGAGCGGGATCGGGAAGACCGTCCGGAATCCGTGGATGGTGTCGAAGGCGAAGAGCAGCGGGATCTTCAGCCGCGACTGTTCGACCGCGATCGTCTGAAGCTCCCTGATCCGCGCGGGATCGGTCACGCTCAGCACCGAGCCGAGCCCGTTCCGAACCTCCGCTTCGGTGACGAGGAAGTCCGGCAGCAGCTGGATCTGCTCCAGCTTCTCCTCCAGCGTCATCCTCGAGAGCAGGTGATTGACCTGTGACTCGATCCGGCGGTCCGCCGGCTCTCGAGTGGGTCTGAGCGCCTGCTCGTCGCTCGATTGCGAAGCGGCCACCACGCCGCCCGCGGCCGCCGCAAACACCGCGAGGATCGACACAGCAGCCGCAGCTGTTGGCCTGAACCTCTTCATAGGATGCCTCCCTATGCGGGACCGGTACGGGCTACGCCTACCCGGGCTGCCGCGGGCCAAACGTAGGGCAGGCGCTTAGAAGATCTTCATCTCCAGACCGGCAAGCGGCTCGCCGCCCGTTTCGGTGACGAGCCACGTGTCCTGCATGTAGAGGCACTCGCGTCCATCCTCGGCGATGGCGTGCGGGTGCAGAGAGAAGACCATGCCTGCCTCGAGCTCGGTCTCGACGCCTTCTCCGATCTTGGGGAACTCGATCATCGTCATTCCGATCGAATGGCCCGTGACGTGGCCGAGGTGATAGCCGCGATCGTGGAAGCCTTTCGAGAGCGTGCGATGCACGTCGTGCGCCGTCGCCCCCGGGTGGAGCGCCTCCTTCGCGGCCTCGAAGTACTCCTCGTAGGCGTCGAACATTCGCGAGATCTCGCCGCTCGGCGAGCCGAGTGCCCGTGAGACCTCGACCCAGTGCCCGCCGGGCCCGGCGATCTCGAGCGACGGGATGCAGAAGTCCTCGAGAACGATGTCGTCGCGGGCGATGGCGAACTCCGGCCCGACCAGCACCATGTTCATCGTCAGGCGGCCGCAGCCCTCGGCGATGAAGAGGCGCTCTGCCGGTGCGAGCACCTCCGCGGCCGACTTTCCCGCCGCATAGGCCTCGCGGAAAGCGTGGAAACCCGCGGTGTTGATGCGAACGCTGTCGCGCACGGAGGCGAGCTCTTCGTCGCTCTTCACGGCCCGGGCGTGGTCGAACTCGAGATCCCATGGCACGAGCTCCACCCGATCCCGCATCGCGGCGAAGTCCCGCACCGTCATCACGTAGTCGAGGCCGTAGACACCCACTCGCTTGCCGGCGAGGCGATCGAGGAGCCATTCTCCGGGGAGGCCTACGAACACCTGGTCGTCGATCCAGCTCGTTCCGTGCTCCCCGACGTAACGGGCCTCGGTCGGGAAGACGATCGTCGGGTCGCCGTCGACGGGCAGGACGACGTAGGCGTAGCGGTGGACGATCTGGAAGCCGGAGAGGTAGGTCACCTGCCCCTCGAAACCCGTGTACTCGGTGCCGCAGACGAGCGCGGCGTCGAGGCCGTCGCGGCCGAGCGCCTCACGGATCCGCGAGTAGCGGCGGTCGATGTCCGCCTGGCTCACGCGGCCCATGAGCGCTCCAATCCCTTGATCAGCGCGGTCAGTGCGATGTTCAGCGGCGTCGGCACTCCCTGCTCGCGGCCGAAGCGGACGAGCCCCCCGTTGAGGAAGTCGATCTCGGTCTGCTGTTTCGCCTCGACGTCTTGGAGCATGCTCGCCTTGTGTTCGTAGGCCACTTCGGGCCTGGCCGCGTGGTCGATCAGCCGCTCGGGATCCTCGTCCAACTCGATCCCCTGTGCAGCGGCAACCGCCTTCCCCTCGTCCACGAGGCCGCTCACGAGTGCGCGCAGCGCAGGGTCCTCACAGACCCGCCCGTGCGTCAGCCCCGTCAGTGCGCCAATCGGGTTCGTCGCCGCGTTGAAGATCAGCTTGCGCCATTGGGGCCCGCGGGCGTCGGCCACGGCCTCTGTCGGCATGCCTGCGCGGGTGCAAGCTTCCGCGAGCCGCTCGATCTCACCCATCGCCGCGGGGCGTGGCTCGAACGGGCCAATCGTCGTGTCGCCCTTGACATCCCACTGAACATGGCCGGGCTCGAGGACCTTTCCGGCGGGGAAGGTCGTCCCGCGGATCACGCGCTCGACGTGCTCGGCGATCGCCTCCTCGTTCCCGACCCCGTTCTGCACCGAGCAGACGCTCCCGTCGGCGAACGCATGCGCGACCGAGGCGACCGCTTCGCCCGTGTGCATGCTCTTCGTGGCGACGATCCCGTAGTCGCAGGCCGGCAGCTCGGCGGGATCGCTCGTCGCCCGCAGTTGGCCGACCACGTCGCCCGCGCCGCTCAGCCGCAGGCCGTGCTCGTTGATCGCACGCACGTGATCGTCCCAGACGTCGAAGGCCCAGACCTCCATGTCCTCGAGCTGGGCGAGATTGGCCGCGAAGAGCCCGCCGACAGCTCCGCAGCCCACGATGCAGACCCTCACCGCACGAGGCGGAACTCCCGTCCACCGGTCAGCCCGCTGGGACGAAGGATCAGCATGAGCGCCATGATCGCGCCCAGGATGATCAGCCGCGTGCCCTGCGGGAGGTCGAGCGAGATCCCGGCGTCGACGCCTTGCTCGGCTTCGATCAGGAACGAGTCGAGCGCGCTGACCACGAGCGCGCCGACGACGGCGCCCCACAGGCTCGTCAGCCCGCCGATCACGAGCATCGCCAGGGTCAGGAAGGTGAGCTCGAGGTAGACCTGCTCCGTCGTGATCGACCCGAGCAGGTGCACGAGCATCGCACCCGCGAGACCGGCCAGCGCACCGGACACCACGAAGGCCCACAGCCGTTCGCGATGGACGTTCACGCCCACACCACGCGCCGCCGCGGGATCCTCGCGGGACGCCCGCAGGCGGCGGCCCAGTCGGCTGCGCTGGTAGACGAACGCAGCGGCGACGACGACGAGCGCGCCGACCGTGGCCTGCACGGCGTCCGTCGTCTCGGGCACGAGCGAGAGCGTCGTCGCGCCCGGTCCGATCTTCGTCCACTCCCGGAGGATGTTGTGCGTGACCTCGAGCACCGCGAAGGTCGCGATGCCGGCCGCGAGCCCGGAGAGCCGCATGAGCGGCAGCCCGACGCCGAGCGCAAAGAGCCCGCCCGCCGCGGCTGCAAGCAGCAGCGAGGCGAGGTTCCCGACCGTGTGGTCGCGCAGGATCGGGAAGAGCTCGGGAAGGACGCCGGTCTTCGACTCGAGCGGGATGGTCATGATCCCGGCCAGGAAGGCGCCGACGGCGACGAAGCTCATCTGGCCGAAGGACAGGACGCCGGAGTTGCCGATGAAGACGTAGATCGCGACGACGATCGCTACCGACACGAGCGCGTTCAGGAAGTAGATCTCGTTCGAGCTCGAGACGTAGGTCGAGCCGATCCCAACGGCGACCACGAGGATCGCGGGGGCGATCACCTGCTGAAGGTCGACGAGGCGTCTCACACGCGTTCCACCGGGCCTCTCCCCCACGCGAACAGCCCGGCAGGCCGGATCAGCAGCACAAGGATCACGAGCGCGAACACGACGGACGGCAGGAACACCGTCTGCTCGGTCGGCAGCGCGCCGTAGATCACCCCTGTCGTGAAGCCGATCGCGAAGCCCCCGAGCGTCGCCGTCCAGAGCCGGTCGATGCCGCCGACGACGACCCCCACGAGCACCACGATCGTGTCCCGCAACGCGAAGTCGGGCCCGACGAAGGGGAACTGCACCGTTAGGATCACCGCGACGATCCCAGCCAGGATCCCGGAGAGCAGGACGGCGAAGCCGATCACGCGGTTGGCCCGCACGCCTAGCAGCCGGGCGGTCCCGAAGTCGGTGGCCGCGGCGCGCATGTGGAGCCCGATCGTCGTCCGCATGAGCAGGAGCGCAAGCAGCCCAAGGGCGGCACCGGCGACCACGACCGCGACGATCGTGATCTTGCGGACGTCGACGCCGTGGATGGTGGTCGGCTGGTTCAGCGGCGCGATCGAGGTTGCGATCTCGCCGATCGTGTTGTCGCGGATGTCCACGAGCAGCGCGATCGCCTGGAGCATGAAGGCGATCGCGAAGGTGGCGACGAGCATCACGGCGGGCGAGGCGCCCCTCAGGGGCCGGAACACGACCCTGTCCATGACGAGCGAGAGGGCGACGACGACGACGAAGCAGGCGACGATGCTCCAGACGACGCGCCAGTGGGCCGTGAACGCGAGCGTGTAGGCGCCGGCCATGACGAGCTGGCCGTACGCGAAGTTGACGAGGCGGAGGACGCCGAAGACGAGCCCGATCCCGACCGCCATCAGGGCATAGACGGCACCGAGACCGACAGCGTCTGCCAGGGTCTGCGCGTCGACGACGGCGAAGAGCGTGCCGGTCATCCTGCGAAGTAGGCGGCGACCATCTTCTCCGTGTCGCCGGCGTCGGCGGGGCCGAGGGTGAGGCGGAGCTCGCCGTTCGCGAGTACGTGCGTGCGGTCGGCGAGCGCGACCGTCCGTTGCGCACGCTGCTCGACGAGGAGGACGGCGAAGCCGCCCTCGCGGATATCCCCGAGGGTGGAGAAGACGTCGTCCACCAGTGATGGCGCGAGACCGAGCGACGGCTCGTCGAGGAGCAAGACGTCGGGCTGAGCCACCAGTGCGCGGGCGATCGCAAGCTGCTGCTGTTGACCGCCCGAGAGCACTCCGGCCTGTCGCCGCCGGTACTCGCGGAGG
>DATFOC010000025.1:0-20702 GCA_035265935.1 Gaiellaceae bacterium
CACGGCCTCAGGAGTGCTGCTGTCTCCATCTATGCGGCCTCCGGGCTCACGCTCGCTGAGACAGCCGACGCTATGGGTCAGGCCGATCCGCTCGTGACGTGGAAGCACTACCTCAAGATGTTTGACCGCACGAAGGTCAACGAGCGTATCCGGGCCGCTCAGGAGTCCATCGAGTCGTTGGGGAGAGAACCCTCGCCTGGGGCGAGCGTCCTCTCGCCAGACTCGTAATCCGCGGTCCAGAACATGTCGCCTTCTGTATGGAGGGCGACACCATGCGCGCCTCGGCCGGCGCTGACGGCTCAAGCGCTACGGAGCCGGGCTCACGGAGTGACGGCCGTACGGACGATGACTGCCGTCTACGTTCGCCAGTAGATGGCTGTTAGGCATCATCTTCCGTCTTCGGTCGTTTCGAGGGCGTCGGGTAGCGCGGGTCGGTGCAAGGGTCCCGCCTCACGCGTCATCGTGGGTGGGGCCTTTTCTCTTTTTGTTCCTCGTGTGGACGGCACCGCGGCCGCCGGTTAGGGGCGAGAGTTGGCGGAGTCTTTCGCCAAAAGCTCGCTCTTTGCGGACGTTGGGACGAACTTAGGGTAGGCAATGTATTCAATTCAGGCACGGCATAGGAGTAAGCTCCCGCGTGCGATTCGTGGTTCCCGTAGCGCGGCGAGGCGCGGGCGCGGAACCGGAGAGGAGGTGAGCAAGCGTGCTGAAGTTGAGCAGGCGGAAGCTCGTTGCGAGTCTGTTTGCCGGCATCATCCTTGGTGTCACGGTGCCATTCGCAGGAGCGGACGCCGGAGGAGGCCCCGGCAGCAATCACGGCTGCCCTGGTCATCAGCCACCGCCCCCGCCTAGCGGCGGCTGTCACTAACGCTGCTTCAGGCCAGGGAGCCCAGGCCGTGCAAGGTTGGGCTCCTTGGCTTACTTGGGAAGACCCTACGTCACCGGAAACACAGTCGCGCGCGGCCTGTGACTGGCGCTGTGTGCGATGTTTGTGGCACGTCGCTTCCTGGAGGGGAGCGGTTCCGGCTCGTCTGGAAGAGCGGGCTCGAGGGCGATCTTGTGCTGGCCGACTTGTGTGCCCGCTGTGCGGGCGAATCCGATCGTTTCCTTGCGATGTACGGCGGACGCGGCCGCGAGGCAGTGAGGCTTACGCAGGAGCGCTTCGTCTCAGCGGCGGAGCCGGCACCAGGCCAGCTACACCGAGTTGGCGCGATCATCATCCGCGGCCTTGTTTACGTCCTGATCGCTTTGGCCACGTTCGCGGTCATTACCGTGATCACTTCGGTAGCTAGGACGTAAGACGGAGACTGGAGGGGCCGCGCGAGCGGCCTCTTCTTGCGTCAAGTTCTGCGTCAAGGTTGTACCGGCCTGGACCGTCTTTCACGCTCTCTCTGCAAAGCCGTCCTTCGCTCAGGGAGACGCTTGAGAACCACAGAGGCCGTTCCCCACGGTCTTACCATGGAGGTGCTCTACCAACTGAGCTAAGAGGGCGCGGGGCGATTGTAGCCGCGGCTCCTCTAGGGTCTTTCCATGCGGTACGGCGTCCGACGCATCGGTGATTGTTCCCTCGTGCCACACCCTGTCAGAGGGTGGGCAGCGTCTGCGGCAGCGCTGCTCACACGCGTGAGCGGACTCGTCATGCCTGCACGGAGATAGGCGGCGCCGGTGGCCCGTCGGCACCGGATCCTCGTTACCGTTCTCCTCGCCTCCGGGCTGCTCGCGGCGGTCGTGGCCGTCGCGCTCTCGCGGAGCGTCGAGCGGTCCGAGTACGACGGGGCCGACGCGCGACTCGCCGCGGAGCTGGCCGGCGCAGTCCGCGCCGTGGAGGGGCTTGGGCAGGAGGCTCGCGCGAGAGCGGTTCGGCTCGCCGCGAGCCCGCGCGTGCAACGTGCACTCGCCCGGAACGACCTCGATGAGCTGCGTCGGATCGCGGCCGCTTCGCCGGGCTCGGGCTTCGCGCGTGGCGACCGCCACCTCGCGGGAGCCGGGGACGAAGGCGCGCTTGCCGCCTCCGCGGCCGTCGTGCGGGGGGCACACGAGCTCGGCCGCGTCCTCGTGGAGGTCCCGATAGTCGCGGTGGAGGCGCAGACGGCCCTCGCGCAGGGTGACAGGCTCGTCGCCGGCGATGCGGCATTCGCGCCGGCGCCGCGCACGCTCCAGCTCGAGGGCCGGCGGTATCGCGCTCTCTCGACCAGCGGTGGCCCCGCACGGTTGACGGCGCTCGCGCCCCACGGCCCGATTGACGCCGCGGTCGATGAGAGGCGGCAGCGCGTCCTACTCGCCGTGCTCGCCTCCCTTGCGTCTGTCGTCTTCCTCGCGCTTCTCGCTGCCAGGTTGGCGCGGCCCTCGGAGCGGCGGCTTCGCCGGACGACCGATGAACCGCCGACCCCACGCGGCGCCCGGCGCACACGAGAGGCGGCAACGCTCGTCGGCAACGTTCTCGCGTCGGGCCACGACGTCGACGCCCTGCCGCCCGTGATCCTCGAGAGCGCCGTCGCGGTCACCGGCGCCGTCGGCGCCCGCCTCGTGGCCGACGGGGAGGTGCTGGCGAGAACCGGCTCGATGAACGGCGGGGGCCCGCCACTCTCGATTGCGCTCTTGGGAGGGGCGATCAACGGCGGGCTGCTCGTTCTCTACCCGCCGTCGAGCGGGTTCGACCTCGACGACGTCCAGCTCGCAGAATGGCTCGCGGGCCGCGCCTCGATCGCGCTCCAGAACGCGCACCTCCACCGAGTCACGCGCCAGCTTGCGTCGACGGACGAGCTGACCCAGCTGGCGAATCGCAGGCAGTTCGACGAGGCACTCGGCGCCGAGGTCGCGCGTGCCGAGCGCTTCCGGGACCAGGTTGCGATCGTCGTGGCCGACCTGGACAACTTCAAGACGGTCAACGACCGCTTCGGGCATGACGTCGGAGACCTCGTCCTCCGGGCGTTCGCCTCGTCGATCCGGGCGAACGTTCGCGACATCGACCTGCCGGCGCGTTACGGCGGCGAGGAGTTCACGGTCTTCCTTCCCTCCACGGACTCTGAGGGCGGCAGACAGCTCGCCGAGCGGCTGCGGATTGCTGCTGCGGACATGGTGGTCGATGCCGGCGACGCGCGCGAAGTGCGCGTCACGGCTAGCTTCGGGGTCGCGAGCTTCCCCGAGGAACCGAACGCAGCCGCACTCCTGCGCGCGGCCGACCGCGCGCTCTACCGGGCCAAGACCGCAGGCAAGAACGCGGTCAGGGTCTCCCAGCGACTCGCTACGAGGGCGCAGTGATGTCCGGCGAGGCCGTTAGCGTCGCACGCTGCCGGTACTGCGGGAAGGAGTTCGACGTTCGCCGCTTCCAGGTCGTCGTGATGGGTAGTCGCGGGGTGTACGACAGCTCCGAGTGCGCGCTCCTCGACGCCGAGGGACGGGCCGCGGCCCGCACGCCGCCTCCGACGTTCCGCACTCTGACCCCGGTCGAACACCGATGAGGCCGGGCTGGGGCGTCCTCATCGCCATCGCCGCGAACGTCTGCGTGGCGGCCTTCTCGCTCAGCGGCTCTGCGTACTTCTGGGCGAAGGCGAGCGGGCCGATCGTTCATCCTCAGGCCATTCCCGCCCTCCCTCCGGTCGTGACCGAGGTGGGCGTCCCCTTCACGCCCGCGGCTCGGCCCACGGGGAAGACGAGCGCTGCCGCCCGTCGGGCGGCGAGGCGCCGCGCGGCGGCGCGGGCTCGTCGAGTGGCTCGCCGCACAACGGCCGGCACGCCGATCGTCCGGCGCACGGTCGTCCAGGCGACCTCCACCGGGTCCGGCGCGAGCACGTCTACTGCGCCGAGGTCTGAGCCTACGACGCAGCAACCGGTCGCGCGAGCGACGCCGAAACCCAAGCCGCGGCCAAAGCCCAAGCCCGGAAAGCCCAAGCCCCCGCCAGGAAAAGAGCCGCCGCCTCCAAAGCCTCCACGACCACCGCCGCCCACGCCGCCTCCACCCCCGCGCACGCCTCCGCCTCCGCCACCGCCACAGCCCCCTCCGCCGGCGCCGCACGACGGCGAGGATGACGATGATCAAGGCGAAGACGACGGCGACGATCGCGGCGACCGTCATCGAGGCAGGGGCCACGGCCATGCCAAGGGCAGGGGGAAGGGCCACGACAAGGGCAAGGGCCGCGGTCACCGCCGCCACCACGGCGACGACGACGACGATTAGCTAGCTCGGCCGGCCGGCACGCGGCTGCGATCATCTACCGATGGGCGCGGAAGGCGCAGCCGCCGATCTCCCGATCCGCCGCAACACGATCCTGCTCGGGGCGATCATGGCAGTCAACTCGGCGGTGCTCCAGCTCGTCGCCGCCGTCTCGTCACTGACGTTCGTCCTCGTGACCGGATTCGAGGCGCTCCTCGGGCTCGGGCCGGCGATCTTCCTCACCGCATCGGCCCTGACTGCCTTCCCGGCCGGCTGGTCGATGGACAGGTTCGGGCGCGTCCCGGTAATCGTGGTCGGGTTCTTGCTCGGCGCCACGGGTTGCGCGCTCACTGCGCTCGGGACAGCGACCGAGCAGGCCGTGCCAGTGATCGTCGGGTTCGCCCTGATCGGATCGTCGGGCGGCGTCTCGCTCCTGATCCGCACCGCCGCGGGCGACATGTACCCGACAAACCGGCGCGCGCGCGGGATCGCCTACGTGCTGAGCGGCGCCGTCGTCGGCGCGATCCTCGGCCCCGCCGTCTTCAGCCCGATCTTCTCGGGGAAGGACAAGCTCGATGCGAGCGTCTTGACGATTCCGTGGCTCGGTGCCGGAGTGCTGTCGCTCGTCGCCCTCGTGCTCGCCCTGAACGTCCGGCCCGACCCGAAGCGCATCGCCGAGCTGATCGCGCCGCCTGTGGAAGGCCCTCCTCAGCCTGCCGCCCCGCTGAGTGAGATCGTCCGCCGTCCGGGGGTGATCCCGGCGCTTCTCGCGGGGTTCGCCTCCATGGCCGTGATGGTCTCCGTCATGAACCTGACGGGCTACGTCGTCGTCGACCACCGCGATCACGCCCAGCATCTGATCTTCCCGATCATCGGGGCGCTTGTGCTAGGCATGTACGCGCTCGTGCTCGTGATCGGGCCCGTGATCGACCGCGTCGGCCACACGCGTGCGCTCGCGGCCGGGCTCATCGTCATGGCCGTCTCGTGTGCGGGGATCCAGGTCTTCGAGGGCGTCTGGATGACGGGCGTCCTGCTGTTCGGGCTGGGTCTTGGCTGGAACGTCTCGTTCGTGGCCGCCACCGCGCAGCTGGCCGACCGGTCGAGCCCGGCCGAGCGCGGCAAGCTGCTCGGCGCGAATGACCTCTGCGCCTCGCTCCTCGGAGCCGGCCTGGCACTGCTCGGCGGCGTCGTGCTCGACGTCCTGGGCGTGACGGCTCTCGCGTTCGGCGCCGCGGCCCTCGTGCTCCTGCCGATTTTCTGGATCTACCGGCTGCGAGACATGGGGGCGGGAGGATTCGAACCTCCGAAGGCGGAGCCAACGGGTTTACAGCCCGTCCCCTTTGGCCACTCGGGAACACCCCCAGGGGAAGGGAGATAGTAGCGATGGAGCGCTTCGACGCCCTCGTCGTCGGAGCCGGGCCGGCCGGATCGCTGGCCGCGTTCCACCTCGCGCGCGGCGGCGCTCGTGTGCTCCTCGCGGACAAGGCGCGCTTCCCGCGGGACAAGCCATGCGGCGGCGGGATCACGGTGCGCGCCGAGCGCCAGCTCCCATTCTCTATCGACCCCATCGTCGAGGATGCCGTCGACGTCTTCGAGCTGCGGCTCGGGTACGGGCGGCGCTTCCGGCGCAGGACCAGCGAGCCGCTGATCCGGATGACCCAGCGGCGGCGGCTGGACGCGTTCCTGGTCGAGCAGGCGCGGGAGGCGGGCGCGGAGTTCCGCGACGGCTTCAGGCCGGACGACACGATCGGCGCGGAGGTCGTGATCGGCGCCGACGGCGCAAACGGGATCACAGGACGCCGAGCCGGGCTCGACGACCATGTCCGGACGGTCGCCCTCGAAGGCAACGCCAGGGTCGACCTCGAGCGCTTCGCGGGGCGGGCCTGGATCGAGTTCGGCGTGGTACCTGGCGGCTACGGCTGGGTCTTCCCGAAGGCTGACCACGTCAACGTCGGCGTGGGAGGGTGGCGCAAGGAAGGCCCGAGGCTCCGGCCGCACCTCTCCCGACTGTGCCGCGAGCACGGGATTCCCGAGGCGACGCTCACCGACATCCGTGGCCACCGGCTGCCCCTTCGCCGGCCCGGCTCGACGGCGGCGAGAGGACGCCTGGCCCTCGTCGGCGATGCCGCGGGCCTGGTCGACCCGGTTTCGGGAGACGGGATCTACGAGGCGGTCCTGAGCGCCCGGCTGGCTGCGGCGAACGCGCTCGACCTCCTCGCCGGCCGCGCAACCGATTTCACTCTGTATGCAGGGGAATTGAGACGTCGGCTCGCTGTACAGGCGGCTGCCTCGTGGCGGGCGAAGACCGCACTCGACCGCTTCCCGAGAACAACGTTCGCGCTCTTGCAGGCGCCGCTCGCCTGGCGCGGGATCGAGTCACTGCTCCGCGCCGACGCCGAGGAGCCTGCGGACATCGGCGGCCCGGGCGGCGCGGCGCTCCGGATCGCGGAAACCCTCGCCCGGATGTCGTACCTAAAGCGAGGGTCGTGGAGTGCCGATGCAGGCCGGGTCGCGGCATGGACCTGGACCAGCTCCTCACGCGCGCCGTCCAGAGCGGCGCCACCGACATCCATCTGAAGTTCGGCCGGCCCCCGGCCGTCCGCGTCGACGGGCAGGTCGTTCCGGTCGAGGGCATCAACGCCCTGACCGCGCAGGACCTGGAGACGGTGCTGGCAGCGGTCACGGCGGTGAACCGTCAGAAGGAAAACGACTTCCGTGCAACCGGCGAGCTCGACATCTCCTACACGTCGAACGACCTGACGCGCTTCCGCGTCAACGGCTTCATGCAGCGCGGCGCGACCTCGTTCGCGTTCCGCGTTATTCCCCGTGAGGTCCCCAGCTTCGAGACGCTGAAGCTCCCGCCCGGCGTGCAGCGCCTCGCCGAGGAGCACCGCGGGCTCGTGCTCGTCACGGGCGCGACCGGCTCGGGAAAGACGACAACGCTCGCGTCGATGCTGAACCACATCAACCGGACGCGGCGCCAGCACATCGTCACCATCGAGGACCCGATCGAGATCCTCCACGACGACGTCGCATGCATCGTCAACCAGCGCGAGGTCGGGCTGGACACGCAGTCCTTCGGCCAGGCGCTTCGACGCGCGCTACGGCAGGACCCTGACGTGATCCTGATCGGCGAGCTCCGCGATGCCGAGACGGCCGAGACCGCGCTCCAGGCCGCCGAGTCGGGCCACCTCGTCTTCTCGACCATGCACACGATCGACGCCGCTGAGTCGCTCGCCCGGCTGACCGAGTTCTTCCCGGCCGTCAAGCAGCAGATGATCCGCTCGATTCTGGCGGGCGTCCTGCGCGGTGTGATCAGCCAGCGGTTGCTGCCGAAGGTCGGCGGCGGGCGAGTCGCCGCGGTCGAGGTGATGGTCAACAACGCCCGGATCGCAGACTTGATCCGCGAGGCGCGGCCCGACGAGATCCACGACGCGATCGAGGAGGGCGAGTTCTTTGAGATGCAGACGTTCAGCAAGGCGCTGATCGACCTCGTCGTCGCCGGCCAAATCGACCAGGAGATCGCCGCAAACGCGTCAACGAATCGTCACGACTTCCTCGTCGCCCTCGAACGGGCCCTCAAGCAGCAGGCTGCCGACGAGCGCGCGGCCGCCGAGCCGCCGCCGCACCCGGTCGGCGGGCCGCTGCGCGGCGCCGAGGTACCGGTCGCCGAAACGGTCCCCGGGCTCCGCGTCGCCCATCCCGAGCCGACGTAGCCGTGCGTCGCGCTGCGGCCACCATTGCTCTCGCGCTCGCACTCATCGGTGCGGCAAGCGCCGGGGCCGCGGGCCCCGTCTTCACGATCGTGGGGCAGACTCCGGCGCAGCCTGCCCTGCCGAGCGCGGAGGTGCCGAACGCGGAAGGCTCCCTGCTCCTCCCACCGGGCTGGACTGTCTCCACTCTCACGCCGCGCGCGCTCTCCTTCGCCGAGATGAGCGCTCTCTGGCACCGGGCCGGAGCCGCATACGGGATTCCATGGCAGGTTCTGGCGGCGATCAACAAGATCGAGTCGAACTTCGGCCGCAACATGGGGCCGAGCTCCGCGGGCGCCGTCGGCTGGATGCAGTTCATGCCCTCGACCTGGCTCCGGTGGGGCACGGACGCGAACGGCGACGGAGTCGCCGACCCGTGGGCGCCCGAGGATGCGGTCTTCTCGGCCGCGCGCTACCTCGCGGCCGCGGGCGGGCGCACCGATCTCTACCGGGGCGTCTTCGCGTACAACCACGCGGACTGGTACGTCCGTGACGTCCTCGACCTGGCGGCGCTCTACGACAACGGCGGCGGGGTCCTGACCTTTACGCTCGACCGGCTTCAGGTGAAGCTCGACGAGGCGCGGAAGCAGGTCTCGAAGGCGAACCGGAGACACATCGAGGCCGTGAGGCGCGCACGCGCGCTGCGCCGGGTGGAGCGGTTACTGGTCGCCCGCGCGGGACAGGCCGAGCTGCTCTCGCGCAAGCTCGACCTCGAGCGGCGCGCCGTGCAGGCAGGCATCCGCGCGGAGGAGGCCGGCGAGGTCGCAGCCGAACGGCGCGAGCTCCTCGACGACGCAAAGGCAGCGCTTGCTGCGGCACGCGCAGGGGCGGCCTCCGCCTCGTTCGCGCCGCCGGCAAGAGCTCTCTTCGGAACTGCGTCGTACGCGGGCGGCTATGTCTTCCCGGTCGGCGGCGGCCCGTCGGTCGTCTCCGTCAGCGAGCTCCACCACGACTATCCGGCGGCCGACATCGCTGCGCCGATGGGAACTCCTCTCTACGCCCTCGCCGACGGCGTCGTCGAAGACGCCTGGCCGGTCGGCTCCGGGAACTGCGGCATCGGCTTCGTTCTCGGCACCCCGGACGGCCGCAGCTGGACGTACTGCCACCTCTCGTTCCTGGAGCCGGCCGTCCAGCCAGGTGCCTCCCTCACGGCAGGAGCGCCGGTCGGCCTCGTCGGCTCGACGGGCCACTCGACCGGCCCCCACCTGCACCTCCAGACCGGGCCGGACCTGACCTATCCGCAGCAGGAGGAGTGGTTCCGCGCGTTCGCCGGGACCGCCTTCGCGTGGCAGGGAACGGTCGAGACGCAGCCGAACCCGGTCGCGCCGGTCTCGGCCGCGCCCGTCTTCGCCGTGGTCGACCAGCCCGTCTTCGAGGTCGTCGCTGACGACGTCATCGAGTTCTCCCTCGCCTCTTGAGTCTCACGAGGGTTCTGCCGACAAGGGGGTAGTCGTGGCGGCCCGGCTTCCATCTGTCTTTGCGCGCATCGTTGCCCTGACGGCGATCCTCGTCCTGGGATCGGCGACGATCTCCTTCGCCGCCGAGAGCCAGTTCGGCGCCCAGACGACCCCCAATAAGGTCACGGTAGCGCCGCCTGAGCTCGTCACGATCCCGGATGTCCGCGGCCAAGCCTACGTGTTCGCGAAGGGGACGCTGGAGGAGGCCGGCTTCGCGTGGCGCGTCGCCGGCGCCGTACAGGGCTACCCGGCGAACACCGTCGTCTCGCAGGCGCCCGCCGCCGGGACGCGCGTCGTGGACACCGGCATGCCGACCATCCAGCTCGGGCTCGCTCGCAACGGGAGCTACGTGCAGGAGGGCTCACCGCAGAACACGTCGCCCTACGACGGAACGGCGATCAAGCTCCCCGGCCGACGCAAGCCGGCCGCGAAGCCGGCGCCCAGGCCCAAGCCGGTCGCCAAGCCGAAGCCTGCAGCCAAGCCGAAGCCTGCTGCCAAGCCGAAGCGTGCGGCCAAGCCGAAGGCCAAGCCCGCGGCCAAGCCCACCGCCCGCCCGGAGGCCTTCCAGCTTGCCGGCGCACCCGCAGAACCGCTCGACGAGGCGCCGCTGACGACCCGGGCGAGGCGCCTCGAGCGCTGGCTTGCGACGCATCGCAAGCCGACCACTGCGAACGTCAATCACTGGCTCTACCAGCACGAGTGGATCGTGACCGGCGCGCGGTTCGGCTGGTGGCGCGGCGCCCAGGCGCTCGAGATCCTGATCCGGGCCGACGAGCAGGTGCAGCGCCGGTGGAAGATCGGTTCCAGGAGCGAAGCGGCCGCGAGGCGCGCGCTCGCCGCCGTGCGCGCGAAGTCGCGATGACCAGGCTCCGCCGTCTGCTCGCCAGCGAGCGCGGCTACACGCTGATCGAGCTCGTACAGGTCGCGGCGATCCTGAGCGTCGTCCTCACGGGGCTCACCGTCCTCTTCGTTCAGGCGACGAATGCCGAGTTCCAGATGAACGAGCGTTTCCAGGCGCAGCAGTCCGCCCGCGTCGCCGTCGACCGGATGCGCCGCGAGCTCCACTGCGCCAGCGCGATCACGCCGACCGGCTCGGCGGCGTCCATCACGGTGACGCTGCCCGCGCAGTGCCCGACGTCCGGCGGGTCGCAGGTGAACATTGTCTACGACACGGCTCTCGTCTCGGCGAACCGCTACCGCCTCCGGCGAGCCGGTGTCATGGTGGCCGACTACATCACGACCGGGACCGTCTTCGACTACACGGCGCCGCAGACGGGCAAGCTCGGAACGGTCCGCGTGGAGCTGCCGGTGGATCCGAGCGACGCCAAGAACCACGTCTGGCGGCTCGTGGCCGACATTGTTCTCCGAAACACGACGCGGCTCTGACGCGGATCACCCGTTTTGGGGAGACGCGAAGGCGTCTTTCCAGGCGAAATGAGCACAAGCGCGCCCGCTCGACTTGGCGCGCCGCTGCGGTCATGCGACGTTTGCTGAAAGATCAGTCCGGAATTGCCCTCGTCATGTCTCTGGGCATGATCGCCGTGCTCTCGATCGTTGGGACCACGACGCTCGTCTACACGACCTCCAACGCGCGTTCCGGTGTGCTCAGCAAGGACAATGAGCGCGCCTTCTCCCTCGCGGAGGCCGGCCTCAACAATGCCATGGCGGTTCTGTCGCTGCCGACGAACAACGCGCTTGACCCCGACGTGTTGCCGTCGACAGAGATGACCGCGTCGTCCGCTACCTACGAAGGCGGAACTGCGAAGTGGTACGGCACGCTCGACCGTGCGAACGCCATGTGGACGATCACCAGCCTCGGCCTCTACAACAATCCCACGGGGCCCGGCATCGCTCAGGTCCGGCGAACGCTCACCGCGAAGGTTCCGATCATCCCGACCTATACGCAGCCGCTGAACAACCCCGTCTGGAACTACCTCTATGCGGGGCACACCGGCAGCGCCTGCGATCAGACGCTGAACAACAACATCACCGGCTCGGCCCGCATGTACGTGGCCGGCAATCTCTGCCTGAGCCCAAATGTGCAGCTCGCGCAATCCACCGTCATCGTCGGGGGAAACCTCGACGTCTCGAACAACGCGGCGGTGGGGGCGAGCACGAGCATGAGCACGCGGGTCGAGACGTACGTCGGAGGAAGCTGCCGCTATAGCGTGGGTGCGTGGGGGGCTTGCGGGGGCAACCAGGACCCACGGCACATCTACAGCAAGCTCTCGAACGGCACGGTCGGCGTGAGCGCGACGCCCCCCGTCGTCCCGCCGCCGACGGCGGACTTCACGGGGTGGTACGAAAACGCGATCCCGGGCCCGGCGCAGAGCTGCACGACGTCCAGCGGAGCGATCCCGACGTTCGACAACAACTATCCGTCGCGCGATGCGAGCGTCTCGAGTGTATTCGACCTGACACCATCGAGCTCGTACATCTGTCGCACCGGCCCCGGGGCGTCGACGACGCTCGCAGCGGCGATCACGGCGAGTCAGACGACCGTCACGGTGGCATCAACGAGCGGCTTCCCGAGCTCGCAGTTCAAGATCCGGATCGACGACGAGGTGATGACGGTCACGGGCGGCTTTGGAACGCCGACCTGGAGCGTGACACGGGGCTCGAGCGGCACGACCGCGGCGGCTCACGCGTCTAGCCAAACTGTGATTCGGGACGACGTTACGCCGAGCGGCGAGCTGTCGTGGAACGCAACAACGAAGACGCTGACCGTGAAGGGCACGATCTTCATCGACGGCAGCGTCAGAATCACGAACGGCGCGCTCAACACGTACAACGGCCAGGCAACGCTCTACCTCTCCGGCACCTTTCGCATGACCGGATCGCTCTGCGGCAGCGTCTCGGCGGGCGCCTGCACATTCGCGACCTGGAACCCGAACTCAGAGATGCTGACAATCGCCGCGAACGGGAACGGCGGCCAGATGAACCCGGGCGACAGCATCATGATCGACAACAACTACTCCTTCCAGGGCGGGCTCTTCGGGACGAACGCCATCGAGTTCGGCAACAACGTCAACATCGGGGGGCCTGTCGTAGGGAGCTACATCATCCTCAGCAACAACCTGGCGACGAACAACTTCCCGTTCCTCACGTCGGTCCCCGTCGGCATGCCGTCGAACCCCGCGGTCTACGCGCAGCCGAACCCGCCGCAGCTGTTCGCCGGCTAGTCGCTAAGGCATGGCGGGGATCCCGCCGATAGGGAAGCGGGGATGGAGCTCGCTCTCGTAGCACTGGCGCCCGGGCTTGCGCTCGGCAGCTTCCTGAACGTCGTCGCGGCGCGCGTGCCGCGCCGGACGTCGATCGTGAAGCCCTCCTCGGCCTGCATGTCGTGCGGGACCCCGATCGCGATGCGGGACAACATCCCGGTGCTCTCGTGGCTCCTGCTGCGGGGGCGCTGCCGCGCGTGCGGCGTGCGAATCAGCCCGCTGTACCCGGCGGTGGAAATCGCGACCGCCGTGCTCGTGGCCACGTGTGTGCTCGCCTTCGGGCTGACCGGCCAGATGGTGGTCTCCGCGTTCTTCTGTGCAGTGTTGGTCGCGGTCTCGGCGATCGACCTGACGCATCGGATCATCCCGAACAGGATCGTCCTGCCTGCCTTCGTGGTCGTCCTGGTGGCCCAGACGCTCCTCGAGCCGAGCCCGGAGTGGGCGCTCGCGGCAGTCGTTGCGTCCGGGTTCCTCTTTCTCGCGGTGCTGGCCTACCCGGCGGGCATGGGCATGGGCGACGTCAAGCTCGCGCTCCTCATGGGCGCCGCGCTCGGCAAGACCGTCGCCGTCGCCTTGATGATCGGCATGGTTGCCGCCCTCGTCCCGGCGGTCGTCCTGCTCGCGCGCCACGGCTCGAAGGCGCGAAAAATGGGAATCCCGTTCGGCCCGTTCCTGGCCCTGGGTTCGGTCGTCGCCCTCTTCTGGGGCGACGCGCTCCTGGACGCCTACCTCGCGCTCCTGACCTAGCGTCCGATTTGAACCAAGTAACAGTCTGTTACTAGGGGACGTGCCGGCATGACGAGCCGGGTTCCGGCCCAAGTAACAGTCTGTTACTTGGACTCGAAGCGGCGTGCCCAGTCCGCCGGAAGCTTCGGTGGCTGCCATTCCGCCGGCGGCTGCCAATCGACCCATCCCGTCGTCCCACCAGCCGCCGCCGCCCGACACCTCGGAGTGAAGGCGTGCGCCCTCGGCCTCGATTGCGGCAACCTTTTCGGCCGTGTAGACGCCCTCGGCGACCCGCTGCTCCATGCCACTCACGACCGTCCTCGGTCCACAGGTCGAGCTCGTGGTCACGAGTGTCGTAGCCAAGGGGGTCCCCTACCGGATCCCCGAGGAACCGGCTCCGCCCGTTCTCCCCAACGGTCCACGGAGGAGAACAACGTTTCGAGCTTCTCGGCCGCGGAGCCCGCGACCCGGACGGAGGGTTCCGTTCAAGGAACGGAGCCGCAATGCCGACTACCTCGATTGGGTTATGGAGTTGGAACGGCCAGCTCAATTGCGGACTCCTGCGGCAGAGGAGACCGGGGCCTCGGGTGCGGGCCCGCTTCGGCCTGCCTTCCCGGTCAATGACGTCGCCGAGCTCGTCGCCGACGTCGTGGAGCAGACCGGCCTGCTGTCCCCGGCGGACGTGACGCTCGCCCGGTCGGCTGCAAAGACCGGCACATTCGCGCAGGCGCTCGTCGACGAGGGCCTCGCCGCGCCTGAGCGGGTCGCCAACGCGCTCTCGGCGCGCTTCGCCATGCCGGTCGTCGATCTCGTCGACAGCGGCGTCTCGCCCGACGCCGCCCAGGAGATCCCGCTCCACGTCCTCGAGCGGCTGGTCGCGATCCCCTACGCCATCGAGGCGGGCGTTCTTCGCGTGGCGATCGCCGACCCGCAGAACGTCAACGCGATCGACGAGCTGAAGCTCGCGACGCGTCTCCCGATCGAGCTCGGCGTGGCCTCGAAAGACGACATCCTCCACGAGGTCAAGCGGCTCGCACGCGCTGCAGAGGCTTTCGGCGCGCGAGCGATGCTCGAGGCCGAAGAGGAGGAACTGGCGTCGGAGGAAGAGGAAGAAGGCGGCGACGACCTCGAGGCCGAGGACGGCATCTCCGACGCGCCGCTCGTCCGGCTCGTCAACTCGATCATCTTCCAGGCCGCAGAGGAGGGCGCCTCCGACGTCCACTTCGAGCCGCAGGCCGACTCCCTCGTCGTCCGGTTCCGCACGGACGGCGTCATGCACGAGGTGCAGCGGGTGCCGAAGCGGATGACGGCCGGAGTCATCACGCGCCTCAAGGTGCTCGCGAAGCTCGACATCGCCGAGCGCCGAAAGCCGCAGGACGGCCGCATCTCGCTGAGCGCCGCCGCGGCGGGCCGGCTCCTGGACATCCGCGTCGCCACCCTGCCCACCGTGGACGGCGAGAAGATCGCCATGCGCCTCCTGGACAAGTCCAAGACGGCACCGACGCTCGAGGAGCTCGGTCTCGAGGAGAGCATGCGGAACACCCTCTCCGAGATCATCAACAAGCCGGGCGGCGCACTTCTCGTCACCGGCCCGACCGGGTCGGGGAAGTCGACGACGCTGTACTCGGCGCTGACGGAGATCCACCGGCCCGAGATCAACATCGTGACGGTGGAGGATCCCGTCGAGTACCGCCTCCCGGGCGTCAGCCAGATCCAGATCAACCTCAAGGCGGGCCTCACCTTCGCGTCGGCGCTGAGGTCGATCCTGCGCGCCGACCCCGATGTCGTGATGGTCGGCGAGATCCGCGACGCCGAGACGGCGAAGATCTCGATCGAGGCGGCGCTCACCGGCCACTTCGTGCTCTCGTCACTGCACACGAACGACGCGCCGGGGGCGCTCACGCGTCTGAACGAGATGGGCGTCGAGCCCTTCCTGACCGGCTCCGCGGTCTCTGCCGTGCTGGCCCAGCGCCTCGCCCGGAAGCTCTGCCCGCACTGCTGCGAGATGTACAGCCCGTCGATCGACGAGCTGCTCCGCAACCGTGTCTCGCCCGAGGTCGCGGCCGCCTCGGACGGCGCCGCGTTCTACCGCAAGCGCGGCTGCCCGCGGTGCGGCCATACCGGCTACCGCGGCCGGATCGGCGTCTACCAGCTGCTCGCGATGACCGAGGACCTCGAATCGCTTGCCGTCTCCCGAGCGAGCCGTGAGGACATCGAGCGGGCCGCGATCGAAGGCGGAATGCGCACGCTCTGGGACGACGGGCTCGCGAAGGTCGCAGCCGGCATCACCTCGCTCGAGGAGCTGAGCCGTGTCCTGGTCTAGCGAGGGCAGCCCTCGATCGAGTGACGGCGCGCCCAACTGGGCCGCCGATACCGATCCGGTCAGCCCACAACGGCCTCAACGAGAGGAACACATGTCCACTGCGGAGTTCGGAGATCTCAATCTCGGCCAGGCGCCTGCGCCTGCGCCGGATGCCCTCACCCCTTTGACGCTCACGCCCCAGGCTCCCGTCGAGCCGCAGGCTCAGCCTGCCGTCGCGCCGCCGTTGGAGGCGCAGACCGCGCCGATCCCGGTGTCCGACATGCGGGAAGTGCCTCTCGGCACGCTGATCTTCCGCGAGGGCCTGCTCACCGAGGAGCAGCTCGAGGAGGCGCTTCAAGACAGCATGCAGCGCGGCAAACGCCTCGGCGAGGTGCTGCTCGAGCGCGGGCTCGTCTCCGAGAACGATCTCGGCCGGCTGCTCGCGGGTCAGAAGGGCCTGCAGTTCGTGCAGCTCGGGTCGGCCACGATCGATCCCGCGGCGGTACAGCTCCTGTCGGTCGAGAAGGCGCGCCTGCACACCGTCCTTCCGATTGCCTTCCAGGAAGGCCTGCCGGTCGTCGCAGTCGCCGATCCTTCGAACGACCTGGTGATCGAGAACGTGCGGCGCGCGCTCAACTGCGAGCCGCGGCTGGTCGTCGCCGGCCGCGAGGCGCTGAATCAGCAGATCGAGCTGGCCTACGCAAGCGCGGCGCCGGTCGTCGCCGAGCCGCCTCCGGCTCCTCCGACCGTCGTGGCCGAGCAGGTGCCTACGGTGGTGAGTCAGCCCGTCGCGCCTCTCCCCGTCGAGCCTGTTGCAGTCGAGCCTGTTGCCGTGATGCCTGACGTCGCCGAGCCAATGACAGTCGAGCCGCTTGCCCCGCAGGCGCTCGTCGGCCAGCCCGAGCCGCTGAGCGGCGAGGGCGTCTGGCTCGGAGCTCCTGAGCCGGTCGTCGAGGCGCCCGTGGTTCAGGCGGGGCCGGTCGCCCAGCCCGATCCGGTTGTCCAGGCTGAGGCGGTCGTTCAGCCTGAGGCGGTCGTTCAGCCCGAGCCGGTCCCACAGCCCCAGCCCGTCGTGGCGAGCGCGCCTGTTGCTCCCGTCGCCACGCAGGCCGCCCAGGAGCCGGTCTCGATGTCGTACGAGCCCGTCGCGGCCCCTGAGCCGCCGCCTGCTCCCGAGGAGGCGGTCGCCCCGGAGCCCGTCTTCGCGCCGGAGTCCGTCTTCGCGCCCGAGCCCGTCGCAGAGAGACAGGCTCCGGCAGCCGAGCAGCCGGCGGCCGACGAGCAGCCCGGGACCTCCGACGAGCAGCCCGGGACCTGGTACGTCGTCCTTCGCCTCGCCGACGGTGAGCCTATCGACGTCGGCTCCTTCGGCTCGAGCGATGATGCGACCGCACATGCGCGCGGAGTCGTCGAGCAGATCTCCGCACAGAGCGGCTGGCCGTTCTTCGAGGGCAGGTTCCTCAGGCCGGAGGCGATCGTCTCGGTCGACCTCGTGGCGCCGGAAGGGCGCCGGCGTGGTTCGGCCGCACGCCGCACGTGGAACTCGGGTCAGCAGAGCTGACCCCGTCACTCGCTTCGCTCAAAGTCTCACGACTTTGAGCGACGTCATGGCGCCGGCGCCGCTGACGCTGCGCCTCGCCGCGTAGCGCCGACTCCTTCACCTCGAGCGTGGGTGAGCGGGCGGGCAAGAGCCCGCCCGCCGGCGTTCTGTTCCTACAGCGGTTGGTCGGGGAGGAGCTTGCGAGCTCGCTCGAGATCGTCCTCGCCGACAAGGACCTCGCGCCAGCCTCCGAAGGTGCTCCCTCCGAAGATTCCGGCCGCCGAGACATCCGTGTCCCGGTAGAAGCACTCGATACCCTCGCTGCGGAGGAGACCGCACAGGGCTTCCGCCTCGCCTTCGTCGGGCACCACGGTCAACCGAACCGTTTCTCCCACGCGGGCATCTTCACACCTCGGGCCCAGGACCGGGCTTGCCCGGCTTCATTGCGAAATGAGTGCGTCTCTTAGGAGACGGTGCAGCCCAGGTACTCGAGCGCGCGCGAGGTCTCCTCGACGAAGCTCGTCGCCTCGTCCTCGGCGTGGAAGACGTACGGGCCCGGGCGGATCGGTTCCACCCGAAGGCTGTTGACCGGGTAGACCTCGCAGTGGACGACGACCTGGCCGTCGGACTGCTCGCGCCGCAGAGTGACCACCTGGCGGCCGTCCTTTCGTGCCGTCTTCAGGCGCTGGGCGACGGTCATCATCGTCGCGCGTTCGCGGCCGCCTGGGCGACCGTCTCGCTGTCGGCGAAGCCGCTCATCCGGGCAAAGAGGACGTCGGGTCGACGGTAGACGAGGATCCCGGGGTTCTCCAGGGCACCGAGGAGCTCGAGAAGCGGCCGAGACTGGGCCTCGGCGAAGACGTTGATCGCGACGAACCCGGCACCGGCTGCCCGCGCGCCCGCACGGGCCTCCGCAAGCGCCATCTGGTCGAGTGCCGAATCCGGATCGTGCAGGCCGACCACGACGACGCGGTTGCCGGCGAGCGCGGTGGACAGCACCCTCGGCAAGCCGTTGGCGTCCACCGCGGGCGCGGCCGGCTCGGCGGGCTTCGGCTTCGCAAGGGGCACGGGCGCGGGCTTCGCCTTCGCGACGGGCGCCTTCGTCTTCGCCGGCGCCGGCCTCTTCACAGGAGCCGGCTTGGCGAGCGTCGGACGCACCAGGCTCGGCGTGTCGTCGCCGGCCGAGGACGGAGGCCGCGCGATCATGAAGGTGGCGACGATCCCGCCGAGCACGGCGAGGACGAGGACAGGCACGAGCGTACGAGTCGGAAGCCGCAGCGACATACAGGTCGGCTATCGGCAGGAGCGGCCCGTTCCTTTACGCGCGAGAGGCGATGGGTGACGACCTCACCCAAGCAGGGGGAGTTGATCCCCCAAACGTGTCATGCGCCGGGCCTCACGCCCGCCGATAGAGCCCGCGAGCCACCGACCTTGCACCACGAAGGAGGACCATGCTTTCCAAGCTGAACCAGAGGATCAACCGGAGCGATCGTGAGGGCGGTTTCACCCTCATCGAGCTCCTGGTCGTGATCATCATCATCGGCATCCTGCTCGCGATTGCGGTGCCGTCGTACATGAGCTTCCGCGACCGGGCCAACGACTCGGCCGCCAAGGCGAACGTCCGTGCCGCGATTCCGGCTGTCGAGGCGTACTTCGCCGACTCCACGACCGGCTACACGGGCATGACCCTTGCCCTCCTGCAGTCGACCTACGACCAGGGGATCAAGGGCATCACCATCGAGTCCGCGGACGCGACGACCTACTGCGTGCAGAGCGTCGTCGGCGGCAAGACGTGGAACAAGGACGGCCCCGGCGCTGACATCGCCACCGGAGCCTGCTAGTTCCGACGCACTTTCGTCTGTTCACGACCAACGAGGGCGCCCCAGGGCGCCCTCGTTGGTATTAAGGGACGATCCGGCCTCGCCGATAGACGCTTTATGGTTGCGGCCCACACTTCCGTCGTCGTGCGCGCATGAGGGCTCGGGGCTACCTCGGCCGTGTCGACTCGGCGACCGCGCTGCTTCTCCCCGATTTCATCGGCGCGGAGACCACTCGCCCGCGGCTCGTCGCGGCTCGGGGTCATAGCGCTCGAGTTCATCCCGAAAGCCGGTTCAAGAAACCAGTGAAACCTGCCGATAGCTTCGCGCGAGGGATCCATGCCGGACGCCTTCTCGATTGACACCCTGCTCGAGCAGATGGTGGCGCACAACGCCTCCGATCTGCACCTGACCGTCGGATCCAAGCCGGTCCTGCGGCTGCGTGGGCACCTCCATCGAATGGAGAGCCTCCCCGTGCTGACCGCTGAGGACACGCGGCACCTCCTCTACCGGATCACGTCGACCGAGCAGCAGAAGCAGCTCGAGCTGAACCGGCAGCTGGACATGTCCTATTCGATCCCCGGCGTCGCCCGCTTCCGCGTGAACCTCTACTCGCAGCGCGAGAGCCTCGCCGGCGCGTTCCGCCTGATCCCGACCGAGCTGAAGACGCTCGAGGAGCTCGGGATGCCGCAGTCGCTCTACGGCCTCTGCCAGAAGCCCCGCGGCCTCGTCCTCGTCACGGGCCCCACGGGCTCGGGTAAGTCGACGACGCTTTCGGCGCTAATCGACGAGATCAACCGGACCCGGTCGGATCACATCATCACGATCGAGGACCCGATCGAGTTCCTCCACCGGCACAAGAACTGCGTCGTCAACCAGCGCGAGATCGGCCCCGACGCGACGTCCTTCGCAGACGCGCTTCGCGGCGCGCTCCGCCAGGACCCCGACGTGATCCTCCTCGGCGAGATGCGCGACCTCGAAACGATCGGCACCGCGCTGACGGCTGCCGAGACGGGCCACCTCGTCCTCGCGACGCTCCACACGCAGAGTGCGCCGTCCACGATCGACCGCGTGATCGATGTCTTTCCCGCCGGACAGCAGGACCAGATCCGCATCCAGCTCTCGATGGCTCTTCAGGGCATCGTCACGCAGGCGCTCCTGCCGACGGCCGACGGGAAGACTCGCGTGCCCGCTCTCGAGGTTCTGCTGCCGGACGACGCGGTCCGGAACCTCATCCGCCAGGGGAAGGTCGAGCAGATCTATTCGGTCATGCAGACCAACACGACCCGCGGCATGCAGACGATGGAGCAGTCGCTCGCGGAGCTCGTGATCCGGCGCGTGGTCTCCCTCTCCACGGCGCTCATGTACACGAGCCGCCCCGACCAGTTCGAGAGCCTCCTAGAGCGCGCAGGCTTCGCGGCGTCGCCCTCGGTCTCCCACCTGCCGCCGCTCGCCGACGGCCTGCGTATAGCTGGAGCGCACGCGTGAACACCCGCCTGCTGAAGCGCGAGCTCTCGCTGCGTCCGACCCGTCGGCCCAAGGCCGCCAAGAGTGGCGGGACCCACAAGCGGATCGTCGGCCTGAAGATCGGCGCCTCTCAGCTTTCGGCCGCAGTCGTGACGAACAACGGCACGCCCACGTTGACTCAGGTCAGCCGCGAGCCGCTGGCTGCCGGCATCGTCGTCGGCGGCGAGCTGCGCGAGCCGCTCGCGCTCGCCGAGGCGCTGAAGGCGTTTT
>DATFOC010000026.1:0-47877 GCA_035265935.1 Gaiellaceae bacterium
AGCCCGGGGCCTGACCAGTTCTGCACCGGCACGCTCGTCAGCTCGACGCTGTTCCTGACCGCGGCTCACTGCATGACCGGTTGGGGGGACACGCCGATCTACGTGACGTTCAGCCCGACGTATGACGAAGGATCGGCTTCGCCGAGCGGGCTCGTCCCCGTTTTGAGCTACGTGATCCACGAGAACTTCGGGCAGCCGGGCGGAGGGGCCGAGGCCTACGACATCGCGATCGTGACGCTCGCGACGCCGCAGTCCGCAACGCCCGCGCAGCTGCCGACGCTCGGTCTACTGACCACCTACAGCCAGCAGCAGCTCCGCGGGCTCACGTTCACGGCCGTCGGCTACGGGCTCACGCGGACGTCGAAGAAGACCGGGCCGCACGCGTTCGCCGATCCGGAGGCGCGGCTGGTCGCTCAGCAGTCGTTCCTTTCGCTCAAGCCACCTGGCTGAACCTGAGCATGAACCCGTCGACCGGAAGCGGCGGTACCTGCTACGGCGACTCCGGCGGGCCGCACTTCCTCGGCGGGATGACGAGCAGCCTGCTCGTCTCGCTGACGGTCACCGGCGACGCGATGTGCCGGGCGACCGACCTGACCTACCGGCTGGACACTTACGTTGCCCAGGAGTTCCTATCGCCCTTCGGGCTCGTTCCGGACCCGGACGCCTAGCCCATCAATGGAGGGGCGGCCGGTGCCGCCCCTCCACGTTCGACGAACGGGATGCTGGGGAGCACTTTGTGATTGTTGGTCCGGACGACGATCTCCACCGCCGGGAGGCTCGTCGAGGACGTTTAGGGAACTAGTGGGGCACGGCCCGCGTCGCCGAAATCCGCAGCGCGTTGCCGATTTGCCGATGTGCAGGGAGAGCGAGAGACGGGAGCGACGGGACTCGAACCCGCGACCTCCGGCGTGACAGGCCGGCGTTCTAACCAACTGAACTACGCCCCCTAGCGCAGGTACGCAGTCTAGCGGCGCCTAGATTGCGGTCAGGCCGAGCTGGCGGAGCAGCGTGACGCCGTCGGAGTACACGTCCTTCCGGGCCACGAGGCCATCCGCGATCGGGATCACGTCCATCCCGCGGTACTCGACGCTCTTGCCGGTCGGCTCGACCTCCATCCCGGCGCGGTTCATCTTGCCGAGGTGCGTCCCGCGCGCCGTCCACTCCTGTACGACGAGGTCGTCTCGGATGTAGCGCCTGCGGGTCTCGAACTGGAGGTCGGGAAAGACGGTGAAGATGCCGCGGATCGCGTTGCCGATCGCCTCCCGGCCGATGTTGACGTCCCCGGTCGTGTGGTTCTCGAACACCGAGTCGGAGGTGTGCATGTCGACGATCGCGTCGACATCGTGCGCGTTCCACGCGGCGTTGTAGCGGTCGATCAGCTCCTCGAGGGCGGGCCCGTCCATGAGGCTGGCTAGCGTACCCGGCGAGTGACCCGCCTCGACTGGATCATCCTCGCGGTCGTCGCAGGCACGGCGCTCCTGGGGCTGTGGCAGGGCCTGACGCTCAGCGTGCTGTCCGCCGCGGGCGTCGTGGTGGGCGCGCTCGCCGGTGCGCGACTAGCTCCGCACGTGCTTCCGGCCGGCTCGGAGTCGCCCTACACGCCGCTCGTCGCGCTCATTGGAGCCGCCGCCGGGGCGATCGTGATGGAGCTGATCGCCTCGTCTGTCGGCGTCGCGATCAAGCAGCGGCTCCGGGCGAGCCCGCTGCGCCTCGTCGACGCCGCCGGCGGGCTTGCCTTCGGCATCGTGATCGGCCTGGCCGTGATCTGGATCCTCGCGGCAGTTGCGCTGCAACTTCCCGGGCAGGTGGAGCTGAGGAGAGACGTGCAGCGCTCGGCGGTCGTCCAGGAGCTGAACGAGCTGCTTCCGCCTCGCGAAGTGCTGAACGCGCTCGCGCGCGTCGATCCGTTCCCCTCGATCAGCGGGCCTCTCCCGTGGGTCGATCCGCCGGATCCGCAGGTCGTTCGCGACCCGGAGATCCGCGCGGCGCTGCCGAGCGTCGTTCGCGTGCTCGGGACGGCGTGCGGGCTCGGGATCTCCGGCTCCGGCTGGGTCGCTGCTCCGAACCTGGTCGTTACGGATGCGCACGTGATCGCAGGCCAGACCGACACGACCGCGGACGGGAGGCCGGCAGTCGCCGTCGCCTTCGATCCGAGAAACGATGTGGCGGTCCTGAGGGTCGACGGCCTGAACCGGCGGCCCCTTACGCAGGTCAAGGCGTCGGCGGGGACGCCCGTGGCCATCGTCGGCTATCCGGGAAACGGCCCGCTGACGGCCACACCCGGGCGTGTCGGCGGAACAGCCACCGTCATCAGCGAGGATGCCTATGGCAACGGGCCGGTGACGCGGAGGATCACCAGCTTCCGCGGCCGGGTGCGCCGCGGAAACTCGGGCGGCCCGTTGCTCGACGGGGCCGGCCACGTTGTCGGAACGGTCTTCGCATCGCGCACGGGCACCAACGCCGGCTACGCCGTCCCGCCGGATCTAGTTCGAGGTGCGGTTGCCGGTGCCCGCGGCAGGGTCTCGACCGGGCCCTGCGTATCTTAGGAGGGCTTGGGCGGAACTCCTGCTGAGCTGCAGGGCCGCGCGGCTCGCCCCCACGACTGCGTCCTCAGTCGCGTCCGTATCTCAACCGATACGGCCGCTCCCTGCGTCCTTGCCTCGGCACCACCAGCCCCCTGCCACGAGCGACATCCCGCCAAGCCCTGCTAGGCGGCGTCCGCCAGGAGCTCGAGAATCCCGAGCGGCCGCCGGAAGGGCGCGACGAGGTAGACGCCCTGCGCGCGACTCCGCGAGGCCTCGACTAGCTGCCGCGCAAGTTCCATCCCGACCTTAGGCCCGTCGGGCCCTGCCTCCCGAAGCGCTTCCTGCACGTGATCCGGGACGACGATCCCCGGCACCTCGTTGTGCAGGCGCAGCGCGAGCGGGTGGCTCCACACAGGGAAGACGCCGACGAGCACGGGGATCGGCGACGGCCCTCCGAACCGCTCGAAGAACTGGTCGAGCAACTCGAGGTCGAAGATGATCTGCGTCATCGCGAAGTCGGCGCCGGCCTCGAGCTTGCGGCTGAAGCGCTCGACCTCGACGTCGAGGTCGTCGGCGGTCGGGTTGAGCGCGACGCCGGTGAAGAACGACGTCGCGGCGTCGATGGCGCGGCCGTTGTAGTCCTCGCCCCGGTTGAGGTGTGAGATCAGCTGGGTGAGCCCGATCGCGTCCACCTCGTAGACACCGCTCGACCCCGGATAGTCGCCGACCTCGGGCGGGTCGCCCGTGACGGCAAGGATGTTGCGGATCCCCTCCGCGTGCGCGCCGAGCAGCTGGGACTCGAGCCCGAGTACTGTCGCGTCGCGCGTCGTGAGGTGCGGGATCGTCTCGAGCGCGGTCGAGCGCTCGATCGCAGTCGAGAGCATCAACGCGCTCATTCCCGCGCGGGCGGTTGCGTTGTCGTTGATGTCCACGAAGGAGGCGCCGCCGTCCTCGAGCGCGGCCGCGATCTCCAGCATCCCGCGGTGGTTGCCGCCGAGCGGCGGATCGAGCTGCACGGACGTCACCCATTGGCCCTCACGGAACAAGCGAGCCAGGCGCGTGTCCTCGGCCTGCTCGACGACAGAGAGCGTCACCTCCCGCTCCTGGATCACGAGCGGGGAGGACGCCGCGCGGTGTTCCTTGACGGCCGCGGCGATGGCGCCGATCTCGGTCGGAGTCGTGCCGCAGCAGCCGCCGATGATCTTCGCGCCGAGGTCGCGCGCGTGCGCCGCGAAGTCGGCGAAGTAGTCCGGCGTCGCGTGCGGGAAGACCACGCGGCTCCCGGACAGGCTCGCAAGGCCCATATTCGGCATCGCCGCCAGGGCCAGCTTGCCGTCGGCGTCGTGCATCTCGTTCAGCGCAGTCAGCGCCGCGTGGACGCCCGCGCCGTGGTTGGCGCCGACCGCGGCGAGACCCGCGTCCGCAAGCGCGTCGACCGCCTTTCGCGCCGAGACGCCGCCGAGCGTCTCGCCCTGTTCGTCGAAGGTCAGCATCGCCACCACCGGCAGTGACGAGATGCTGCGCACTGCGGCGAGCGCGGTCAGGAGCTCGTCGAGCTCGAAGAACGTCTCGACGACGAACAGGTCGACGCCACGGGCCTGGAGCGCGGCCGCCTGCTCCGAGAAGATCTCGCGGCGCTCATCCTGCGCGAGCTCTCCGTGGTCGCCGAGCGGGCCGATCGAGCCGCCGATGTACACGTCGCGGCCCGAGATCTCGCGCGCCTCGCGCGCAAGCTTCGCGCCTGCGCTATTGATCCGCGCGACCTCGTCGTCGAGCCGGTGCGCGGCCAGCTTCCTGCGGTTGGCGCCGAAGGTGTTCGTCTCGATCAGGTCCGCCCCGGCGTTGATGAAGCTGACGTGAAGCGAGACCACGGTTTCGGGCGAGGCGAGGTTCGCTTCCTCGGGAAAGCGCAGGCGCGGGACCGCGCCGGAGATTAGCGTGCCCATGCCCCCGTCGGCCACGACAATTGGGCCGTTTTGCAGGCGTTTTTCGAACGGCGTCGCCATCGAACCCACTCTACGCCGAACCGGTCCGGGCGGTCATCCCGAAGACGTTAGGTGAAGCGTCGCAGTCAACCGCCAAAGGGTGATGGATCAACCGACCCCTCATGCCCGAAAGTAGGCCTACATCCGATGCGGGCCCGATGCGGCGGGGCCTAGTCGGACTAAAGACCGAGAGGGCCCGATGCGGCGGGGCCTATCGGACGAGCGGGGCCCGTTGCGGCGGGGCCAGCTCGAGACTCAAAGCGGCTCTCTACTCGAGAGAATCAGGCGGGGCCGGGCGGCGGCCCTGCCTGAGTTTGAGGAGCCTGACGGGGCTCCTCGCTTTTCTGGCCGGAAGTCTCACGACTCCGGCCACGGTGATGCCGGCTTCGCCGGCGCGGCGAACCTGCACTAGTGGAGCGTCCGGCCCTCCATGCCGCCCGCCACGACGACGATCTGGCCGCTGACATGGCCGGAGAGCTCGTCCGAGCTCAGCACGACCACCTGGCGGGCGATGTCCTCGGGCGTCGCGATCTTGCGGAGGGCCATCGTCCGCGTGACGCGGTCGATCACCTCAGGGTCGTCGACCTCGGGCCGGGCCATCGGCGTCTTCGTCCAGCCCGGGCACACGCAGTTGACCCGCCCTGCCGGGGCGATCCGCACGATCTCGTTCTTCATGCTCAAGAGGAGCCCGTAGGCGACCGCCGACTTCGCCGCCGCATAGTCGGCGTGCCCCGCCTCCCCGAAGACGCCCGCCGTCGAGGCGACGAGCACGAGGCTGCCGTGCCCCCTCCGCTCGACCGACCGAAGGAATCCGCGCCCCGTAAGAAACGTCGAGGTCAGGTTCTCCCGCAGCGTCCGCTCCCAGCGCTCGAGCGGGAGCGACCAGACCGGAGCGTCCTCGGCCGGCCAGACCCCCGCGACCGCTGCGCACACGTCGAGGTGGCCGGCCTCCTCGAACAGGCGCTCAACCTCGTCCTCCCGGGTCAGGTCCGCCTGCACGAGCCTGACGTCGCCGAGCCCCTCGGCGCGGTCGCGGCCCCGGTGGTAGTGGGCGACGACCTCGGCGCCCTCCGCGAGGTAGGCCGCCACGCATGCGGAGCCGATCCCTCCGGAAGCGCCGGTGACAAGGACGCGCTTTCCACTCAGGCCGGTTTCCACATTGTGAAACTACCGTCATGCGCGTTCACATCATCAGCGACATGGAGGGAGTCGCCGGAATCGTCCGGCCCGAGCAGACCCTCGGCGGCCACGAGATGTACGAGGAGGGACGCAAGCTCTACACGCAGGAGATCAACGCCGCCGTCCGGGGGGCGAAGGGCTCCGGAGCCAAGGAGATCGTGGTCATGGACCACCACGGGGCCGGCAAGGGCTGGAGCTTCAACTCCCTCGTGCACGACATGCTCGACCCCGCCTGCGAGTACGTCGTCCAGTCGAGCTGGACGCAGTACACGGAGTTCCTCGAGGGAGGCTGCGACGCCTGTCTCCTCGTCGGCATGCACGCGATGGCCGGCACACCGGACGGGGTCATGAGCCACACGGTGTCGGGCCGCGAGTGGCACAACCTCCGCTTCAACGGCGTCCTCGTTGGAGAGTCCGCCATCAATGCGGCGATGTGCGGCAACTGGGGCTGTCCCGTCCTGCTCGTCACCGGAGACGAAGCCGCCTGCCGCGAGGCCAAGAAGCTACTCGGCGACGGGTTGACCACGGTCGCCGTGAAGAAGGGGCTCGGCTTCCGAGCAGCGCGAAACCTCGCTCCCCAGCTCGCCAGGGAGGTGATCGAGGAGGGCGCCCGGGACGCGCTCAATGACCTGAGGGCCGTCGATCCGTACGACCCGGGCCGCCCGGCCGAGATCGAGGTCGACTTCGTCGGCACCGGCGAGGTCGACAAGTACCGTGGCCGCGCCGGCGTCGAGGTCACGGGCCCGCGCTCGATCGTCGTGCGCGCCGACGACTGGTGGACGGCGTGGCGCAACCTTTTCTTGGAGCCGTCCCTGCCCTGATCGTAAGCTATGGCCCTGTGGATGCCGTTCAGGCGATGGGCTTGCGCGTGGAGTTGACGGACGCTCAGCTGGTCGCCCGGTGCCGGATGGGCGACCACGACGCCTGGCGCGAGCTCGTCGACCGCTTCTCCCGCTACGTCTACGCGATCGCCGTCCAGGGCTTCAAGTTGCACGAGCACGATGCAGAGGACGTCTTCCAGGAGGTCTTCACCCGCGCCTACGAGCACTTGCACAAGCTCCGCGACGACGAGGCGATTCGCCCCTGGCTCGCGCAGCTGACGCGCCGGCTCTGCATCGACCGGCTGCGGGCCGGCTCGGCCGAGCAGCTCGACGACGACGTGGAGATCGCGGACGCCGACGACACGATTGCGCGGCTGGACGAGTCCCTGGCCGTGCACGAGGCTTTGTCGGCGCTCCCAGGCAACTGCCAGGAGATCCTCGACCGCTTCTTCGCCCGGGACGAGAGCTATCACACGATCGGCGACGCCCTCGACATCCCCTCCGGCACCATCGCGAGCCGAATCTCCCGCTGCCTGACCAAGTTACGGGTCGAGATGGAGGGAAGAAATTCGGGCGCTTCCGCGTCTTGAGCTTTGGTGACGACTATGCCCAGGTACGACGAAGAAAAGCTTGGTGAGATCTTGAGCGCGTTCCCGCCCGCCCCCCAGAGCTGGGTGAAGGCCGCGCAGGACATCCCGCTCGCCCAGCGGGGGCTCGACGAGATCGTTGAGCGTGCGGACGTCGACGACGAGTACCGCCGTCGCGTGATCGAAGATCCCGAGGCCGTCCTGGAGGAGGCCGACGTGGTCGCGCACGCCGAGACGATCGAGATCCTGCGCCGCCGACTCGACAAGTAGCGCAAAATCGAGCCCGTGGAAGCCACGGGCGACCTTCTCGATCTCTCCCTGCGCGAGTTCCTCGAGGCCGTAGCCTCCGAGGATCCGACGCCCGGCGGCGGGACGGCCGCTGCCCTCGCAGTCGCGATTTCCGCCGGGTTGACCGCGATGGTCGCCCGCGGCTCGGGCGACTGGCCCGAGGCCGGCTCGGCCGTGGCGCAGGCGGAGCGCCTCCGGAAGCGGATCGCGCCGCTCGCACAGCGGGACGCAGAGGCCTACGAGGAAGCGCTGGTCTCCATGACGCTGCCCGAGCGCGTGGAGCCCGTCGTCCGGGACATGGCCGTCGGCGCGGCGTTGTGGCGCGCGGCAGAGGTTCCGATGTCGATCGCGGAGGCAGGGGCCGACGCCGCCTGCCTCGCGTCGCTCGTCGCCGACCGTGGAACGCCGGCGCGCCGTGCGGACGCCGTCGCCGCGGCGCTTCTGGCAGAGGCGGCTACGTGGGCCGCCGCCAGCCTCGTCAAGGTGAACCTCACGATCACCGCCGAGGACAAGCGGACGGAGCAGGCCAGGCGGCTCGGGGAGACCGCCTCGAACGCCGCCCGCCAGGCCGTTCAAACGCTGGGCGCGGCGTAACATCAATCCATGGCCGAGCCTGCACCTGAGCGCCCGCTCCCGGCGTGGAGCCTCCCGGCGGGATCCGCGGAGTCCCTCGCGCTGCCGACCGAGTGGCCCGGCCGCGTCACGCGTGAGTGGGCGTGGGGCGGGTCGACCGGCAACGGCGTGCGGGTCTGCATCCTCGACAGCGGGATCGAGGCCGACCACCCCGATGTCGGCGAGCTCGCGGGCGCCGTCGCAGTCGAGGTGGGGGATGGCGACGAGATCTCGGTCGTCGAGGACGTCGAGGGCGACCTCTGCGGCCACGGAACCGCCTGCGCGGGAATTGTCCGCTCGATCGCAAAGGACTGCGAGCTCTTCAGCGTCCGCGTCCTCGGCGCCGGGTTCACCGGCAGCGGGACAGCGCTCCTCGGCGGCCTTCGCTGGGCCGTCGAGCAGGGCTTCGACGTGATCAACATGAGCCTGTCGACGACGAAGAGCCACTTCGCCGGCCTGCTCCACGAGGTCGCCGACCTCGCGTACTTCCGCCGGACCGTGCTCGTGGCCTCGGCGCACAACATGCCGGTCGAGAGCTACCCGTGGCGCTTCTCGTCCGTGATCTCGGTGGGCAGCCATGAGGAGCCGGACGCCGAGACCTTCTACTACAACCCCAGCCCTCCGGTGGAGTTCTTCGCGCGCGGCGTCGACGTCGAGATCGCCTGGCTCGGCAAGGCCAGAGCCCGTTCGACCGGAAACAGCTTCGCAACGCCGCACATGAGCGGGATCTGCGCGCTGATCCTCGGCAAGCACCCGGAGCTGACGCCGTTCCAGCTGAAGAGCGCGCTCTACCTCACCGCGAACAACGTGGAGGGCCGCGATGACTGATGACGGGCTGCGCGCAGCGGTCGCTGCGGGGGTGCTCGCCTCGGAGGACTCGCACCGAGCGCTGCTACAGGCGACCGTCGAAGTCGCGCGCGGGATCTTCTACGCAAAGGCGTCGTCGGTCCTGCTCTACGACGAGCGGACGGACGAGCTCGTCTTCGAGGCGGTCGCCGGCGAGGGCTCCGAGAAGCTGATAGGCGAGCGGCTGCCGTCCAGCACGGGCATCGGCGGCTGGGTGCTCGTCACGCGGCAGCCGATCGTCCTCGACGACGTCTCGCAGGACCCGCGCTTTGCCGAGGAGGCGGCGAAGAAGACGGGGTTTGTCCCCAAGGGGCTGATGTGCGTCCCGCTGATCCATCAGGAGGAGCCGCTCGGCGTCCTCTACGTCCTGGACCGGCCGCAGGAGTCGCGGTTCTCGCTCCAGGAGATGGAGCTGCTAGGCCTCTTCGGGCACCAGGCGGCGATCGCGCTCGACCTGCTCCGGAAAGCCCGCCGCGCGAAAGCGGTGCTCGAGGACGCGGACACGGACTCCGCGCTCCTCGCTCGGGTCGCGGAGAATCTCGAGGAGCTCGACGGGCAGCGCCGTGCCGCCGGGGTGGAGCTGCTCCGGTCGCTCGAGGCCCTCTTCAAACACTGAAGCCGGGCTCAGCCCGGCTTCAGCGACGCTCGAGATGCGTCTGCGTCAGTCGATCTGGTCGACCTGATTGGCGGCCGCCGCCCTATCCACCTGGTCCATCGCGTCGACCTGGTCCATCGCGTCGACCTGGTCCAGCTGGTGCGCCTCGACGTCGTCGTCGTCGTCGTCGGCCCGATCGATCTGATCAATCTGCTCTTCGGCCATTACCTCGGCTCCTTTCGCACGTTGTCGCCGCCGCTTATCTGACCAACTAGACGGCGGTGGGCACAGGAATCTTCCACCTTCGATTCGAAAAACACAACAGGTCGTGGGATGCTTGCCGCGTGAGAGCGCTGCGGGCACGTCTCGGAGACTCTGCGCGCTCCTTCGGCCAGGTCTTCCGGAACCCCAATATCCGGCGGATCGAGGGCGCGTGGGCGGCTTCGATCGTGGCGCACTGGTCGTACGGCATCGCGCTCGCGGTGTTCGCGTACCGGGACGGCGGCGCCGCCGCCGTCGGGCTGGTCGGACTCGTGCGGTTTCTCCCGGCGGCGGCCGCTTCGCCGTTCACGGCTGTGCTCAGCGACCGATACCGCCGCGAGCGTGTGATCGTCATCGCCGAGCTCACCCGCGCCGGCCTCCTCGCGACGACGACGGCGATCGTCGTCATGGAGGGGCCGCCCGCCCTCGTCTACGTCCTCGCGGGGCTCGTGGCCATCGCGTACTCCGCCGTGCGGCCGGCGCAGGCCGCGCTCCTTCCCTCCGTTGCAAAGACCCCGAAGGAGCTCACCGCCGCCAACGTCACCTCGAGCACCATCGAGAGCCTTGGGATCTTTGGGGGTCCCGCGATCGGAGGCCTGCTGCTCGCGGCGACCGGCGAGGAAGTCGTCTTCGGCGCCGCTGCGGCAGCGTTCCTGCTCTCCGCCATTCTCATCGGCCGCGTGCGCGTCGACGCGCAGCCCGAGCCGCGCGAGAGGCGTGAGGGTGTGTTCCGGGAATTCTCAGCCGGCTTCGTGACGCTGTACCGCGAGCGCGGCTTGCGTGTGCTTGTGCTCCTGCTCGCCTCGCAGACGTTCGTTGCAGGCATGCTCAACGTGCTGATCGTCGTGACCGCGCTCCGGCTGCTCGATCTCGGCGAGGAGGGTGTCGGCTTCCTCAACTCTGCGATCGGGATCGGCGGCCTGGTCGGCGCCGTGGTCTCGGCCGCACTGATCGGGCGCCGGCTGTCATCGAACTTCCTCCTCGGAATCGCGCTGTGGGGGATTCCCATTGCACTGATCGGGGTCTTCCCCGAGCCGGCGCCCACCCTGCTCTTTCTTGCCGTCGTCGGACTCGGGAACACCCTGGTGGACGTCTCGGCGTTCACGCTCCTTCAACGAGCTGTGCCCGAGGAGGTGCTCGCGCGCGCCTTCGGCGCGGTACAGGCTCTCTGGGTGGGGACGATCGGGATCGGGTCGATCGCCGCGCCGCTGCTCATCGCGGCGGTCGACATCCGCGGCGCGCTGTTGATCACCGGCGCGCTCCTCCCGACCCTCGCGACGCTCCTGCGCCGTCGGCTCGCGCAGCTCGACGAGGCCCCGGTGCCGGAGCGCCAGCTCGCATTGCTGCGCGGCATCGAGCTGTTCGCGCCGCTTCCGCAGCCGACGCAGGAAAGTCTCGCGCAGGTGCTCCGGCCGGTTCGGCTGGCCTCGGGGGAGGAACTCTTCAGACAGGGCGACGTCGGCGACCGCTTCTACATCGTCGGCGACGGCGAGGTGGAGATCGTCATTGACGGACGTGTCGTCCGCGAAACGGGTCCGGGCGGCTATTTCGGCGAGATCTCGCTCCTGCGAGACGTTCCGCGCACGGCCACGGTGCGGGCGAAGGGCGATGTCGAGCTCTTTGCGCTCGACCGCGACGACTTCATCGCCGCGGTCACGGGACACGATGCCAGTGCAGAGGTCGCGGACTCGGTGATCGCCGCCCGGCTCGGGTCGCTCCGTCCGGGGATGGCCTCCGTCTAGAGATCCTTTCCGACGACCAGGCGGCGGACCGTGGGGCGATACCCGAGGTGCTCGTTGAGAGCCAGCATGTCCGTGTTCGTCGTGTCGTTGGACGTGATGATCGTCCGGACTCCGGCCTCCGCCGCCCAGCGAATCGTCGCCTCCTTCGCCAGGCGCGCAAGCCCACGCCGGCGAAAGTCCGGCGCCGTCCCGGTCATCTCGTTCGCCGCGCGAGCCCCCTCTCGGTCGGCGGTGAGCCACGCGAAGGCCGCCGGCCGGTGGCCGACCAGGACGACGGCGCTCAGGTCGAGGTCGAGCTCGGGATTGCCGAGCGTCTCCGGGAGCCAGTCCTCGAACGCCATCGCATGCGTGTAGTCGTCCGGCATGTCGCGCTCCGCGGAGTCGTACAACTCGAAAAGATCGCGTTCGCGGTCACGCACCTCCCGCAACCGGACGACGGAGATCTTGCCGGCAGGCTCGGCGTTCGCGCCGGCCGCCGAGCCGACCTCGAGTTCCCAGTACTGCTCGCTCCGTCCCTCCTCGAACCCAAGCCGCTGGGCGAACGCCCGCGCGTCCGGTTCGTCGTTACGGACGGTCGATTCGAGCCGACGGGCGCCGCGCCCCACGATGTGCGCCGCGGCCGTCTCGAAGAGGCGCGTCCCGAGGCCGCGACGGCGGAAGGCGGGCATCACCCCCGACCAGATCCCCGCGATCCCCTCCGTCTGGAGCGCCCAGCGCAGACGCGAGTTCGCGAACCCGACGATCTCCCCGCGGGCCTCGGCTACCCAGGCGCGCATCGCGGCCCGCTCAGGTTGCCGCTCGATCCAGTGGACGAGGCCCGGTGAGGTGACGACCTCCTCTGCCCAGAGCTCGCGAAAGAGCGGCATCGTCGCCTCGGCATCCTCGCGCAGCCACGGTCGGATCCCGGGCTCAGCCAAGGCCCTTGGCGCGCAGCTCCTCGCGCGCCTTCTCGGTCTTGCCGAGCCCGTCGAGGCCCATGCCCTGGAGGATCTCCGGCGCCTTCGTGAACTGGACGTCCTCGTAGGCGACGACCTCGACGTTGTTGCCCCAGGGGTCGCGAATCCGATTCCCGCGGACGTCGGCTCCCGCTTCCCGGGCGGCCCCGAGCGCCCGGTCCCTTTCGTCGACGACCAGCCCGAAGTGGCGATGGTCGTCGGGCGCTTGCCTCCGACCCTCGGCGAGCGCGATGAACTGATCGCCGATGTCGACGAATGCCATGCGCCCGGCTCGCCCGCGCAGCGAGAGCTCGAAGATCCGGCCGTAGAACTCGAGCGCATCTTCGACGTTCCCGACCTCCAGCGCGACGTGGTTGATTCCTACAGGCTTCACTCTCATGATCGTCTCGCTCCACATTGCCACGGGAGCCCTGGGCGGTGCCCTCGTTCGCTCGCCCGTCGCGGCTGCGGTGCTCGGCCCGGTCCTGCACTTCTACGGCGACCGCGTGCCGCACGAGGACATCGACTCGAGGCGTTTCGAGATCGGCAGCGGCGTCGCCGGCGTCCTCGCCCTGGCCCTCGTGCGCGGGCCGGTCGATTCTGCGACGGTCGGGGCGATCGCCTCGTCTGTGCCCGACATCGAGCACGTGGTTCGGCTTCCGCGACCGGGAGGTCGCAAGCTCTTCCCCAGCCACCGGATCCCAGGCTGGCACCGGCCCGGCGGCGTGACCGCCGAGAGCCAGCTGCTGATCGCGGGGGCCTTGCTCGGCGCCGTTCTGGCCGCCGGTTTCAGGCGCTAGCCGGCGCCGAAACCTATCCCTTTAGGGGGCGAGAACTCGAGCGGCAATGACCCACAATGCGAGCACGTCCCCGGTGGGGGTCTTGCGGCAAGGGGAGGTTTGCGGCGCTATGGGCACGATCAGGGTGATCCTCGCGGAGGATCACGCATTGATGCGGGATGCGATCAAGCTCGTCTTCGACGGCGTCGAGGATGTCCAGCTGGTCGGTGAGGTCGCGAATGGGCACGACCTGCTTCCGCTCATGCGACAGGTCGAGGCAGATTTCGTCCTCCTCGACGTGCAGCTCCCGGGCGCCGACGGCCTGGAATGTCTTGCCGCGTTGGCGAAGCACTACCCGCAGGTGAAGGTCGCCATGCTGTCGGCGGTCGACGATCAGCAGGTGATCGAATCGGCCTTCCGGCGCGGGGCGAGTGGCTACATCCTCAAGTCGGTCAACCCGTACGACCTGCCCGGAGCCATCCGTCAGATCGTGGAGAAGACGGTCATCCATCTCCCCGTCGCCGGAAACAACAGCGCCGCGGCGGCAACCTTGCCGGGAGGCCTGTCGGCGAAGGAGATTGCGGTGCTGGCAGAGCTCGCCCACGGGCACACGAACAAGCAGATCGCAGCCAGCCTCTGGCTCAGCGAGCAAACGGTCAAGTTCCACCTTCGCAACGTCTATCGGAAGCTCGGCATCAACAGCCGGACGGAAGCGCTCCGGTACGCGTACGAGCACGATCTGACGGCGCTGGCTCCGGCCTAGCTCGAACTCAACGCCCCGCCAGGGAAATACCCCTTTCCAGGGAGGGCGAGCGCTGACGTGCAACCGAGGTTAGTTCGGGGTCGTCCGACGAGAGTCGCGCTCGACACGCAACGAGCGACGGCCGTCACCTGGGCTGGCAGCCCAGATCTCGTCGCAAGCCGTCACCCGCGCGAAACCGCCGCAGTCGCCGCGCCCACTCGAATGAGCCTCCGTCTCGGAAAACCCGCTCTCGCGTTCGCCGTCGCAGTGGTGCTCTTCTGCTGCCTCCCCAAGGTCGAGGCAGAGGCGAAGGTGTCCGGCCCCTCGAGGGTCGTCGCGACGAAGGTGAAGAAGAAGCACCCGAAGCCTCCGCGCAAGAAGCGCAAGCCTCTGACGCACAAGCAGAAGGTCGAGCGCAAGGCGAAGAGAGTCATCCGGATTGCGAAGCGCTACCTGGGCGTGTCCTACCGCTTGGGCGGTTCGTCACCCCGGTCGGGCTTCGACTGCTCGCGGCTCGTCAGGTACGTGTACCGGCGGGTCGGCATCCGCCTGCCGCGGGTCGCCGCCGGCCAGTTCCACCGCGGCCATCGCGTCAAGGCCGGCAACCTTCACCCCGGCGACCTTGTCTTCTTCAATCGGCTCGGCCACGTCGGCATGTACATCGGTGGCGGCAAGATGATCCACGCCCCCAACAGCCGCTCCACCGTCAGAATCGAGAGCCTGCGCGGCTACTGGGGCGGCGTCTACGTCGGCGCCCGCCGGCTCGTCTACTAGGTGCTCCCGCTACAGCACTAGACGGCGAGCTCGCGGAGGACCTCACCCTCGGCTAGACCGAGGCGTTCACACTCACCGCCGGCTAGCTCGAGCACCGACACGGCGGACTTGGCGGCTGCAAGCCGCCACGGCCGAAGCGCTGCGACCACGGAGACAATCCGCCGGCCCGAATCGAGGAAGACGACGTCGATCGGGAAGCGCATGAAGTGGGTGTGCACGGAGCTCGTGCCCGGCAGGAGCAGGCCACTTCCCGCCGGAAGCTCCGCCACGCTCATCAGGCCGCGAAAGCGCGACGCGAACGAGGTCGCAACGCGGCAACGGCAGACGAGCTGACCGTCGGCGCGTGTGACCTCCACGTAGTCCGCCACGCCTCGATTGTCGCCGCCCGGCCGCTGGCCAAGCTGAGCCGAAGGGGTGGTTCCACCTACCCCTTCGCGGTGCGGAGCGGCGCGCGCGACGTGACTCAATTGAGTCAGTCGAAGCAGTGCCGAAATCCACCGGCCTGCGAGTTGAAAGGGAGGTAGGGAAATGTCTGAGCGGATTTCGCTCATGGTGGGTCGGCTCGTCACCGGCCTGCAGCGCGAGGAGGGCCAGGGCGCGACCGAGTACGCCATGGTTATCGGCTTCCTCATCGTCACCCTGACGCTCGGCATCGGGCTCCTCGGTGTCGGGATCAACGACTTCCTGGGCGACGTCGCGGACGCGCTTCCGGTCGTCAACCCGTAGGAAGACGGTCGGGCATCGTCATGAGCTGGCACGTGAACAGCCCAGTTGAACGTGCCACTCAGGGTCGCGTAGCTCCCGCACGTTCCGGCTTCCCGGACCGTGCGGGAGCTTTGCGCCCTCGTCGTGCGCGCGGCAGCTCGCTCAAGAGCGAATCGGGCCAGGCGGCGGTCGAGTTCGCCTTGGTCGTGCCGCTGCTCCTCCTGGTCATCATCGGGATTCTCCACTTCGGGAAGGTCATGAACTACTGGCTCGACCTGAACCACGTGGCGAGCGAGGGAGCCCGGAAGGCGGCGGTGAACCACTTCTCCACCGACTCCGGATATGAGACGTACATCCGCGGCCGTCTAGAAACGGACGAGCTGCGCACCGGCGGCACGTCGTCAATCCCGAGCCCGGCAACGATCGCCGTCTGCCTGCCGGAGGGGTCGGACGTCGGTGACCCCGTCACGGTGCAAGTCGCGGTCGACTACAGCCTGCCCTTCATCGGCTCGACGGTCGCACTCCGGGGTACAGCCACGATGCGGCTCGAGCAGCCTGCCGACTTCGCCGGCGGCGGAGCCTGCACGTGAGCACGACGCGCGGAATCGCGGATTTCACTGCGCGCGAGGACGGCGGGATTGTGGTGTTCGCCGCAATGCTGATCCCGGTCGTCCTGCTCTTCCTGGCGCTCAGCGTCGACATCGGCAACTGGTGGGTGCACAAGCGGCACCTGCAGCTGCAGGTCGACGCGGCCGCCCTTGCTGGCGGCGCGCTGTTCGGTGACTGCTTCACGGACCCGGCCGGCACGAACGTCGCGATCCAGAACGAAGCGACCCGATTCGGCGGCGGCGCCGGCTCGAGCTACAACGAGCAGGTCGGCGGCGCGAACAAGGGGTCGATCACGCTCCTCTACCAGAGCACCACGTACGCCGCGGGCTCTGTCGGGGCGGACGACACCGAGACGCAGCCCCCCTGCGACACGCCGAGCCTCATGTTCGACGTCAAGGGGAGCGAGGCCAACCTGCCACTGATCTTCAAGATTCCGGGCGTCTCCGACGTCGCTGCGATCAATGCCCACGCACGCGTCCAGCTGAAGCTGGTCGAGGTGCAGGAGGGCATGATGCCGGTCGCCGTACCCGACCTTCGCTTCACCTACGTCTTCGCGACGTTCGTGAACGAGGTTACCGGAGCAGCTCTCGGGACGGTGCAGCTCGAGCGAAGTGGCACGAGCGCCAACGACCAGCTCTGGATGACGCCGTCCGGCGTCCCCGTCGCGATCAACTCCGAGCACGTCGGTGTGAGGCTTCGCCTCGTCGGCGGGACCGATCCGAACGCGGCCTGCGGGCAGCTCTATACCGAGTGCTACGACCTCGGCTCTTCGAACGGCGTCGTCCACATCCGAGGCTGGAGCAACGGTGTAGCGCCGGCGGTCCGCAACGCATGGCTCCTGCCAGGATCCTGCCTTCCGGACGCGTATTTCGCGGCCGAGGACTGCAGCGGCGGCGTCCAGGCGGAGGTCGACCTCGGCACGACGCATCCTCTGACCGGCACCGGAGTGACTGCACAGGTGTGGGCGAGGGTCGACGGCGCCGGCACGTACCAGCTCACCCCGGCCGGCACGGCCGGGCTCGTCACCTGGACCGCCGGCAGCGGACTGCCGTTCGCCGGCGAGGGGCCCCATTCGGTCGAGCTGCACTGGGTCTGGAAGCAGACCGTGGGCACCTGGAACGGCCTGACTTGCAACGACAGGAACAACAATCCGTGCAAGGCGGAGGGATCGTTCGGTTCGGTTCAGCGAGCATTCGTCGCCGGGCCGGGACGTTCGGGCCCGCTGCGACGCGTTCAGGTCTTCGAGAGCGGCGTCACCTCTTCGGGAAGCAACTCCTTTCAGACCGGAACGACGCCGACGCTCGGGGTCAGCATCGCGGTCACCGGCGGTCTCAAGGTGCAGTCGGAGGCAAGCGATCCGGTCGTCGAGCTGCGCGTCACCGGCAGCCAGAACCAGTCGATCGACTGCGATCCGGCGGTTCCGAACCTCGCCGACGAGATCGAGCAGGGCTGCGGTCCCGCCTACAAGATCAACCCCGGCCTGGCCTGCCCGGCATACAACGAGCTCTGGTCGCTTCCCGAGCCCTGGGAGTGCGTCAAGACACAGACGGGTGGGGCGGTGGGCCAGGTCGAGCAGGGGCTGAAGCAGCGGATCCTCGGCGGCTCCAACTCCTGTACGGCGCCGATCAACTGGCCGAGCTACCGCGTCGGCGACCCACGCATCGTGCCGCTGATCATCACGCCGTTCGGAACCTTCAGCGGCTCCGGTAACGACATCGTCCCGGTCATCGACTTCGCCGCGTTCTACGTCACCGGCTGGAACAGCGACCCCTGCCCTGGCGCTCATCCGGTGCCCAAGGGCTACATCGCCGGCCATTTCATCAAGTACGCAGAGCCCAACCCGCGCGGAGCCGGCGAGGCCGTCTGCAACCGCGACGCGCTCACGCCTTGCGTCCCAGTACTGACCCGTTAGGAGGAAATCCCATGGAACTTGCAGGCAGGCTCGTATCGACACGAAGAGGAACACTGCTCGCCGCGGCGCTCGTTGCGCTGCTCGCCGGGGCGTCGATCCTCGTGTACCTCAACAGCTATCGCGAAAGCCTCAAGTCGCAGGGCGCGGTCGTGACCGTGCTCGTCGCGAAGGGGACGATTCACAAGGGCACCGCGGGGAGCGTCGTGGCCGAGAAGGACCTCTACACGGCGACGACGATCCGTGAAAGCCAGCTGCTCGAAGGGGCGATCAGCGACCCCGCGGCGCTGCGCGACAAGGTGGCGACCCGCGAGATCTTCGACGCCGCCCAGCTGACGGCAGCCGATTTCGGCGCGGCGGGCGACTCGCTCGCTGCGCAGCTGACCGATCGGCAGCGGGTGGTGTCCGTGCCGTTCGACTCGGCGCATGGGCTCATCGACGGGATGGAGCCGGGCAACCGGGTCGACGTCTACGCCGGGTTCAACGTGATCCCGCTCGGGGCCGACGGACGACCGACCAGCGGTGGTCAGTCGCGGCCGATGCTGCGGCTGATCCTCGCCAACGTGGCCGTCCTCGCAGTCGGTGAGAAGGCGTCCGGTTCCGGCACCACGAACGTGAGCCTTCGGGTCGACGACGTCGACGCGGCGCAGCTCGCCTTCGCCGCGGACAACGGCAAGCTCTGGCTGGCGTTGCGGCCGAGTTCGGGCGCGAAGCCCTCGAGGAGCGGCATCGTCACGACGGAAACCATGCTCCTCGGCGTACCGCCGGTGCAGATCCTCAGGTCGGTCGGGGGTCGACGATGAACGCCCGCGGCTTCCACGTCTACGCCGCTCTCGAGGAGAGCCTCGGCCTGGAGGCAATCCGGGAGGCGCTCCCGAGCGGCACGCCGGTCCGCGCTGTCGCTCTCGCGGATGCCGGGCTGGCCGGCAGCGAGATTCCGCCGGCCGCCGATCTCGTCGTCGTCGGCTGCTCGGAGTCCCACGACCAGGCGCTCGAGGTGATCGCGGCAGCGAGCGCGCAGCGGGCGGACCGCCCGGTCGTGGTGCTCTACCACGGGTCGCCGAACGGGTTCCTCCAGCGCGCGTTCGAGGCCGGCGCCGATGATCTGGTCGAGCTGCCGCAGTCTGCTGCTCAGCTGGGCTTCGCGCTCGAGAAGGCACTCGCACGGCGTCGCGGCTCCGTTGCCGGTGTCGCCGAGGGCGCAATGATCACGGTGCTGGGCCCGAAGGGAGGGACGGGCAAGACGATCACGTCCTCGAACTTGTCCGTCGCCCTGGCACTCGAGGGCAAGTCGACCGTGCTGGTCGACCTCGACCTCCAGTTCGGCGACGTCGGTCTCGCGCTCGGCCTCGAGCCGAACAAGACGATCTACGATCTCGCAGTCTCCGGCGGAACGCTCGACGCGGACAAGATCGAGGGGTTCCTCTCGCAGCATGAGTCGGGTGCGCGAGCGCTGCTCGCGCCGCTCCGGCCGGACCAGGCGGCCGCCATCGGCACGCCGTTTCTGCGGGAGGTCTTCGGGATCCTGCGCTCGCGGTTCGACTTCCTCGTCGTGGACACGCCACCGGCGTTCACGGCCGAGGTGATTGCGGCCGTCGACGGTTCCACGCATCTGTGCGTCGTCGGGATGCTGGACGCGCTCTCGCTCAAGGACACGAAGATCGGGCTCGAGACGCTGGAACAGATGGGCTACGACCCGAACGCCGTCACGTTTGTGCTGAACCGAGCCGATTCGGACGTGGGCATCGCGGCGTCCGACGTGAAAGAGCTCCTCGGGCGGACACCCGACCTGATGGTCGGCAGTGATCGGGCGATTCCCCGCGCCCTGACGAGCGGGCAGCCGATCGTGGTGGCCGAACCGCGGTCGAAGGCCGCGCGTTCGTACGCGTCGCTCGCGGAGCGCTATCTGTCGGCGGCCGCGCGTCCCGCCGAGGCCGCGCCCCCGCTCGCCGGATCCGCGTCGAACGGCAACGGTCGGCGCCGACGACTGCTGCGGAAGGCGAGCTAGCGATGGAGCTACACGAGCGCATAGCGGCCTCTCCGACAGCAGTCGTCGCGTCCAACGGCAACGGGGGCGACCCCTTCGCGGAGTTGAAGAACCGGATCCATCTCGCGCTCGTCAGCGAGCTCGGCCCACGCCTGTTCGAGGTGGAGGACGGCGGGGCGGTACGCAGCCGGGTCGAGTCCGAGATCCGCGACCAGCTCGCGCAGGAGAGCGGACTGTCGCGCGACGACCGGCAGCGCCTCGAGGCTGAGATCGCCGACGACATCTTCGGCTACGGCCCGCTCGAGCGTCTGCTGGCGGATCCGTCCGTCTCGGAGATCATGGTCAACGGTCCGAAGGACATCTGGATCGAGCGCGCCGGCCGCCTGTCGGAAACGCCGCTCACCTTCACCGATGCGTCGCACCTTCGCCGGATCATCACGAAGATGGTCGGCCAGATCGGACGCCGGATCGACGAGTCATCGCCGCTGGTCGACGCACGACTGCCCGACGGGTCCCGCGTCAACGCGATCATTCCGCCGCTGTCCCTCTCGGGGCCGCTGCTGACGATCCGCAAGTTCGCGCAGAACCGCTTCGCGCTCTCGGAGCTGATCGAGATCGGGACGCTGTCCGAGGAGGCGGCTGAGTTCCTGGAGAACTGCATCCGCGCCAGGCTCAACATCCTCGTCTCGGGAGGCACGGGGACGGGCAAGACCACGTTCCTGAACGCGCTGTCGGTTGCAATTCCGGACAGCGACCGGATCGTCACGATCGAGGACGCGGCCGAGCTCCAGCTCAACCAGCGGCATGTGATCCGCCTCGAGTCTCGGCCGAAGAACATCGAAGGCGAAGGCGAGATCACGATCCGCGACCTCGTCCGGAACGCGCTGCGCATGCGGCCCGACCGAATCATCGTCGGCGAGGTCCGCGGCGCGGAGGCGCTCGACATGCTCCAGGCGATGAACACGGGCCACGAGGGATCACTCTCGACCGTGCATGCGAACTCGCCGCGAGACGGGCTCAACCGTCTCGAGACGATGGTCTTGATGGCCGGCTACGAGCTTCCGCTCCGCGCGATCCGGAGCCACGTCTCGTCGGCGCTGGACCTCGTCATCCAGCTCGACCGGCTCGACGACGGCTCGCGTCGCATCGTCGAGATCTCAGAGGTTCAGCGGATGGAGGGGGAGGTCATCACGCTCCAGAAGCTGTTCGAGTTCAAGATGGAGCACTTCGACGCCGAGCGACGGATCGTCGGCAGGCTCCATCCCACGGGTCTGCGGCCCGGGTTCCTCGGCAAGTTCGAGCGCCACGGGATCGAGCTGCCGGTGAGCCTGTTCGGCGGAGCCGCGAATGCAATCTTCGGCGCGAACGCACAGGCGCTGCAGGATCGCGTCAACGGGGCCGACCGATGAGGCTCGCACGCGCGCTGGTTGCCGCCTTCGTCGGGACGCTCGTCCTCTGTGGCGCAGCGGCGGCCGCGCCCTCAGTGTCCGCAGGGGTCCGGCTGGCGCCGGTCACCCGCCTTCCGTTCCCGGAGCGCGGCTATGTCCTGCACGTCCCAGAGGAGACGAAACTCGACGCAGGCACCGTCGTCGTGCGGGAGAACGGTCGTCGGGTCGGCGGAGTTCGAGTCGATCCGCTTGCAAGTAGCGGGCTCCGCTTCGGAGTCGTGCTGGCGCTGGACGCGAGCGAGAGCATGACCGGCGCGCCGGCCACGGCCGCCGTTCGAGCGGCGCGCGCCTTCGTCTCCCATCGCGCGACGGCCGGCGAGGTCGGAGTCGTCGCGTTCAACGGCACCATCTCGGTGCTTCGCAATCCGACCACGGACGGAAGCGCACTCCGACGCGCGCTCGCGTCGCCGCCTCGCCTCGCATATGGGACGCGCATCAACGACGCACTCGTGCGGTCGTTGACGCTACTACGCGAAGCGAAAGTCTCGTCCGGCTCCATCGTCCTGCTCTCGGACGGCGCCGACATCGGTAGCCTGCACTCGCTCGAGGAGGCCATTGCCGCCGCCAGAGAGCAGCGCGTGCGGGTCTTCACCGTCGCTCTCCGCTCAGGCGCGTTCGACGCCGAGCCGCTTCGGAGGATCGCGGATCAGACCGGGGGGTCGTACGCCGAGGCTCGTTCGGCCTCGGAGCTCGCCTCGGTCTACGAGGCGCTCGGCGATCAGCTGGCCGGTGAATACCTCATCCGGTATCGCTCCGACGCTCGTCCGAATTCGGAGGTGACGGTCAACGTTCGCGTCGCCGGGATGGGCAGAGCCGCCACGAGCTACGTGGCGCCGACGCCCTCTCTGCTTCCTCCGTACCACCGCTCGCTCGCATCGAGATTCCTGCTCTCCGGAAGCTCACCACTGCTCATCAGCCTGCTGTTCGGCCTGCTCGTCTGCGCGCTGCTGCTGCTGCTCGCGAGACGGCCGAAATCCACGGTCGTCAGCCGTGTTCAGACCTTCGCGCCCGGGATTTCGTCCGCGCGCGCCAGCGATGCGGCGGCGGCTGCGGTCCGAGCCGCAACACAGAACCGCTACGCGAGTGGCTGGTGGGCTCAGCTCGAGCGTGACCTCGAGCTCGCGAGGATGACGGCCTCGCCGCAGCGCGTCGTCGGTATCGCGCTTCTCGGAACCTTCGGCATCGCGCTCCTCGCGCTCATTCTCTCGGCGCCTCTGCTGGCGCTCTTCGGGCTCACCACCCCGTTCATCGCCCGCATGGTGGTGCGGCGGAAGGTCAAGGCGGTCCGAGCCGAGTTCGCCGAGCAGTTCCCGGGGAGCCTCCAGGTGCTCGCTTCGGCTCTACGGACCGGCTACAGCTTCAACGGCGCACTCGGCGTGGTCGTCGACAACGCCGCCGAGCCCGCACGCTCCGAGCTGGCGCGCGTGATGCAGGACGACCAGCTCGGCGTGCTGCCGGAGGACGCCATCCGGCGGCTCGCCCGCCGCATGGCGAACCGGGACATCGAACAGGTTGCGCTCCTCGCCGAGCTCCAGCGGACGTCGGGAGGCAACTCGGCCGAGATCCTCGACACGGTCGTGACCACGATTCGCGAGCGCGCCGAGATCCGCCGGCTGGTGCGGACCCTCACGGCGCAGGGTCGAATGGCTCGCTGGATCCTTACGGCTCTCCCGGTCTTTCTCACGGCATTTCTCTGGCTCGTCCACCCGGATGTCATGGCGCACTTCTTCACGAGCGGCGGCGGACAGGTGGCGCTCGTGGTCGCGGCGTCGATGGTGGCAGCCGGCTCCGTCCTCATCCAGCGCATCGTCGAAATCGACGTCTAGGAGCTGTCAATGACCCCGTTTCTCATCCTCGGCCTCGCGCTCGTCGCCGGTTCGGTCGTACTCATGCTGCGGTCCTTCGCCCTGGCGAGCAGCGAGCGGCGCCGGACACTCGACCAGATCGGTGCCTACGGCTTTCACTCGGAGGCAGCAGTCGAAGAGTCGGTCGACCTACGTGCGAGCTTCGGCGCCTTCGCGGAAGCGACCGGTGAAAGGGCGCTGGCGCGGTTCGACCGCCTCCGCGCCGGGGAGCGCGGCCTGCGCGAGCTGCTCAATTCCGCCGGCATGTACGGAACGTCGGTCGCCACATTCGTCGGCTGGCGGATCCTCGGCGCGCTGCTGGGCCCGGCGCTTATGTTCCTCATGTCGCTCGCCGGCCGGCTCGACTTCCGCGTGTTGCTGGGTGGGGCGCTGCTGACGGTGATGGGCTGGTATCTGCCCTACGTCCGGGTGCAGCGTCGCGCCCGTCTCCGGCTCGAGCAGATCGATCGAGAAGTCCCCGAGCTCGTCGACCTCCTCGTGACGACCGTGGAGGGGGGCGTCGGGTTCGCGGCCGGCCTCCAGCTCGCCTCGCGCAGCATCGAGGGGCCGCTTGGCCAGGAGCTACGGCTTGCACTCCGCGAGCAGAGCCTCGGCCTCACGCCTGAGGAGGCCCTGCGCAACCTGTCTCTGCGCGTCGACAGCCCGGCGACGCGCGCGTTCACGCAGGCGCTCGTCCAGGGCGAATCGCTCGGCGTCTCGATCGGAACGATCCTGCGCGACCTGGCGGTCGACATGCGAAAGCGGCGTCGGCAGAGCGCGGAGGAGCGCGCACAGAAGACGCCGACGAAGATCCTCTTTCCCCTGATTGTCCTGATCCTGCCGGCGATGTTCATCGTCTCGCTCGGCCCGGTGTTGATGGAAGCGCTGAGCTTCTTCGGGTCCACATGACCGTGCGTTGGATCGATCGGGTGGGCCGGACCACCCCTCTGCAGGAGGAGCCGGGCGCCCGCCCGGTGGAGGATCGATCAGTGGCCCGAAGGTTGCTGACGAGGATCACCACCGTTGCGGTGCTGGTTGCCGCGCTGACCATGTCTGCGGCGGCGGCCGACGCACGGCAGCCGACACTGTCTGCCGCCGCCCTGGCGACGCCGACGGCCGTCGCGCCGGCGAGCGGCCTCGTCGTCGACGCGCTGCCTGCGTTCTCGTGGGCCGCCGTCGCAAAGGCAGCCCGGTACGAGTTCCAGCTCGCCGCCGACAGCGGGATGAACTCGCCCGTGCTCGGCCGCGGCGAAGATCAGTTCACGACGCGCAACACGCGCGCGACGCTCAAGAAGACGATCCCGAACGGCACCTACTGGTGGCGCGTTCGCGCGCTGCATGCAAACGGCACACCGTCGCCGTGGGGTGCGCCGCGCGCGATCGTGAAGTCGTGGACGTCGGCGCCGGCGCTTCAGTCGCCGACGCACGGCGCGATCATGGTGCATCCCACGCACCCGCTCGTCCTGCGTTGGTCCTCCGTCCCGCGGGCCGCGAAGTACATCGTCTCGATCGCTACCGATCCGACGCTCGGCACGCTCGTGAGCCCGCAGGCCGAAACGTCCGGCACGGTCTACGCGCCTCGCTCCACGCTCCTGTCGCCGGGGACGTACTACTGGGGCGTGACGCCGGTTGATGCCCAAGGGCATCGCGGCGCCCCCTCGCCGGTGCAGTCATTCCTGTGGACCTGGCCGACGAGCACCACCGCCCGGGTCGACGACGTGTTCGCTGCGCCGGAGGTGTTCGATTCGCTGTTCTCCTGGGATTTGGTCGCCGGGGCGGCGAGGTACGAGCTCGAGATCAACCCCTCCGTCGACTTCGCGCCCGGCTCGAAGGTCTGTTGCGCCAATCCGGTGATCGGCACCTCGTACGCACCGACGGTGGTCTTCAAGGACAACACCTACTACTGGCGCGTCCGCGCACTCGACACGAGCGGGAATCCTGGCGTCTGGAACGCCGGCCCGACGTTCACGAAGACGTTCGACAAGGTGCCGCCCACCCCCGGCCCGAGCATCAAGAACCTGCGCCTGCGCGACCACCTGTCCGATCCCGGTAGCGACGCGGACCCGGCGGCGGCTGGTTACCAGACCCGCGTGCCCGTGCTCCGCTGGGACCCGGTGCCCGGCGCCGCCTCGTACGAGGTGGACGTGACGCGCTACACCTCCGGCATCTGTGACTGGTCCGGGAGTACCGGCCACTGGCGCGTGAAGACGAGCGTGCCGTTCTGGGCGCCTCTCGGCGCCGGCCGGTCCGGGCTTCCGCCGTATTCCGACTCGTTGGCCGTGTCGTCGGACAGCACCAGCCTCACGGCGGGTCAGGGTTACTGCGCTCGAGTTCGCGCGCGCAGCGATCGCGACAGCGCGAACGGCGAGGTCTACGGCGACTACACCTACGTCGACGACGGAACCGGCAAATCGTTCACGTTCGTGGACTATCTCGACCAGAACCGGGAGTGCCCGGGATGCTCGTACCTCGGAGCAGGCGACTACCTGTTGCCACAGACAGGCTCAATCAACGGGCGCACGCCGTTCTTCAGCTGGAAGCCTCTGCCGCGGCTGCCGCGGAAGACGCTGCGGAACACGTCGAACGTCGAAGCCCTCACGATCACCGAGCTGTCGCCGACCCCGATCGGAACGGGCGCGGCGGGCTTCTCGGCTCTGGTCCGCGAGCATGCCGGCAATACCGCCCTGGACGAGCTCGTTCTCACGAAGTCCCCCAGCGGCGGTCCCTGGATCTACACCTACGCAGATGGTGACCTCAACTCGCTGGAGGCGATGGTCGAGAACGACGCCGCGCATGCGCTGGCCGTCGAGGTGCACGTCACCGGGACGCCGCTGGCGCATGTAGCCGAGACGGCATTCACGTCGGGCCGCCAGTCGTACTACGTCCTCGTCTCCAAGGACGCGAGCTTCAGCAACATCGTCGACTACGCATTCACGCAGCTCCCGGTCTACGCGCCGCGCAGCTCCATCAAGGCGACGACGTACCCCGACGAGACGACCTCGTACTACTGGGCCGTCCTGCCCGCGATCGGCATGAACGGAACGCTTGCGAGCGGCGATCCGCTCCTAGCCTCGCCGTCGAACTTCCAGAAGCAGTCGACTCCCCCAACACAGACTGCTCCGGCGGACGGCGCCTCCGTCGAGCTCCAGCCGACCTTCCGGTGGACACCGGTCGAGGGCGCTCGCCGGTACCGGATCCAGGTGGCGGACGATCCGACTTTCGGCTCGCTCGTCGACGACGTGGTCACCGACTCCACGGCGTACACCAGCAACACCTCGTACCCAGCCGACACGATCCTCTACTGGCGCGTCCGCGCCGACGACGAGAACGTGATCGGCCTGACGTGGTCGTCGATCGGAACCTTCCGTCGGAGGCTCCCGGCGCCGGTGCTGAGCGCGACAAACCCCGGCTCGGGCGAGAGCATCCCTCTCTGGACCTGGGCGCCGGTGAACGGCGCGGTCTCGTACGACATCGCCGTCGACGAGCCCGACGGCGATCATTCCCAGTTCGTCGACTTCCGCTCGGCTGCGTTCACGGCCGTCAAGATGACCGGCACCGGGATCTGGGGCTGGCGCGTCAGGGCCGTTTTCCCGAAGCAGCTCGCCTCCCAGACCCAGCCGGGGCCGTGGTCGGCGACGAAGCCCTACACGCGCACGATCGCAGAGCCGGGCGGCGCCAAGACGGAGCGGATCGGCGTGTCGGTGCTGCTCTCGTGGAACGCGAAGCCCGCCGCGAAGAACTACCGGGTCCAGATCTCACAGCGGGCGGACTTCCAAGGGAACGTCGAGCAGGTCGACACCGACAACACGAGCTACGCACCGACGCTGCTCGCTTCCGCGTACCTCGCCGGCGGGACGTTCTGGTGGCGAGTCGCCGCTCAGGACGAGGACAGGAACATCGGCGACTTCAGCCCGGGGCAGCAGTTCTCGCTGCCCAGGCAGTCCGGCGCGGCCGCACTGGCGCGGCTGAGGCTCGCGACGAAGGTCGTGAAAGTGCCTAACGGCCGCCGCGTGATCGTGACGGTCAGGGCAAACGGCCGCGCCGCGCGCGGTGCGCTCGTCCGGGTGTTCGCTCCGGGTGTGACTCCGCTCAAGGCGAAGACCAACAGGAGCGGCCGGGTCACATTCAGGGTCAAGAAGCTCGGCCGCGGCAAGAGGCTGGTGCTCAGGAAGCTGCGCTTCCGCGCCGCCAAGACGGGCTTCCTGTCCGGGCGCCGCACCATCGCCATCCGGTACTAGTCCGCGGCCTCCACCACTTCTGCGCCGGCTTCGTCCGGCGCTTGGTCTTATGTTGCGCCGGTACGCGGCCGATAGAACGGCTAGCTCGCTCGAGGCGAGCACAAAACGGATCGAGATGGCTACCGGCCAGTTTCTGACGACACTTATGCTCGCGACCGCAGCGCTCGCGCTCTGGTCGTACGTCCGCTGGCCGGGCGCCGCTCCCGCGACGATGAAAGGCGCGGCCGTCCGGGTCGTGATCTCTCTTGTCCTGCTCCAGGTCGGAGCCGCCGCGTTCGGGCTCGGCATCGCGGCCGCGCCCTCCCTGGCGATGCTGTTGTTGGTCGGGACGGTCGTCCCGGTGTTGACGTTCGCGTTCCTCGCGTCGATCTGGTTCCTGAAGGTCTGCGCGGACCAGGCTCGCGGCGCCGCGTAGCGCGCTAGAGCGCGTCGACCAGCGTCGCCCGGAACGCCGGGTGACTCGACGCCCAAGCCCTGACGAAGAACAGCAGCTCCGTCGCGGCTTGCGCCCTGTTGCTGCCGTTCACGTGCCACGGCACGACCACCTCGATGGTGTCGCTCTCAATGTGAGTGGCGACGCAATCTGCCTCGGTCAAGGCGGAGACGAGGCCGGGCGCGAGCTCGGGTTGCGTGATCACAAGCTTCATCGGTACTTATCCAGTATCGCGAACCCGTGGTCGGAAAAACGGCTCGGAATGGGTAGTTCGTGCTCGTCTAAGAGGTAGTGCAGGCGCCTGCCGTGAACGTCTGTTCAGGGCTTTGGGATAGGCGATCGGTCGCCGCTCGGCCGCGGCGCGAACAGCCGTTTCAGAAGCCGGCGAACGCGCTCCACCGTTGGGGTGAAGACGTCCTTCGAGTCGTCCCAGCTCGCCATATTCGGAGCATGGTCGCGGCCGTCGCGACCGCCTTCCATCATCCGGGCGGGTGGTACTACCCGAGTGTGTGGTGTCGTGCTTCAGGCGGACTGCCCGAGCGGAAGCCATCGAGGCAGTGTGGCCCTCACGGTCGTCGGGCCGCCCGGTGCGCTCTCGATCTCGAGCCGGCCGCCGAGCAGCCTGAGGCGCTCGCGCATGCCGACGAGCCCGATCCCGCTCTCTCCGTCCTCGGCAGGCACAACGCGGGCGGGATCGAAGCCGCGGCCCTCGTCACGGATCTCCATGGAGACGCCCTTGAAGGTCTCATCGCGCAGGATCACGGCGACCTCGCGACTGCCGCTGTGGTGCCTGACGTTGCTCAGCGCCTCTTGCAGGACGCGCATGAGCGCGATCCTCTGCGAGGCGGTGAGTGCGTCGAAGGATCCCTCGAGCACGACGGAGGTGGAGATACCCGTCCGCCGTTTGAGGGCCGCGAGCTCGCGTTCGACAGCCTGAGGCAGCGGCTGTTGAAGGAGCGAGCGCGGTTCGAGCGAGTGTGCCAGGTCGCGGAGGTCCTGATGGAGCTCGGCGAGTTGAGATTCGAGGTCGTCGAAGCGGCCGACCAGCGTCTTGCGATGCTCACTCCCGACGAACTCGACCATCTGTTCCCGGAGCAGCCGAACGTCCTGGGCGAGTGCGTACACCTGCTGGAGCGGGCCGTCGTGCAGGTCGAATCCGAGGCGCACGAGCAGCCGCTCGTTCGCCGCGGCCAGCCCCGGTTCGCGTGCATCGGACATCAAGCGTGGCTTCATGTGCGACGCGCTCTAGGTCGAGTGGGCAGTCAGCGCAGCGACGAGCCCCGACCGATACGCGTATCGAGCCGCTTCCGTTCGGCTGGAGACCCCGAGCTTCCGATAGAGGTTGCGAAGGTGGAACTTGACGGTCTGCTCGCTGATCCAGAGCTCGCGAGCGATCTGCCGATTGGACAGCCCGCGTGCCACCGCTTCGAGGACGACGCTCTCGCGCTCGCTGAGCTCGACCGTTCCGGTGGAACCGAGGCTCTGCGGTGCCTCTTCGCCCCAGACCTCGAAGGGCCGGCCCGAGAGCGCACTGCGGAGCACCGCCGGGAGATCCACGGGCTCGATCGTCTTGACGATGTACCCGAGCGCACCAGCCTCCCGCGCGGCCTCGATGTGGGCCTCGTCGCTGTAGCTCGAGAGGATCACGACCGCGATGGTGGGATCATGCTTGCGGAGGCGCGTGAGGCATGTGAGCCCGTCGAGCTCCGGCATCCGCATGTCGAGCAGGACGACGTCGGGATTCGTCTCACGCACGGCGGGGACGACGCGGCTGCCGACCGAGACCTCGGACACGATCTCGAAATCCTCCGCGGCTGCGAGCGCGCGCCGCACCGCCGCCAGCATGAGCCGGTGGTCGTCGGCCACGAGTACTCGAAAAGTGCCCAAACGCCGCAGTCCTTTCCGTGGAGCCGTTCGAGATGAACGTCACCTTCGGGCGCATCATCGTTCGCATAGGCCAAGCGTTCACCCCCCATCCAGGGGATGTCCGACAAGAAAGCATGGGCCGTGAGCCGTGCACATATTCGTGGCGGCTGCCGCACCACCGGACAGGTACAACCAGTGCATGGCGCCGCGGTCGGTCCGCCTCTCGAGCCCGGAACGCGTCCTGTTCCCCGACGAGGGGATCACGAAGCAGGATCTGTTCGAGTACTACCGCGCGATCGCGCCGGTGCTCGTACCGCACCTGCGCAATCGGCCGTTCACGATGAAGCGCTCGCCCTACGGAGTGGGCGGGGACGCGTACTTCCAGAAGCAGGCGCCGAAGGGAATGCCATCCTGGATCCCGACGCGCACCTACCGCACCTACCCGCGCGAGGGCGAGTCGCGGCTCGTCGACTTCCCGCTCGTCAACTCGCCGGAGGCGTTGCTCTGGATGGTGCAGATGAACTGCATCGACATGAACGCTTGGTACTCGCGCGTCGACAAGCCGCACCGCCCCGACTTCGTGCTCTTCGACCTCGACCCGCCCGACGGCGGCTTCGCGCTCGCGATCCGCGTCGCTCACCTGATCCGCGAGGAGCTCCAGCGGCTCGACCTCGAGTCTTACGTCAAGACGAGCGGCGCCGAGGGGATTCACGTGCTCGTCCCGATTGCGCGCCGAGCGACCTTCGAGCAGACATACGCGTTCGCGGAGCGCGTGGCACGCACGCTCGAGGAACGCCACCCAGGGCTGGTCACGACCGAATGGTTGAAGCGCAAGCGCGAGGGCGTGCTCCTCGACCACCGTCAGAACGCGCGGGGGAAGACGATCGCCTCGGTCTACTCAGTGCGGCCGAAGCCGGGCGCGCCGGTGTCGACGCCGCTCCGCTGGGACGAGCTGACAGAGGACGTGACGCCGCGCCGCTTCGGGATGAGCGAAGCGCTCGAGCGGGTCGAACAGCACGGCGACCTTTTCGGGCCGGTACTCGCGGGCGGCCAGGCACTCGGACGTGCCCTGAAGAAGCTGCTCTAGTGCGGGGTGGGTAGCGCTCCTTTTTACTGCGCTCGGCAATTGAGCCGGGGCATCAGAGCCCTCTACTAATCGCCCTCTTTTGCCCGGCCAGGGGGACAGAGGGGAAACGATGCGGGCACGGCTCACGCGGCTCGTCGCCCTCGTCGCCTAAGTCAGGTGGCGGCGGGACGAAGCGGTTCCGAGCCGGCCCAACCCTCGGCGCCCTCACGCACCATCTGGAAAAAGTCGCGCAGTCCGTGGCTGTCGACGTGGATCTCGATGTCGTGGCCCAACGAGGCGGAGGCGTCGTGGAAGGTGATGTCGAGTTCGCCGAGCTGGGCGCTGAGGTACTCCGGTAGCCCGCGGTCCTCGAGTTCGCGCCGAAGGTCCTCTACTGATGCCGGCGGTACGGCCCAGGCGACGTGATGAACCCCCGGTCGGGCGCCTGAGAAGCGGCCCTCGATCCGCTCCGGAACGAGGCGGACTATCTCCATCAGTTCGATCGGGCCGCCGCCGCAGTAGCCGAACGCCGAGTGATGGACGAACTCCGCCGGCTCACCCCTCGAAGTGGTGTTTTCGAGCGGTACGTTTTCGACGAGGAAGAACGGCCCGGCTCCGAGCTGCTCCGCCAAGCGCCCGACGGTCGCCTCGATGTTCTCGACAACGTAGGCGTAGTGGTGTGCTTCCTCCAGCGACGGTCGAAAAAGATCCTCTGGCACGATTCTCTCCTCGGTCTCTCAAGCAGCGGGGCTTACCGGAGACCACAACAGCTGGTCCCGGTTCTCCATGTAATTCCTGCAGTTCGGGAAGCTGACGAACGCCAGCATCATTCCCTAGGGGTGTCAGGAAGTGGGCGACAGTCGAACCTCGGCCGGAACTCGCGCTTGGCGCAGTACGCTCGACCGAGCGAATTGCGCTCGACCCGATCGCTCGCATCTGAGTCGGCGAACGTTACGATCCCGTTGTGGATCCGGCGGCGAGATAGCGGTCAGACGCGGCGAACGCCGCGCGTGATTGGCGCACCCCGAGGCCGTTTTCGAGGCGGCCTCGGACGCTGCGTGCAACCGCTACGACTTGGAGGTACACGGAATGGTTCGTCAGAACCTGTTCTCCGACCGATGGGACGGAGTGGACGAAGACGAGGGGACTCGGCATCGAGTCTTTTGGCGGCCGGACGAGGCCAGGATGGGAGCAACGCTGTACGAACTGGCCCCGAACGCGCCTGAGGCCCGAATACATATGCACTTCGGAGCCGAAGAGATGTTCTTCGTCCTGAGCGGTCGACCCGTCTTTCGGAACCAACACGGCGAAGAGGAGATGGCTCCGGGCGACTTCGTTTTCTGCCCCGAGGGACGTGCCGGACTACACACGTTCAGCAACCCCACCGAAGAACCCGCTCAGATCCTCGCGATCAGTGCCGGGAGCTTCCCGGACGTCGTCGCCTATCCCGAACACGGATATGCATGGGTGGCGACTCGCGATCCCGATCCGGAGCTACTAGCGAGAGGCAGCGACCCCGGCATCATCGCTCGCTTCGAAATCCCGATCGAGTAGATCGTTCGGCCGTCGCTGGACACGACGAAGAGGCTGCGAGAGCGGCCTCTTCGCGCGGCCCTGGCTGCGAGCTCGCTAGTGGCCCTTCCGGCCGGGTCTTCAACGACCAGCGCCGGCGGCTTGTCGGCGTCGTCGTCGGCGCGCCGCTACTTGCGGAGTGCCGCGTCGACACCTTTCCGCAGCAAGCCCTCGTTTTCGCCTTTGTTCGAGTCCTTCGGCGGCAGGGCCTCGATCATCTCGCGCGTCTTCGGGCCGACCTCGAGGTGCATGACTGCGTTCGCCGCCACACGCTCGATCATCGCCCGAGTCTCAGGGCCGATCTCGAGCTGAACTGTAAAGAGATTCACCGGGTTCGCCTTTCAGTCTTTTGCCTCTGATCGCAGCCTGTGCCTTACCCGCTCGCTCTCGTCTGAACCCTTCTGCGGAATGTCGCATCGTTCCTCCGTGCTGTCGCAACCGGACGCCGAGCACGCGCAGCGTTCTCTCGGCGGTCAGCGGGATCGTGTCGCCCTGCCGCCAGCTGAGCGTCGTGTCCGATACGTGTCGGCAGATCGGTGGTGACTGGCGCTCTTGTGCGGAGCCATACCGTTTTCAAACGAGCCGTTTACGCGCCTTCGGATAGAAAGTCGGCTGTCCGCAACTGGGACCTGCGGCAGCGTAGTGGGGGCGGCTCCGACATGGCGACAGTCCGAGCGCCCCCAACTACGCCTCGCACGCACTCAACATGCGAATGCGGCACGGCATCGGAACGTGGCGAAACGCGGCCCGCTGCGGGCCCGGACCGGGATCGGACGGCTGAGACCGCGCGGCTTGCCGCCGAGGTTGCAGGGGCAGGGTTCCCCTGGCCGTGTCACTTCCGTGTCACCTAGCCAGTGCCGCTCGGGAGGGGTCTTCTCGGAAGGTGCCCATTTCCGAGGGCTTTTGCAGTGGGCCGGGCAGGGATCGAACCTGCGACCTTGGGATTAAAGGTGCGGTGGCAGCGATCCGTCGCAGACCGCGCATCCGCGCGCGGGCCCGAAGATCCCTCGTTCAGGGGGACGGCCGCGTGGCGTTTTCGCCGTTGAAAGAGTGACTGAGAGCCGGGCGATTGCGGCCGCCCTCAGATCTGGAGGACGTCTTGTTCAAACGCCGATTCGCCGTCTGGTTTCTTCTCGGTGTAGTGCTGGTGTCGATCTCGGCCGCGCCGGCGGCTGCGGACGCGGACGGCCCGATCGTAATCCTGGAGTCGCCAGCAGACGGGAGCGGGTTCTACCAGGGACAGCAGGCCCAGGCGGCCTACGGCTGCCTGCCCGGCCCGCTGGAGTGGCCTGTTGTCGAGTGTGTTGGCGAGGTTCCAATCGGGGAACCGCTGGATACGAGCAGCGTCGGCGAGCACATCTTCACGGTTCGCGCCGTCGATTACGTTGGCGCCCAAACGACGGTCACTCACACATACACCGTCTTCGACGTGATCCCGCCCACTGCGAGCATCCGTTCTCCCGCCGATGGCGCCGTCTATCCCTACGGGGCCGAGGTCGTCGCCGACTACTCGTGCGACGACGGGCCGGGTGGCTCGCCAATCGCCGGCTGCATCGGCACGCTTCCGAGCGGCTCTCCGATCGCGACCGATCGGCTCGGAACCTTCACGTTCCGGGTGGACGTCTACGACACGGCGATGAACCAGGGGAGCGCAACCGCCTCCTACACGGTCATCGATCTGACGCCGCCAACCATCACGGTGACGTCGCCAACCGACGGCGCACAGTTTCGGCTCGGTGAGGCAGTGACACCGCAGTACCAGTGCTACGACCAGATTGAGGGCGCTCGCGTGTCGTGCGAGGCGACTCCGATCGACACGTCGACGTATGGAGTCCACACGTTCAGGGTCGACGCGCGCGACTTGTCCGGCAACGCCGCGTCCGTCGTCCGGACGTACTCGGTCGTTTACGACTTCGAAGGCTTCTTCTCGCCCCTGGCGCCGCGGCCGACCGTCTCGACCGTGAAAGCGGGCGACGATGTTCCCGTGAAGTTCTCGCTCAACGGCTACCAGGGCCTCGACGTTTTCGCCGCGCCACCCGCGTGGAGGCCCGGCTGCCCGTCGCCGTCGGCGGATTCATCGCGAGCCCTCGGGAGCTTGAGCTACAAAGCGGCCGTCGACCGCTACGTATTTCTGTGGAAGACAGATCCGACCTGGGCCGGCTCCTGCCGCGAACTCGTCATCAGACTCGGCGACGAAACCGTGCGGCTTGCGTACGTTCACTTCCGATAGGCGCAGGGCGAAACGGACCGCGTTCCCTGGCCCCTAGGTTTTCGCGAGGAAAACGTGAGCCACTCTGCATGGGCACGTCCAGCGGTGGTTAACGCGCCGGTCGGCTTCGGGTGATGACGCGTGAACGCCCACCGACAAGGACTCGCTGCGACACTCGGCCCGCACTGAACCTACGCCGCATCAGGCGCCGGGCTGGTGGCCGACCGGGAGATCCTCTACGACCAGCGCGGGCGGCTGGTCGGCGTCGTCGCGGCGGACGCCGAGGACACGCAGCGTCCGGTCTGCGGTGAGCGTGTCGCCCTGCCGCCAGTTGAGCGTGGAGCTCCGGTAGGTCGGCGGATCGGCGGGTGAGCCGTCTGTCCTGCTGAAGCCTGAAGTGGTACATCCGTGCTTCGTTTCCGGGACCGGACGGCCACCCCGAACCTACATGTCTGGCGCAACGGTTAGGGGGCGAGGTACTCCGCAGACGCCGCAGAAGCCGCAGGCACCGCAGAAGCCCGCAGCTGCCAGCTCCGAAGCGCCTCGCCCCACTGACGAAACGGGGAACCCCGCCGATTAGTTGCGCGGGTTCGAACCAGCGCCGGGACGCTGATCCAAACGGCGCCTGTCGCCAAACTCGCGATCAGCGCACTCTGGGCAGTACACAGCGACTTCAGCGACTTCCTCGTCGCCTTCGTTCTCCACCACCGCAACCAGATAAGCACGCCAGCGAAGCGCCTCTTCGACCGTCGCCGGCTGTGTGGCGCATTCCTCGCAGTTGAGCATTGGCCCGCAGTTGAGCATTGGCCACTCCTCCTCAATCTGAGAACGCGGGAACCGTTTGCGCAGGTACGGCCGAGCCGTCTGCGGATAAGCCCTCGGTTACGCGGCTGCCGTCTTCCTTCCGTCTCCGGCTGGGACCGAACGGCTGCGACTGACCTATCCACTTCTGCCAGAACCGGCGAACGGAGCGACCAGCCCTTCGCCGGGAAGCCCTGAAGAAAGCCGGGAAATCGCCGTGCCATTAAGCCCCCGTTCTCGCTTTGCGACGTGGCATCTCGCGGCCGGCCGGCAAGTGCCAAGAGTCGAGCTTTCGCGGTTGAACCGTTTGCCATATCGATGTACGTTCTCCTGGCTTGGACCTGCGGCGAAAGGAGTTCCTGTGAAGAAGGCGCTTGCGCTCGCGGCGGCGGCCTGCGCCGCGTTTGCTGTCGCCAGTTCAGCCTCGGCGACGATTCACCCGCTGATGGTCGGCTGGGTCTGCGGAAACGCATCCGGAGATCCCCCCGGCCAAACCCCCGGCGAAACCCACTCCGCGCAATCGACGCTTCGTGCGTTGGTGGCAACTGGCGTTGTGATTGGCGAGGATCCGGCGACCGGGCTCCCGATCTTCGACTTCGATCACCCGGCGATCAAGTTCAGCACCTTCATGGTCGTTCCCGTGGAGACCGGTACTCCGTCTAACCCCGGCGCGATCAACTGCGCCAAGGGGATCCTCGCGACGATTAGTTGAACCGCAGCGGGCGGCTTGCACGCTTATAAGCAGCCCGCGGTTCACCCCCCGCCCTGGGGCCGGGCGTACGTGGTTCCCGGCCCCGCTGGCTGGTCGAGGGCGCTACTTGCGCTGCTCCGTCTGCGATCAGGGCAGCTCAGCAGCTACAGCAAGACGCGCGCCCCCTTGGCATCGTCGTGCGCGCCGGCGTCCACATCGGCGAGGTGCTTGAGCAGAACGGCTCGTTGCGAGGAATCGCGGTCCACATAGCCGCGCGAGTGATGACGGAGGCAGGCGGCGACGAGGTCCTCGTCTCCGAGACGGTCCGCGACGTCGTCGCCGGCTCCGGACTCGCCTTCAAGGATCGGGGAGTCCACGACCTCAAAGGCATCGAAGGGCCGCGCCGCCTGTTCGTCGTCGCGTAGACGCAAGCCGTCTGCTCACGGAAAGGCTTCGCCGCGGGTCTCAGTTAAAGAGGGGTGCCGGAGACGAGGCTGACACCGGACGATCGCCGCCGCTGCCAGGCCAAGGGTGCGGAGATGAAGCGCGAGCGCCGCGAGGAGTCTGAGCAAGCGGCCGAAGGGATGCGCTCGCCCGTGCCGCCGGCGTCCGGTTGGGGAGGGCGGCCGTCTGGATGACAGCCGCCCTCGATGTGTGACAGCCCACGGGGCTGGAACTAGTGCTTCCCCACGGGCTGGAAGTAGTGCTGTGCCATGTACTCGGCGACGTTCCTGCCGAGGATGACCGCCTGCACGTCGGCGGTGCGGTAGTGGAGGCCGGCCCAGATGCGGGCCTCGATGATCTCGTCGAGCGGCTCTGAGAACCGGTCGAAGTGGCGCGCCGGCTCACTCGGGAAGCGGCTGCTCGTCACGTCGAAGCCGATCTCGTCGGTGCCGAAGAAAATCTCCAGCGCCGTGAGGTAGGCCGCGTCGTTACAGAGGTGCCCCGAGGGGTGGGACGGGTACGGCGCAGTGAGGAGTGCCCTCCAGGATGGGTCAGGCTGGGTCGCCGGATTGCCATCCTCTGCCGCCCGTGGGATCGAGTTCCACGGACGCCAGAAGTCAAAGTGGTACTTGTCGTTCCAGCAGTTGATCGACGCGTCCGCGGCGGCCAGGTTCAGCATCGCGAACAAGCGGGCGCTGTTAACGATGTCGACGGCGGAGGTTGGATTCTCGACCAGGTTTCGGGCGACGGGGTTCCAGAGCAGTGCTGGCCCTCCGGCGCTCTGCCACCAGAGCGCGATGTGCGTCTGCTCGGGCGTGCGGGCCGTGCTGTTGACCGAGCCGAGAGCCTTGACCTCGTTGAAGTCCGCCGCCCAGGCGGAGCTGGTGAGTGCCTGCGGGCCAGCGGTGCGGAACTGCGACGCGCTCTGCATCAGGAACGGACGCACTCCTCCGACCCACGCGGTCGGGTCGAGCATCGGTGTTCCATCGGGGTTCAAGAGCGGCCACCAGTGCCCCGGGGCAGAGTTCGGCACCCATTGCGAGGGGCCGAAGCGCCCGTCGTCCTGCCGTGCGGCGATCATCGCTTCGGCTGCGGCGTTCCCCGCGGCGATCCCTTGTCTCTTGAACGGCGTCTCCGCTATTGCCGCGAGGGAGGTGGCGTATTGCGCGTCCAGCGTCTGCAGCAAGCTCGCCCGGTTCGGGAACGAGATGGTCACGGGCACCGTCGAGACGATGTTGGAGAGGACGCGGTACGCCGCGGTCGCCGCAGCGGCCTCCTTCGAGGCCCTCGCGGAGAAACGCCGCTTGAGCAGATACGGTCGATGATGCCGCGGCTCCGTCGCGTTGAGCGCGTCGTAAACGGCGCCTTGAGTCATCCCCATGTTGATGTTGAGGGCGGGCGGTGCTCCCCCCGCCGCCCCGGGAAACGCGACGAGCGTATTCGTCGCAATCCGGTTCCAATCTGTGACCTCGTTGGCCTGCGCCGCCGCCGGGGCGACGAACGCGACCGCTGCAGCGAGCGCCGCAAACCAGCGCGCGCGTGGTGCGTTCACCTTCATAAGTCGTTCCTCCCGCAGCATCGTCTTCTCCTTCCTAGTCCGTGTGTTCACCCGAGGGTAAAAAGGCGCCGCCTCGTTGTCGTTCGCGCGTGCGATAGAAGATGTGTAAAGCTCGCGACAGTCAATCCAGCGCGGACTTGGCGCTAACCGTGCGTGTGTAGCGAACGAGCGCCGGGGCCCGCCTGCCCGAACGGCTATGACTTAATCACTCGGGCCTTTCCGCGGCTCCCGCCGGATGGGACCGCTTTGCCCGGAAGATAGGCCGGTCGGCCCATTGAAACGCCGGAGATGTCTTGCCAGGATCGACGGGCGGTATTGCGGCGAAGCTTGGCGCGGGGGATGAGGCTGCGGCGACCTTATCCCCCGCGGCCGAGATCAGCTTTGCGCAAAACCCACCCTTTTCAAGGCCGCGGCCAACCCGAGGATGGACTGCCGGACTCGAGCTCTCAGTCGTCCGTCGAGGGGGCGCGAGATCAGGCCGAGCTAACGACGGAGATAGCTCGCGCCCGGCGCGTGCTCGACGGGGCGCTCGCGGTCGCTGAACAGTGCCGGAGTCCCGGCCGAGGGTGAGATTCTCGAGGGCTCGCCCAGCGGCGGATCTCCGAGTTCGCCCGTGATCGGGGCGCGCGCCTCATCGTCGTCGGCTCCCGCCCGCGGAAGCTGGGGCAGAGCATGTCGACAGGCGTGATACGCAGCCCAGGCGGGCCTGTCATCGTCGCTCGCTCCATAGCGCAACTGACTGCGGCGGCGTATCCGCCTGATCGCTCCACTCGCGCCCGGGGACAGCGCCAGGTTAAGGGCCGCTGTCTTGAGCGGCTAGAGAGCCTGCTCGCCACTGACGAGCGCGTACAGGCTCGCGTGCTCCTCGCGGCAGGCCGGGCAGCCTTCCAGGTGCGCCCGCAAGCCAGGGATCGCGGCGTCGGCGTCACGGCCGGCCACTTCAAGCTCCACGTAGCGGTCGAGCTCGTCGAAGCAGACGTCGCAGCCGACTTCGGGCCCGGCCGGTCCGAGGAGCCGGCCGAGCGCCTGCTTGAGTTCCGGTCGCTCCATCACTGCGCCTCCTCCAATAGTGCGTCAACGGACAGACCTTGCGCGTCGAGGTGCTTGCGCAGCTTGCGGCGCGCGTCGTGCAGCGTCTTGTACAGCGCGCCGCGGTTGGTGCTCAGTCGCTCGGCGAGGACGTCGATGGGAACGCCGTTCAGCGCCAGGGCAACAAGGACACGCCGCTGGTGCGGAGTCAAGACGTCTGCGATCGCCTGTTCGACGCTCATCAGCAGCTCGCTCCGCTCAACCTGATCGTCCGGCTCGATCCCGGCGCTCGTGAACAGGCTCCACGTCTCGGGCTCCAGTGGCACCTCCCGCCCCTGCCACGACCGCTTGCGGAGCTTGACCGCGGCCTCGAGCAGCGCGAACTTGTACACCCAGGTCGTGAAGCGGCTGGCGCCGCGGAAGTCGTCGAGTCGAGCGAGCACGCTGACGAGCGCGTCGTCTGCGGCCTGGTTCGCGATGTCATCGAGATCGTTCCCCCGAAGGTGCGGAAGCGCCGGGCGGCGACGTGCGCACTCGAACCGCGCCGCGCGCAGGAGCAGGGCATGTAGCCGCGCCACAGCCTCGTCCCTCGTTCGGCCTTCCGACCGCAGGTCGCGGAGCCAGACCCGCGACTCGTCGTCGAGGAGCGCGGGCGGTGAAGACGAATCCGCGGCCGACGGGTGAGTCGTCGACTCCATGCGGTCCGCGACTGTATGGGTAACGGTGCTCACGCAGCGACCTCATCGTCCAAGGGCGCGACGATTCGTACCGCCAGCTCGGGCCGACAGCCGCGCTCGACCAGCTCGATCAGCGCGTGCAGGTCGTAGCGCGCGTCCTCGGCCAGGCGCGCTGCGACTGTCAGCGGAAAGCCCGACTCGGTGAGCCGCTCGCGCCGCCAGCGTACGACCTCGTGCCGAACACCCGTCGCCATTTTCGTGTGCATGTCTCTTTGGTGACGGCTCGAGCGCGGTCCTTACCTCGCGACCAGCGGGTCACGGGCCGATCGTCGCGCGAAACGTGAGCCGCGCCAGAACACCGGCGGGAGAAAAGAGGTACACCTCTCTCCGTCGGCGCCTCCGTCGATGAGCAGGCGGACGGCCTCGCTGTGGCGCCCGCCGTCGCCATCTCTGGATCCGAGCACGGGCGTGTGGTTAGTGGAAGCGGTTCGGGAACTGCTTCACGAGCCCGCTCGACAAGAGGTCGGACATGTGGAGGATGTGCTCGTGGATCTGATCGTAGGCGGCGACGTCCGCGCTCCAGTTCGCCTGGAGTCTCGCGACCGCCTCCTGCGTCGTCAGGTCGAGGTGCTTGTGCATCTCCGCCTTCATGGTCGCGAGCTCCCAGTACTTGGGGTTGACGCTGTTCAGGACTGCGGCGATGTCGTCGGCGTTGGCCAGCCAGCGCGCCTGCGCGTCGGCGAGCGCGGTCTGATCGCCCGCCCTCGCGGCGGCGACCACGTCTGCGGCGATCAGGATGTGCAGCCGCAGCTGGCGGGTGAGCTCGTTCCCCGCCGCCTCTCCGTAGAACGGCTTCACTGCGTCACCGATATCGGTTTGGTTCTCGAGCAGGCGTCCGACAGTGGCCTCGGTGTCCGGAGAGTCGGTCGTCAGGCTGATGATTGCCAGGCGCGTCCAGGTGATGTGGTCTTCCCAGAGCTTGCGCATGTCTTGGCGGAGAGCGAGCTCACTGCGTGAGATCCCCGCCGGGTTGTCAGCGGCGGTCGCGTGCGGCGTCGCGTGCTGGTCGCCGTTGCCGTGCGCGGCGGCGTCGTGACCGCCGGCAACGGCGAGCGCGACGAGGGCGCTAAAGAGCGCGATCAGCATCGTCAGCGCCAGAGGGACGGGGCGGTAGGTACGCGTGTTCATGTCAGTCTTCCTTTCGGTTGTGGGAGGATCGCGGCGACTCGGGGTCGCCAGAGCAGGCTCGATGCAGCGAGCAGGCCGGCGGCCTCGATCGCCTTGGTGGCGAGGGCGAGCCCGTCGACCGGCTCAGGGTCGGAGTGCAGGACGGGTAAGCCCGTCGTCGTCGCCAGCGCGTAGCTCGCGAGCAGGCCACCGAATGTGACCGCCGCAGCTGCCCGCGCCGACGCGCTCCCCGGCCGCCACGTCAGCCACACGACAAGCCCGGCGAGCGCGACGGTCGCGGCGATGAAGCCGAGACCGGCACCGATGCCTTCGTCGAAGTGCCCGGGGGCGAGCGCGCCGTGGATGCCGGCGCTGATCGCGCAAGCGAGGATGACGACGTCGCCTCTGAGCTCGGCGAGGCTCACTTGACGATCACCTCGCCGTCCATGTCCTTGCTGTGCAGCGTGCAGACGTAGTGGTAGGTGCCGGGCTCGTCGAACTTGATCGAGAAGCTCTCCCCCTGCTCGACCTTGTGGTCCTCCTGGCCGTCGACTTCGACGGTGTGGGTGAAGTTGTCCTCGTTCGTCCAGGTGACCGTGTCCCCGGCCCTGATCTCGACCACCTTCGGGTCGAAGCGGTAGCTCTTGACCATCTCCACTTCGGTCGTGGCCACCGGCTCGCTGCTTTCGCCCGAGCCGGCGCAACCCGCCGCGAAGACCGCGGCGGCTGCGACAGCCGGGAAGAGGAGCCTCCTCATCAGCGGTTCACCTCGACGGTGTTGAGCGCCGGCCGACGTACGGCCGAGTAGACGGCCGCTGCGAATACGAGCACGAACGCGGTCAGGTCGAGCACCTCGGCGATCGTGTGCGCGAACAGGAACACGGTCCAGTCGAGGTGGTAGGTCATGTAAACGAGCTCGGCGGCGGCGAACAGTGAGAACGCGGAGCCGAGCAGCGCCAGCTCACGCTTGAACGCCAGCCAGGCGAAGCCGGCGCCGAGCGCGAAGGCGGTGATGTGCACGACCAGGAAGAACTCGGTCGGCAGATCGTTGATCCAACTTCCCCAGGGCATGTGCTCCTCCGTTCTTTCGGTGTCGGAGGAGTTGGTGTCGCGGCGGGCACCGTCCTTACGTCGCTGCCCGATCGGGTGCGCGACGTCGGTGCCCTCGCCCAGATCGTCGGCGCACGCCGACGGGTAAGAAAGGGCGCGTGCGGAACACGAACTAAAGAACGGGGAAGCGAATTCGTCGACGGAGAGGACTCAGACGTGCGAGCTCAGATCAAGGAAAAGCAGGAAGTCGCGAAGGGAACGCTGCTCGTGACGTTCGACCTCCTCGGCGAAGCGGTCGAGTTCACGCCCGGGCAGTACTTCTTCGTCACGCTCCCGAGCGTGGGTGAGGAGGACGACAAGGGGCTGCGCCGACACATCACCGTCGTGACCTCGCCGAACGAGAAGGGCTTGCTCGGCTTCGCCACTCGCATGCGAGACAGCGCCTTCAAGCGCACGCTGCGCGCGCTTCCCGTCGGGAGCGAGGTCGAGGTCGAGCCCCCGAAGGGAAAATTCGCGCTGCCCGAAGATCCGTCTCGCAGGCTCGTCTTCGTCGCCGGCGGAATCGGAATCACCGTCTTTCGGAGCATGCTCCGCTACATCAGCGAGGAGCGGCTTCCCTACCGCGTGACGCTGATCTACTCGAACCGCGACCGCGAGTCGACGGCCTTCCTGGACGAGCTCCGCGAGCTCGAGCAGACGCTGCCCGACTTCCGGCTCATCCTCACCATGACCCAAGACCCGGGTTGGAAGGGCGAGGCGCGAAAGGTGGACGGCGACTTCGTCCAGGACTACCTCGGAGACGACCTGAACCGGTACACGTTTCTGGTTGCCGGGCCGCCGGCGATGGCCGAGGGCGTGCAGACAGCGCTCCAAGAGGCGGGAGTGCTGGACGAGAACCTGATCGCCGAGCGCTACAGCGGCTACTAGACCATGCCGGTGAACACACGACTCCACCAGCTAGCAAAACACGGCCAGAGCGTCTGGATCGACTTTCTCTCGCGCGACCTCCTCGGCGGCGGCGAGCTCGCGCGGATGACGCGTCGCGCTCGTTCTTCCGTGAGACACGGCCGCATTCCTCGCACTGGAGGCTCCGCACCGATCGCACCTCGCCGGCACTGTCCACGTGACGAGCATAGAACCCCGGGCGATCGGGACGGCTTCGGGCAGCTCGAGCTGCCGTCCTAGTCCACCGTTCCTCGGCAGCCGTCGTTGCGGAGTGTGAAGCGAGTGCCTATCGTCGGGGCGCATGCTCGGTCGGGGCGGGCATCTGTCGGTCTCGCGGATCGCGGCCGTCCTCGCGATGACCGGGACGCTCTCCTTGGCCATGAGCGCTTCCTCGTCTCCGGGCCAGGCGGTCGTCCCTGACGTCATTGGCCTGTCTGTGACCAGGGCATACGACGCAGTTCACGAAGCGGGGTTCGCCGTCCAGATCCATGAGCCGGTCTAGCTGAATTCGTATGTCAGCGATCAATCCCGCGCAGCCGGAAGCGCCGGCCGCCCCGGTACCTCCGTTGTGCTTAGCCTCGCGGCAGGAATTCACGGACTCCTTCCGCCCGGGCCGACGGGGCCGACACGCCCCATGCCGCGATTGGTGGGCCAGCCACTCCCTGAGGCCATCGAAACACTCGAGACCCTCGGTCTGTTGTGGGGGGCTCGGCTCCCGCCTCTCCCGGCCACCATGCGGCCGAGCCTGTTCGAGAACTACCGCGTCGCCAAGCAGAACCCGAAGCCCGGTACACGATTCACGCAAACCGTGACCCGGGAGCTCGCAAACGGCGACGTTCTCACGGAGACCTCGGCGGTCGGGCTGGCCGCAGAACTTAAGACTCGCTAGACCGGCGTTCCTCGACTCGAGTGGCCTGACGCTCGCTTGTGGCCTGTCCTTCGGCTAGGTGCACTCCTGACGCAAAAGGCCAACGCAGTAGCCGTGCTGCGACGGGGCGGCGGATCGAGGTCCGTCGCCCTGTTTCTCGGCAAGCTCAGGCCGGTCTTGGTCGGATCGAGAAACACTCCGGTGGGCCAGTGTGCGGGAATGTCCCTAGAGTCAGGCGCCTGACGTATCGGCCAGATGCTCCGCGTCGGCCTTGGCCTGCTTCGCGGCCTTCTCGTCCCGTCGCACCTCAACGTAAGCGAAGCCCAGTTGTCGGACGAGTTCGACCAGGATGCCGATGCCGACGAGGATGTAAAAAACCGTGAAGATCTTGATTGGGGCGCCTGTGATGACGAGATGCGGATCGGCGAGGCTCGACGTCGTCAGCGTCGCGACGGCGAAGTAGAACCGTCCACCAGGCTCCAGTCCTGGCTCGTGGTGTAGGTGATCGTGCCGACGATGACGAGAAGGAGCCCGGTCCCCAGGATCTGTGCGAAACCTTCGTCGCGGACGGCCACCTTCAGCGCCTTGGCGAACCTCTCGAACATGAGAAGCGCGGAGAGCACATGGCGTGATTCGAGCTGACCGTGGCCGGTCCTGCGGGGGCGTCCGGGGCTCCAGCGAGACGGCCATCGAGGGTACTCGTTCGTGGGGTGCGCGAGTGTTCCGCAATGTGCCCTGAGCGAGGGTGCGGATGGATCGGGTGAGCGGGTCTCGGTGTCCGCGTGTCTGCAACGCCGCGGGTCAGCTGATTGGTGTCGGAAGCTGATCGAGGGCGGTGCGGAGGAACGCGTTGCGGCGCTCCGTGACGGCCGCGGCGTCCAGCGGGCTGCCGTCGCCGGCGAACCCCGGGAGCCACTCGCCGTGAATCACGGTCGGCGTGTTGAGCGCGGCGACGGCATCCCAGTAGGGCACCGCGATTGCTGCCCGCCCGGCCTGTCGCTGCCAGCCCTCCAATACATGGGCTGGCGCATCCTGGCCGTACTGAAGCGCCATCTGCATCCGAAGGCTGCCAAGATCGACTCCCGGATCACCAACCCCGGCTCCCTTCCAGTCGATCAGCGCGACGCAATGGTCGCCCTCCCACAGCATGTTGCCGCCCCAGACGTCGCCATGCAGGAACACCGACGCGGCCGCGGGCACGCCATGCAACCTGACCCGCTCGTCGGCCTGCTTCAGTAGGGGTGTCGTCGGCGTCCGGCCCCGCCGGCGGTCGGCGGCTCGGTCGTCGGCGGCGCGCCAGGGCGGCAGGTCTGCCTGTGGCGCCAGGACGACCGCGTTGACCCTCGCGATTGCGGCTCCGGCTTCCCGGAGGCGGGCGGCAGAAACCAGCGGCGGGAGATCGCTGCTGCCGGACAGGAAGGTCTCCAGGGTAGCCACGGTTCCGCTAGCGCTCCCGTCGAGATCGGCGGCGATCAGGCGCGGCGCGGCCAGGCCATAGGTCTCGGCCAGCCGAAGGGCTCGGGCGTTGGTGATCACCATGCCGTCGGTGATCCAGCGCGGTACCGAGAGCTTCAGGATTACGTCAGTGGCGCCGGTCGATGTTCCCGCGACTTTGAGGCGGAAGGTGCCAGCGGGACGGTGGGTGCTGCGGGAGGGGTTCTCGACCGAAAGGACGCGCATCCCGCCGACCACTCCGGCCACCCAGCGCAGAACCTGCTCGCTGCGCACCGCTGCTGTGTGCGCTCCCCCATCGCCACCCATGGGACGCTCAATCGCAGCAAAGCTTATCCGCGATAAGCCAACCACGATCAAGCGGTGCGCTGATGACATTGCATGGGCCAGCGTTCGCGAATGTCCCCCGAGGCGGTTAGGTTCGGAGCGGTGGGCCGTTTTTTCACGAGTTTCGACGAGGCGTGGCAATACTTCCTCAGGCGCGCTGAGCCGCTGGAGTGGTTCTTCGGCGACTTTCCAGAGGACGAGGCGTTTGTGGCCGAGGGGTGGGTATTCGTTCCTCCAAGCGAGATCAAACAGGCCGCGCTGGAGCTCCAACGAGCTTTCGCGAGCTTGGAGTGGCTTACCCCCGTTCCGGAGCACTTCTTGCACGTGTGGCTCGGGGGCGCGACCTCGGCCGGAGGGCGGCCGCATGAGTTGCGCCACAGCGGCGCGTTCGACGCGGTGTACCAACGCGTGAACTGCTTCCACGCTGCCGTGGTCGTCGAGGTAGAAGCACCGCAGCTGCGCAAACTCATCGCTGGCACGCAAGTAGATGCTTCGACGTTCCTGCCACACATCACAATCGGCGTGACGCGAGAAGAGCATGATCCAAGGGAGCTTCGGACGGCGCTGCGGCCGCTGCGGAACGCCAAGCTCGGCGGCGGCAAGGTCACTGAGTTAACACGCATACGCTTTCCTGCTGCTCAGACGACCTTGCTGCAACCGTGGACGGTCATCGAGTTGGTGCCCCTTTCTCAGAATGGCTAAGGGAAAACGCGAGGAATCGGGACGGAATGACTCGTCTGGGCCAGCGCTCGCGAATGTCCCCTGAGCCGACCTGTCTGTGAGCCCGCTCGTGAGCACTCGACACGGTCTCACGCCCGCAGCTCCAGGAGGAGCTCCTCGATCCCGTCGTCGCCCGCGTGCTCGCCAACCTTGACGAATCCGCACTTCTCGAGCACGCGGATCGACGCGACGTTGCACTTCGCCACGTATGCGTGCAGCGGGCGCGCGTCGACCACGTCGAGGAGTTCCGCGAGGGCCCGCGTCGCCAGCCCGCGGCCCCAGAATTCTCGCCCGATCCAGTACCCGACGAGCCTGCGTCCGTCGTCCTCCCAGCAGCCGATGTTGCCGGCGACCGCGCCGTCGGAGACGACCGTCCAAGTCAGGGCCGACTCGTTCGCGAGCGTCTTCGCCCAGTGCGCCATGAATGCGTCGCGTTCGCGCGGCGGGAACGCGGCCATCGCCGCCGCTTCCCGGTCGCGCTGGTGCTCGTAGAAGACCGGCAGATCCGCCTCGACGACCTCGCGCAAGACGCCCACGCAACGAGCGTACCGCCGTCGCTTACGGTCCGGTTGCTGCCAGGCCTGAGCACGCGCGCCCTTCCACCTACTGCAACTGAGCGAGCCGGGCTACTCCCAATTCTCTGCGCCGACCAGTCGGTCTGGGAGGAGCGGCCACACTTGTGGCTGCGGCTTCCAGACGACATCGAACACGTGAGCTAACCGGAGGAGAGGTCACGCGCCTGGGCCAGCGTTCAGGAATGTCCCTCGACCAGAATGGAGCTGCACGGCTGTTTGGGGACGCCTAGGCGCGCGGCGCGTACTCGACGCTGCCGAACGGCCAGTCGGACGCGAGCCACTCACTCACGGCGCGCCAGAGGGGGGTGTCCAGTTGCGCGTGGCTCGCCCGCACCCAGGAGAGCGCACGGGCGTCGTACTCGCTGTCGCGCAGCGGGTAGATGTAGACGCACCCGATCACGTCGCGGCTCCCCGGATCGAGCACGGTGTATGTGAACCCCGTCCGGTTGCGGAAGTCGTCGGCATGGCGCTGCAGGTCTGCCCGGTTCTGGTCCGGCGTCATCTCCCGCGGCCAGCTGCTGTCTTCCCATCCGGGCGTCGCGCGGATGTGCTCCCGCGACGAGGTCCACGCGTCGTAGTCCTGGTCGTTGTGCTCGGGGCCGAGCGGCTCGAGCACGAACTGCGGCGTCTCGAGCCGCTGAGGGACGTCGAAGTCGCCCGGGACGAACTCGTCCACGCGACCGATCGTAGAACGTTGGCTCAAGTGGGGCCGGGTCAGCGGATCGTCACGTGGGCCAGCGTGCGGGAAAGTCACGCGAGCACTCCCGTTTCCGCCTGCTTTGGACGACCCGGACTAGGCTCTCGGCTGAAGCCGATGGCGAAGCGCTCAGCACGGATATCCGGAGGCGCGAACCCGGCCGAGGGGGCTTCCTACGAGACCCGCCCGCTCGACGCGTCCACGTGGGGCGCCTTTGCGGAGCTGGTCGAGCGCAACAACGGGGTCTACGGAGGGTGCTGGTGCATCGCCCATCACTCCGAGTATCAACGCGGCGTCAGCGATCCCCGCACGCTGAAGG